>NZ_JBIBHU010000018.1:44969-186530 GCF_042957205.1 Kitasatospora sp. NPDC008115 | reverse complement strand
TGCTCCGCATGGACTCCCTCCTCCGCCTTGCGATGCACGCACCCAGACGCCGCCCGGCCCGCCCTGCGGGCGGACGACGGGGGTTTGAAGACGGGCCCTAGCGCGAGCCGCGCCGGGCGAGGTCGGCCCGGGCGCGGGCGTCGGCGGACCAGTGGGGGGCGTTCCACCGGTCGGCGATCGCGGCGGCCCGGGTGAAGTGGGCGGCGGCCTCGTCGTGGCGGCCGAGCAGGACGGCGAGTTCGCCGAGCGTGTGGGCGACCGGGCGCAGCGCCAGCGACAGGCTCGCCGCGCCGGCCGGCGGGCCGTCACGGTGGGGGAGGAGGGCCGCGTGGACCTCCTCGGCGGCGTCGCGGTCGTTCAGCGCGACGACCGCCATCGCCCGCAGGCTGGTCAGGAAGGTGAAGAAGAAGTCGGGCCGGATCGGGCCCGGTGCCGTCCGGGTCCGGCGGGCCTCGTCGGTACGGCCGGCGGCGTGCAGGGCGAGCGTGAGCAGGTCGGCGGCCATCGGGCCGAGCGCCCGGTGGAGGGCGCGCACCTCGTCCAGGTGGCCGCCGAGCGTGCCGTCGTTCAGCCGGACGGTCGCCAGCGCGAGGCGGCCGATGCCGGAGTGCACCGATCCGGCGCGTTCCATGCGCCCGGTGGCCTCCGCGTAGAGGCGCTCGGCGTCGGCGAACCGGCCTTCGACGAGGGCCAGCGGCGCCAGCGCGAGTTCGGCGGCGCTGATCGCCTCGGGCATCCGGTAGGCGCGGGCGAGGTCGAGCGCCTCCCCGGCCAGACGGGCCATGGCCGCCGGGTCGTTGGCGGCGGCGGCGTGCGCGGCCTGGTTGAGCAGCCCGGTCACCCGGTAGACGGGCAGGTCGTGCTCGACGCCGATCCCCACCAGCTCGCGGGCGTCCTCCTCCCGCCCCGCGGCGCCGGCCAGGACCAGCAGCGCCGCCGCCCGGAGACCGGGGCCGGTGGCCAGGACGAGCGCTTCCCGCGCCGCGGCCGTCGCGGCCGGATCGTCCTCGCCCACCAGCTCGTTGGCGTACGCGGTGAGGAGACGGGACCGTACCTCGGGCGCGAGGCCGGTGCGCGCGAGCAGGCGGCCGAGGCGGTCGACGACGGGGCGGTCGACCGTGCCGTAGGTGCGGGCCCGCCAGGGGGTGGGCTCGGTCCAGGCCGTGAAGGCGGCGACCATCAGATCGTCGCGGCCGATCGACTCGGCGTACTCCACGGCCTGTTCGCGGGTGCGCCGGGCCGCCGCGACGGCCCCCGCCCTGATCTGCGCGCGCAGCAGCCTGCCGAACAGGCCGACCCGCTCGTCCGGTGCGCACTCCCGTGAGTTGGCGACCGCGTCGGCCAGGAGCGCGGCGGCCACGTCGTGGGCGTAGCGCGCCTCGGCCTGCTCGGCGGCCCGTACGCAGTGGCCGACGGCCTTCGGCGAGCCCGCCCGTGCGTAGTGGTGGGCGAGCGCCGCGACGTCGCCGGTGCCCTCCAGGGCGGCCGCGATCCGGGCGTGCATCCGGGCGGCCCGCAACCGGGAGACGTCGGCGACCAGGGTGTCCCTGACCAGCGCGTGGACGAACCGGACGAGTCCGGGCCCGGGTTCGTCGAGCAGGCCGGCGATGACACCCGCGTCCAGCGCGTCGAGCACGCCGTCCTCGTCGGTGTCGGCGGCCCGTACGAGGACGTCCACCGGGCTCTCCCGGCCCGCCACCGCCGCCAGCCGCAGGACGGACACGCCGCTCTCGGGGAGCCGGGCCAGCCGGCGCCGCAGTACGTCGCGGACGCCCTCGGGGACCTCGGAGAGCGCGACCAGCGCGCCCTCGCCGGTCAGCAGCCGCGCGCTCTCCCGGACGTAGAACGGGTTGCCGCCGGTCCGCTCGGCGATCCCGGCCACGGTCGCGTCGTCGGCCTCGCACTCGGCGCGGACCAGTTGCGCGACGGCGTCGGCCTCCAGCCCGGGCAGGTCCAGCCGGAGCGGCGCGGTGCGGGCCAGGGCGCCGAGCGTCTCGGTGAGGCGCTCGCTCTCGTCCGCGCGGTAGGCGGCGACGACCAGGAGCGGGGCCCGCACGCCGACGACACCGCAAAGCAGTTCCAGCGTGGCGGCGTCCGCCCAGTGGAGGTCGTCCAGGAGGACGGCGACCGGCCGGCCGACGGCGGCCGCGGTGAGCCAGTCCCACACGGCCCGCCGCAACCGGAACCGCCCCGCCGTCGCGTCACCGCCCACGGGCGCGGAGTCGGAGAGCAGCGGCGCCAGGTGGTCGGCGAACTCCCCCGGAGGAGCGGTCGCGGCCACCGTCCGCAGCGCCTCGACCCACGCCCACGCGGCGGGCGCGCCGTCCACCTCGGGACAGCGCCCGGCGGCCACCAGCCACCCGTCCCGTTCCAGGCGCGCGCCCAGCCGCTCCAGCAGCGCCGACTTGCCGAGCCCGGCCTCGCCGGTGACGAGCGCGACGCGCGGCCCGTCGGCGGCGGCCCGCCCGGCGGCCGCCACCAGCGCGGCGAGTTCGCCGTCCCGCCCCACGAACGCCGCCGCACCGGGCCCGCCGGCAGGAAGCGGCGGCACAGGCAGGGGCACGGCCGCCGGGGAGGGCGGGACGGCCGCGCGCAGGACGTCCGTGCGCTGGGCGAGGATCGCCGCCTCCAGGGCCACCAGGTCCGGGCCGGGGTCCAGGCCCAGCTCCTCGGCGAGGACGGCGCGGGCCCGGCGGAGCGCGGCCAGGGCGTCGGCCTGGCGGCCGCTGCTCCACAGCGCGAGGGCGTGCATGCGCCAGCCCTCCTCGCGCAGGGGCGCCTCGCGGGTGAGGCCCGCCGCCTCGGGCACCACCGCCGCGGGGTCGCCGAGCCGCAGCCCGGCGGCGACGCGCAGCTCCCGGGCGACCAGGCGCAGTTCCTCCAGCCGGGCGGTCTCGGCGGCGGCCCACGGCTCGTCGGCGACCTCGGCGAAGGCCGGGCCCCGCCACAGTGCCAGCGCCTCGTCCACCCGCGCGCGGGCGTCCCGGGGAGCGGTGAGCGCACGGGCCTCGTCCAGCAGTTCCTCGAAGCGCCAGGCGTCCACCGCCCCCGGCGGCAGCCGCAGGGCGTAGCCGGGCGACGCGCTCACCAGCAGCCGCGCCGGGGTCCGCGGCGGGCGGCCGGGTTCCAGCAGACGGCGGAGATTCGACACGTACGCCTGCAGCGACGCCAGGGCGCGCGACGGCGGTTCGCCGCGCCAGAGGTCCTCGACCATCCGGTCGACCGGCACGACCTGCCCGCGCGCCGCCACCAGCAGGGCCAGCACGCCGCGCTGGCGCGGTCCGCCGAGGGGGACGGACCCGCCGCCGGCCTCGGCCGCGAAGGAGCCCAACACCCGGATCAAGACCATGACGTGACACATCGTACGCGCGGCCGCCGGCCGCATCCGTTCCAAGCCGGCTCCAAGTGGCCTCCAAAGCCCCGGAGGCAGTCTTGAGCCCGTCGAGCAGGACGAAGGGCAGGAGAGAAGAGATGAGCGTCAACACCCAGGACATGGAGATCGTCCACCGCGCCTTCCGGCGCGAGTCGCGGCTGCTGATGGAGCTGGTCGCGGCGGTCGCCCCGGGCGGCACCGCCCGCGCCGGGGTGATCGCCGGCCACTTCCGCGACTACCGGCTGGGGCTGAGGAACCACCACGAGGGCGAGGACGAGCTGCTCTGGCCGCCGCTGCTGGCCCGGGTCGACCTGGAGGCGGACATCGTGCTGCGGATGGAGGCCCAGCACGAGCGCGTCGCGGCCACGCTGGACCGGCTGGACACCGCGTTCCCGGCGTGGGAGGCCACCGCAGGAGCCGCCGAGCGCGACACCCTGGTGGCGCTCCTCGCCGACCACCGGGCGGCCCTGCTCGAACACCTCGACGACGAGGAGGCCACCCTGCTCCCGCTCGCGGCCCGGCACATCACCGAGCGGGAGTGGGCCTCGCTGGGCGAGCACCTGGTGGCCAACACGCCCAAGCCGACCCTGCTCACGCTCTTCGGCCTGGTCCTGGAGGACGCGAACCCGGCGGAGCGCGCCACGCTCCTGTCCGCCCTCCCCGCGCCGGTGCGCGGCGTCTGGCACCTCATCGGCCGCCCCCGCTACGCCCGCCACATCCGCCGCGTCCGCGCGGCCTGACCCCGACCGACCCACCCGGGCCCAGGAGACAGCCATGTCGCTCAAGACCGTCAACACCGCCCTGACCGCCGCCTTCGTCCTCTTCATCCTCTGGTTCGGGACGTCCTTCGTGGTGTCCCCCGAGTCCGTCGCGCCGGGCTACGGCCTGCCGAGCTGGCCCTCCGGCGACGGCGGCGGGTTCCTGGTCCTCAAGGGCATCCGCGATGTCGCGGGCGGCCTGGTCCTGGGCGCCCTGCTGCTGTCCGGCCAGCGCCAGGCACTGGGCGGGGTGCTGCTGGTCGAGGCCCTCATCCCGTTCGCCGACATGACCACCGTGCTCGCCCACCACGGCTCCGCCGCCGCCGCGTTCGGCGTCCACGGCCTGACGGCGGTGGCGATGGCCGTCACCGGCCTGCTGACCCTGCGCGAGACCCGCACGGTCCCGGCCCCGCGTTGAGCACCGGTGCGCCGGACGTGCCGGGTGCGGCGGGTGCGGCGGGTGCGGTGGGTTCACGGTCGGCGGGGAGCCAGCCGAGGGCCTCCAGGGCCGCGTGGATGGCGGCCGCGCCGGGGAGGTCGGGGCGGAGCACGCGGGGGTCCCCGGCGAGGTCGGTGAGCAGGGCGGGTTCGGCGCCGCCGACCACCACCGCGTGGGCGCCGAGCCGGTACAGCGAGAGGTCGTTGAGCGAGTCGCCGGCGACCAGCAGCTGCTCCGGGCGCCAGGCGAGCCTCCCGGCCAGGGCGCGCAGGGCGTTGCCCTTGGACGCCCGGGGCGGCAGGACGTCGAAGTAGCGGCCCCCGGAGTACACCCAGGCGCAGCCGAGCGCCTCGACGGCGCCGGTGAGCCCGCCGGTGAGGTGCCGCGGCGCCAGGTGGTAGGAGCAGCGGCCATCCTGGACGACGTCGTGCTGGTAGGCGAGGCCGGGGAAGCGGTCGAGTGCGGCGCGCACGCGGTCCGCTCCCGGCCAGCCGGCCCGCAGCCGCTCCTGGAGCGCCGCCACGGGGGTGAGGTCCGCGCCGTCGACGACGGTGGCGCCGACGTCGGCGATGATCCAGCGCGGCCGCGGGACGAGCGGGTCGCCCAGGACCTCGCGGACCGAGGCGAGACCCCGGCCGGTGGCGAACACCGGGGTCACCTCGGGGTGGCGGAGCAGCGCGTCCCGTAGTCGCCGCCGCTGGTCCGGGCTGCCGCCGAGCAGGGTGCCGTCCAGATCGGTGACCAGAATCCTCGACATCGGAGGACGCTAGCACGACCACGGGCCTTGGTGAAGTGTCCACCTCAAGAGCGGGCGGCCTCCTGGCGGAGCGTCAGCGGGCGCAGGTCGCTCCAGTGGGCGTCGACCCAGGACTCGCAGGCGTCCTCGGTGCCGGTGAAGCCGGCGGGGCGCCAGCCCTCCGGGACGGGGAGGGCGGCGGGGTGGAGGGCGTGCTGCTCCTCGTCGTTGACCAGCACGGTCCATCGGGCGTCGGTCACGGGGGCTCCCAAAGAGGACGGGGACGGTCAGCGGAAGCCGCCGTCGATGCGGACGACCTCGCCGGTGAGGTAGGAGGCCCGGTCGGAGAGCAGGAACGCGACCAGGTCGGCGACCTCCTCCGGGCGGCCGAGGCGGCGCAGCGCGACCTGCTCCAGCGAGCGTTCGACGGCCTCCTCCGGCAGGTCGGCGACCAGGTCGGTGTCGATGTAGCCGGGGGCGACCGCGTTGGCGCGGATGCCGTAGCGGCCGACCTCCTGGGCGAGCGAGCGGGTGAAGCCGATGATGCCGGCCTTGGTCGCCGCGTAGTTGGTCTGGCCGGGACTGCCGCAGACCCCGGCGACCGAGGAGAGGGTGACGATGGCGCCGTGGCGGCGCAGCGCCATGCCGTCGATCACCGCGCGGCAGGCGTGGTAGACGCCGCTGAGGTTGACCTGGAGGACGTCCTGCCAGTCCTGGTCCTCCATCAGCAGCAGGGGGGTGTCGCGCAGGATCGCCGCCGAGGCGACCAGGGCGGTGACCGGGCCCAGGGCGTCCTCGGCGCCGTCGACCAGTTCGCGGACGGCGGCCGGGTCGGCGACGTCGGTGCGCCGGACGTAGGTGGCCCGGCCGAGGCCGCGCAGCTCCTTCTCCAGGGTCCGGGCGGCCTCGGCGTCGGCGCCGTAGCACAGGGCGACGTCGTAGCCGTCCTCGGCCAGCCGCAGGGCGGTGGCCCGGCCGATGCCGCGGGTGCCGCCGGTGACCAGCGCGACGGGGGTGGCCGTGGGGTTCATCGGGTGCCTTTCGCGTGCGGGAGGGGGGCGGTCAGGACGCGGTGGCGCAGCTCGGCGAGCGGCAGGTCCGGGTGGCGGGTCAACAGGTCCAGGACGAGGGGCCAGCGGCGCATCATGGCGGCCATCGAGCGCGGGTCGATCCGCTCCGGCGAGTACAGCCACAGGCCGCGCAGCCCGGCGTCGGACTCGTGCATCATCAGGTAGAGGTCGGCGTTGTGCGGGCGCATCTCGGTGATCAGCTCCGGGATCACCTCGGCGTCGCCGACGCCCAGGTTCAGCGGCGCCGCGCTCAGGCCGTGCAGGTCCAGCGGCTCGCCCGCGACGTTCAGCAGGTTGAACAGCAGCCGCAGCGGGTTGCGGTCCTCCCCGGCGTCCCGGCGCAGCCACCGCAGCGGGACCTCCTGGTGCAGATGCGCGTCCAGGACACCGGCGCGCACGGCGGTGACCAGGTCGCGGACGGTGGCGTCCGCGGCGGGTCGGGGGCGGACCACCACCGGGTTGATGAAGAAGCCGATCATCTGCTCGGTCTGCGGGTGCTCGCGGCCCGCCAGCGGGAAGCCCACCGCGAGGTCGGAGCCGCTGTCCGCGTAGCTCTGCAGCAGCAGGTGGAAGGCGGACAGCAGCAGCATGAACAGGGTGGTGCCCTCGCGCTGCGCGGCCTCCTTCAGCGCCGCGGTGACCTCCGGCTCCAGTACGAAGCCGCTGGTGTAGCCCTCGACGGCGCCGGCCTTCTGGTGCTCGGGCGCCTCGAAGCGGGGCGGCGCCGGCAGGTCCGCCAGCAGCCGCTCCCAGTGGGCGACGTGCTCGTCGAGCTCGCCGTCGGCCAGCCGCCGGCGCTGCCAGGCCGCCCAGTCCGGGTACTGGACCGCGGGCTCGGGCAGCCGGGGCTCGCGGCCCAGCACCCTGGCGGCGTACAGCTCGCGCAGCTCGCGGCCGAGCAGCGCGTACGACCACAGGTCGACCACGATGTGGTGCAGCACCAGCACCAGCACCCACGCGTCCGGGCCGGTGGCCACCAGGGTGCCGCGCACCAGCGGGCCCGTGGCCAGCCGGAACGGGCGGTCCACCTCGGCCGCGACCAGCCGGCGCAGCGCCTCGGTCCTGGCGGCCGCGGGCTCGCCGCGCAGGTCCACGGTGGCCAGCGGCCAGCCGCCGACCGGGTCGGCGAGCTGGTGCCAGGAGCCGGCGCCGTCCTCGACGATCCGGGTCCGCAGCGCCTCGTGGCGGCCCACGATCGCGTCCAGGCCGTGCCGCAGCGCCGCCGGGTCGAGCCTGCCGGTCAGCACCGTCGCGGTGATGACGTTGTGGTGCGGGGCCTCCGGGTCGACCGGCTGGTGCATGATGTCCAGCTGGGCGAAGGACAGCGGTACGCCGTCGCCGCGGTCGGCCCGCGGGACGGTTGCGCCGCGTCGGGTCCGGCGGGTCCGGCGGGTGGGCCGGACCGGCGGGGGGCCGCCGGCGCCGGGTACGGCCGCGCAGGTGCCGACGGCCGTGAGCGCGCCGAACCACAGCTCGGCCAGCTCGCGCACCGCGCCCTCGTCCAGCACCCCCTCCTCCCACGTCCAGGCGGCCGCGAGGCGCGGGCCGTCGGGGCCGTCGTAGCTGACGGCGTTGAGCTCCACCGGGTGGGTGCGCGGCCCGGCCGGGGCGTCGGCGTCGCCGAGGGCGAGCGCCGCGTCGGCCGTGACCGGCGCCCAGGGGGTGTCCGGGCCGGCGTCGGCGAAGCGTCCCAGGTAGTTGAACGCCACCTGCGGGGCGGGCAGGGCGGCCAGCAGCGGCGCCGTCTCCGGGTTGAGCCGGCGCAGCAGGCCGTGGCCCACGCCGTCCCCGGGCAGGGCGGCCAACTGCTCCCTGATCCGGACCACGGCGGCGGCCAGCTCGGGACCGGCCTCCTCGACCTGCGGCCAGCCGAGCGGGCCGGCGGCCAGGCGCACCGGCTGGACGCTGGTGAACCAGCCCACGGTGCGGGACAGGTCCACGCCGTCGGCGAGGTCCTCCTGGCGGCCGTGGTTCTCCACGGCGACCAGGACCCCGCCGGCCGGCGCCTCGTGCGGGGCGCGGCGGCGGCGCCACTCCTCCAGGGCGATGCCGAACGCGGCCAGCAGCACGTCCTGCACACCGGTGTGGAAGGCGCCGGGGGCGGCGGCCAGCAGCGGGGCGGTGCACTCGGGCGGCAGGGTGAGCAGCAGCCGGCCGGTCCCCGTGGTACGCCCGGCGGCGGTGGCCGGGAGCAGTGCGGGCGCGCCCGCCAGCAGCCGCTGCCAGTCCGGGAGTTCGGCCAGGCGGTGCGGGGCGGCGGCCTCGCCGGTGAGCAGGCCGGCCCAGCGGCGCACCGAGGTGCCCACCGGGGCCAGGACCACCGGCCGGTCCGCCAGCACCGCCTCGCCGGCGGCCCGCAGGTCCGGCAGCAGGACGCGCCAGGACACCCCGTCCACCACCAGGTGGTGCAGCACCAGCAGCAGCCGTCCGGGGCGTTCGGCCCCGGCGTCCAGCCAGACCGCCTGGAGCATCGTTCCGGCGCGCGGGTCCAGGAGGCCCCGGGCGGCGGCGGCCTGTCCGGCGGTCAGCGCCCGCAGCCCGGCGGCGTCGAGGCCCGCGGCGTCCACCCGGCGCAGGTGGCCGGCGACCCGCACCGAGCCGGCCGGCCGGGCGTGCAGCACCCAGCGGCCGTCCGCCCGCTCGGCCAGCCGGGAGCGCAGCACGTCGTGGTGGTCGACCAGCGCCTGCACGACGGCGGCGAGCCGGGGCAGGTCCAGGCCCGCCGGTACGGCGACCACCGCCTCCTGCGCGAACCGGCCGAACTCCTCGTCGGGCAGGTCCAGTTCGCGCAGCCACTCGGTGATCGGGGTGGGCGCGATCTCGCCGGTGCCGACGTCCTCGACGCCCGCCGCGTCCCCGGCGGGGACGGCCACCGCCGCGAGTTCGGCCACCGACGGGTGGGCGAACACATCGCGCGCGCCGATCACCAGCCCGGCCGCGCGGGCCTGCGAGACCACCTGGATCGCCTGGATGCTGTCGCCGCCGAGGTCGAAGAAGCCGTCCCCGGTGCCGACCTCCGGCAGCCCCAGCACCTCGGCGTAGATCGCGCACAGCGCCCGCTCGGCCGGGGTGCGCGGGAGGCCGGAGCCGGTGGCGGCGGTGAACTCCGGCGCGGGCAGCCGCTCCCGGTCCACCTTGCCGTTGGCGGTGAGCGGCAGGTCGGCCAGCACCACCACCGCGGCCGGGACCAGGTACGGCGGCAGCTGCGCGGCCAGCGCGGCCCGCAGCGCCGCCGGGTCCGGCGCCGCCCCGGGGCGGGGGACGACGTAGCCGGCCAGCGCGCGCCGGCCCGGCCGGTCCTCGCGGACCGCCGCCACCGCCTGCGCCACCTCCGGCAGGGCGGCCAGCGCGGACTCGACCTCGCCCAGCTCGATCCGGAAGCCCCGGACCTTCACCTGGTGGTCGGTGCGGCCGAGGAAGTCCAGCCGCCCGTCCGCCCGCCACCGCACCAGGTCCCCGGTGCGGTACATCCGGGTGCCGGGCGGCCCGTACGGGTCCGCGAGGAAGCGGCGCGCCGTCAGACCGGGGCGGCCCAGGTAGCCGCGCGCCAGGCCCGTGCCCGCCACGAACAGCTCGCCGGGAACCCCGGGCGGCACCGGTCGCAGCCCCTCGTCCAGCACGTACACCCGCGCACCGGCGATCGGCCGGCCGACCGGCGGCGCGCCCTCGCCGGGCGCCAGCGGCCCGGTCAGCGTGGCGCACACCGTGGTCTCGGTCGGCCCGTAGGCGTTGACCATCCGCCGGCCCGCCGACCAGCGGTCGGCCAGCGCCGCCGGGCAGGACTCGCCCGCGACCACCAGCGACAGCCCGGCCGGCAGCCCGCCCTCCGGCACGGCCGCCAGCACACTGGGCGGCAGCGTCACATTGGTCACCCCGTACCGCTCGCAGGTGCGGGCCAGCGGCTCGCCCGGGAGCAGTTCCTCCTTCGGGACGACCACCAGCGCGGCGCCGGTCAGCAGCGCGTCGCAGCGCTCCGCCAGCGAGGCGTCGAAGCCCGGCGAGGCGAACTGCAGCACCCGGCTGTCCGCGTCCAGGCCGAAGCCCTGGGCCTGCGCCGCGACCAGGCCGGGGATACCGGCGTGGGTGACCACCACGCCCTTGGGCGTGCCGGTGGAGCCCGAGGTGTAGATGACGTACGCGGCGTTCGCCGGGGTCAGCGGCGCGGTGCGGTCGGCGTCGGTCGGGGCGGTGGCGTCCGGCAGGGCGGCGAGTTCGGCCGCCGTCTCCGGTGCGTCCAGCCGCAGCACCGGGACACCGGTGGCGGGCAGCGCGCGGGCCGACTCCGCGACCGTCAGCAGCAGCGCCGGGCGGGCGTCCCGGAGCAGCAGGCCGATCCGCCGCGCCGGGTGGTCCGGGTCGACGGGCAGGTAGACGGCGCCCGCCTTCACCACGGCGAGCATCGCCACCACCGAGGCGGCCGAGCGCGGCAGCGCCACCGCCACCGGCCGCTCCGGCCCGGCGCCGCGATCGATCAGCAGCCGGGCCAGCCGGTTCGCCTCCTCCTCCAGTCGCGCGTAGGTCAGCTCCCGCTCGACGTCCACCACCGCGAGCCGGTCGGGGGTGCGGGCCGCCTGTGCCTCGAACAGCTGCGGCAGGGTGGCGGCTGGCGGCGCCGGGTCCGGCGGGTTCCACCCGGTCAGCAGCCGGTGCCGCTCCTTGGGGGAGAGCAGCTCCACCTCGCCCACCGGGCGCTCCGGCGCGGCGCAGACGGCCAGCAGCATCCGGCGCAGCCGCTCGGCCAGCAGCTCCACGGTGGCCGGGTCGAAGACGTCGGCGTTGTACTCGACGACGCCGTCGATCCCGGCCGGGGCGCCCTCGCCCGGGGCGCGCCGCCCGGTGAGCGAGAACACCAGGTCCATCCGGGCGCCGCCGGTGTCCGCCGGTAGGACCTCCTCGGCCAGGCCCGGCAGGCCGAGCACCGCGTCGGGGACGTTCTGCCAGGCGAGCATCACCTGGAACAGCGGGTGGTGGGCGGTGGAGCGGGTGGGGCGCAGCGCGTCCACCAGGAACTCGAACGGGACCTCCTGATGGGCGTACCCGTCCAGACCGCGCTCGCGGACCCGCGCCAGCAGCTCCCGGAAGCTCGGGCGCCCGCCCAGATCGGCGCGCAGCACCAGGGTGTTGACGAAGAAGCCGACCAGCTCCTCGGTGGCCGCGTCGGTGCGCCCGGCGACCGTCGCCCCGACCGGGACGTCGTCCCCGGCGCCGAGCCGGTGCAGCAGGGCGGCCAGGGCGGCGTGCACGACCATGAACTCGCTGGCGTCGTGCCGCCGGGCGAGTTCGGCGACGGCGGTGTGCAGCGCGGCGTCCCAGCGCAGTGCCACGGTGCCGCCGCGCTGGGAGGCCCCGGCCGGGTGCGGCCGGTCGGCGGGCAGCGCGATCCGCTCCGGCAGCCCTTCCAGCGCGCGGCGCCAGTAGGCGAGTTGGTGGTTCCAGGTGCTGTCAGGGTCGTCCTGGTCGCCGAGCAGCCGCCGCTGCCACAGGGTGTAGTCGGCGTACTGGACCGGCAACGGCGCCCAGCGCGGCGGGCGGCCGTCGCGGCGGGCGGTGTAGGCGGTGGCGAGGTCGCGCCCGAGCAGGGCGACGGACCAGCCGTCGGCGGCGATGTGGTGCACCACCAGGACCAGGGTGTGCCGCTCCGGGCCGTGCGCCAACAGCTCGGCGCGCACCGGCAGTTCACGGGCCAGGTCGAAGCGGTGGCGGGCGGCGGCCGCGACGGCCCGCGCGGCCGCGGACTCGGGCAGTTCGGTGACGGTCAGCGCGGCGCTCCCGGCGGCCGGGCCGAGGACGTGCTGGCGCGGGACGCCCGCGGTGTCGGGGAAGACGGTGCGCAGCGCCTCGTGCCGCTGGACCACGTCGGCGAGCGCGGAGCGCAGCGCGTCGGCGTCCAGCGGGCCGCTCAGGCGCACCGCCATCGGGATGTTGTAGGTGGCGGAGGGGCCCTGCATCCGGTCCAGGAACCAGAGCCGGCGCTGGGCGAAGGAGAGCGGCAGCTCGGCGGGCCGGGGCCCCGGCGCCAGTTCGGGGCGCGGCGGTGCGGCCCCGTCGCCCTCCCCGGCCAGCCGGCGGGCCAGGCCCGCCACCGTCGGCGTCTCGAACAGCGCCCGGACCTGCACCTCGGCGCCGAGGGCGGCCCGGATCCGGGAGACCAGCCGGGTGGCGAGCAGGGAGTGGCCGCCGAGGTCGAAGAAGCTGTCGTGGACGCCGACCGAGGGCACCCCGAGCACCTTGGCGAACAGTGTGCAGAGCGCCTCCTCGCGCTCGTCGCGCGGGGCGGTGTACGCGGAGGCGAGGTCGCGGCGCTCGCTGTCGGGGGCGGGCAGCGCCTTGCGGTCGGTCTTGCCGTTGGGGGTCAGCGGCAGGGCGTCGAGCAGGACGAAGGCGGAGGGGACCATGTAGCCGGGCAGGCGTTCGGCGAGGGCGGCGCGCAGCACCGGGACCAGCCGGCGGGCGAGCCGGCGGCGGGTGCCGCTGACGTGGCGGCCCCAGTCCGGCTCCCGCGGCGGCACCTCGGCGAGGCGCGGCAGGGCGTGCAGCGGCGCGCCGTCGGCGCCGGTCCGGCGGGCGACCAGGGCGAGCGCGCCGTCGGGGCCGTGGCCGGACCAGTCGAGGTCGATCCGGTGGCCGGTGGCGTCGGCGAGGGACCACAGCTCCTCGGGGTCGACGGCCGCCGCGTCCTGCGGGGGGTGCCCGAGGGCCTCGGCGAGGTCCCGGACCCGGGCGTTGGGGATGCCCCGGACGGCGAGCAGCGCGGGCCGCTCGCCGGTCAGCCGCTCGCGCAGCGCCGCCACGGTCAGGCCCTCGGCCGTCCAGTCCAGCCACTCGGCGGCGGGCCCGGCGGCGGGCGCGCCGGTGGTCAGCACGACGTCGTAGCGGAAGCGGGTCAGCTCGTTGGCGGCGGAGGCCCGCTTGGGCAGCACCCGGACCTCGCCGATCGCCGGGAAGCGCCGGGGCAGGGCGGTGAACAGGGCCGGGTCGAACACCAGCTCCTCGTCCTCCTCCACCCGCCGGCGCACCCGGGCCTGCAACTCGGCGTCGGGCAGGCCGGGTTCGGCGTGCGCCCGCTGTACCGAGAGGTGGAAGGCCGCCAGCAGCGGCAGGCTGCGGATGTCGCCGAGGAACAGCGAACCGCCCGGGGCGAGCCGGGCCAGCGCACCCTCGACGACCCGCAGAAGATAGCGCTCGTCCGGGAAGTACTGGACCACCGAGTTGAGCACGACGACGTCGAACGACTGCTCGGGCAGCCGGTCGAGCCGGTCGGCCGGGCAGGCGTGCAGGGCGACCTCGCCGAACGCGCCGCCGGCGGCGCCGGTCACCGCGCGCAGGCCCGCCAGGGCGACCTCGGAGATGTCGGTGCCCCAGTACCGCCCGGTGTGCGGGGCGACCCGCTGGAGGATCAGACCGGTGCCGCAGCCGATCTCCAGCACCGCGCGCGGGCGCAGGGCGAGCACCCGCTCGGCGGTGCGGTCGGCCCACTCGCGCATCTCGGCGGCGGGGATCGGCTCGCCGGTGTAGCTGCTGTTCCAGCCGCGCAGGTCCTCGCCGGGGACCGCCGCGGCCGGGGCGTCCGTGGGCTCGTCGTAGGCGGTGTCCCAGATCCGGCGCCACTCGTCGACCTGATCCGGCCACTCCCGCGCCGGGCCGTCGCCGTCGCCCCCGGACGGCACCACGTACGCCACCAGCCGCTGGTCACCGGGCACGTCCTCACGGACCGTCACCACCGCGTGGCCGACCTCCGGGCGGGCGGCCAGTTCGCTCTCGATCTCGCCCGGCTCGATCCGGAAGCCGCGCAGCTTCACCTGGTGGTCCAGGCGCCCCAGGAACTCCAGGCCGCCGTCACGCCGGCGGCGCACCAGGTCCCCGGTGCGGTAGAGGCGCGCCGCCGGGTCCGGGTCGAACGGGTGCGTCACGAAGCGCTCGGCCGTGAGCTCCGGCCGGCCCAGGTAGCCCCGGGCCAGCCCGGCGCCGCCGACGGCCAGCTCCCCGGGCACCCCGGCCGGCACCAGCCGGCCCCGCTCGTCCAGCACGTGCAACTCGGTGTTGGCGATCGGTGCGCCCAGCGTCACCGGGCCTTCGCCCACCTCGGCGACCGCCGACCAGATGGTGGTCTCGGTCGGCCCGTACATGTTCCACAGCTCCACGCCGCCGGCCAGCAGCCGGCGCGCCAGCGCGTCGGGCAGCGCCTCGCCGCCGGCCAGCACCTTGAGGCCCGGCGCGCCCCGCCAGCCGGCGTCCAGCAGCATCCGCCAGGTGGACGGGGTGGCCTGCATGACGCTCGCCCCGCTGGCGGCCAGCAGCCGGGCCAGCCGCTCGCCGTCGGCGGCCGCGGCGCGCTCGGCGACCACCACCCGGGCGCCCTCCACCAGCGGCAGCAGCAGCTCCAGCAGTGAGATGTCGAAGGAGTGGGTGGTGACGGCGAGCAGGGTGTCCTCGGCCGTGAGGCCGGGCCGCTCGGCCATCGAGCGCAGGAGGTTCGCCAGCGCCCGGTGCGGGACCTGCACGCCCTTGGGCCGTCCGGTGGAGCCCGAGGTGTAGATGACGTAGGCGAGGTCCGCGGCGTCCACCGGCGCGCCCGGGTCGCCGGCCGGTTCGGCGGCGAGCTCCGCGCGCAGCTCGTCCAGGCAGAGCACCTCGGCGCCCGACGCGGGCAGCCGCTCGGCCACCGGCCGCTGGGTGAGCAGCACCGGCAGGCCGGAGTCGGCCAGCATGAAGGCGATCCGCTCCGGCGGGAACCGCGGGTCCAGCGGGACGAACGCGCCGCCCGCCCTCAGCACCGCCAGCAGCGCCACCACCAGGTCCACCGAGCGCTCGGTGCAGACGCCGACCAGCACGTCCCGGCCGACGCCGTGCCGGCGCAGCCGGCGGGCCAGCCGGTCGGCGCGGTCGTCCAGTTCGGCGTAGCTCAGCGCCTCGGCGCCGCAGCGCACGGCCTCGGCGTCCGGGGTGCGGGCGGCCCGCTCGGCCACGCGGTGGTGGACCAGGCCCGCGTCGGGCCACTCCCGGCGGGTGTCGTTGCCCCGCTCGCGCAGCTCCCGCTCCTCCTCGGCCGAGAGCAGCGGCAGATCGCCGACCGGGCGGTCCGGCTCGGCGAGCAGCCGCTCCACCAGCAGCCGCAGATGGGCGGCGAGCCGGTCGACGGTGGCCGGGTCGAACAGGTCGCGGTTGTACTCGAAGCGGCCGCTCAGGCCCTCGGGCCGGTCGAAGACCTGGAGTTCCAGGTCGAAGCGGGCGGTGTGGCCCTCCACCTCCATCGGCTCCAGGCGCAGCCCGGCCGCGTCGAAGGAGGGCATGGCGATGTTCTGGAAGACGAAGGAGACCTGGAAGACCGGGGTGCGGGAGAGGTCGCGCCGCGGGTGCAGCTCCTCCACCAGCCGTTCGAACGGCAGCTCCTGGTGGGCGAAGGCGCCCAGGCAGACCGGCCGCACCCGGGCCAGCAGCTCCCGGAAGGACGGCGCGCCCGACAGGTCGGTGCGCAGCGCCAGCATGTTGGCGAAGTAGCCGATCAGCCGCTCCACCTCGGGGCGGCCCCGGTTGGCGACCGGCACGCCGACGACGACGTCCTCCTCCCGGGTGTAGCGGTGCAGCAGCACCTGGAAGGCGGCGAGCAGGGTCATGAACGGGGTGACGCCCTCGGCTCGGCTGAACTCGCGGACCTCGTCCATGAGGCGGGCGGACAGCGTGAACGGGCGCGAGCCGCCCCGGGTGCTCCGCACGGCGGGCCGGGGCCGGTCGGCGGGCAGCTCCAGCGCGGCCGGCGCCCCGGCGAGCGCCTGGGTCCAGTACGCCAGGTCGGCCGCCGCCCCGTCGCCCTCCAGCCGCTTGCGCTGCCAGACGGCGTAGTCGGCGTACTGGACCGGCAGCTCGGGAAGCCTGGCCCCGGTGCCGGTGGCGTACCCGGCGTAGAGCGCGACCAGCTCGTCCAGGAACACCGAGGTGGACCAGAGGTCGCCGGCGATGTGGTGGATGGTCAGCAGCAGCACGTGCTCGTCGGCGGCCAGGCGCAGGAACCGCATCCGCACCAGCGGGCCGGTGGCGAGGTCGAACGGGCGGGCGAACTCCTCCCGGGCCAGCGCCTGGACGCCTTCCTCGCCGTCCGGACCGGCCAGGTGCTCGCAGCGCACGACCGTGAGCTCCGGCTCGGCGCCCTCGGTGACCACCTGGACCGGCTCGCCGTCCTCCGCGCGGAAGGTGGTGCGCAGCGCCTCGTGCCGCCGGGCGATCGCGGCGACGGCGCGCCGCCACAGCTCCAGGTCGAGCGGGCCGCGGATCCGGGTGGCGCCGCAGACGTTGTAGGCGGTGTCGCCGGGCGTCAGCTGGTCCAGGAACCACATCCGCTGCTGCGGGAAGGAGGCCGGGAAGCGGTGCTGCCGGGGTTTGGCGGAGGCCTGCCTGCGGCGCAGGCGTTCGGCGAGCAGGGCGCGCTTCTCGGCGGCGGACAGGGCCGCGGGGTCGGGGGTGGTCATCGCACGTCCGTCCTGGTCTGTGTCGCGGGCGCTCATTCCTGGTCCCCCCGGTCGGTGGACTCCTCGGCGAGCAGGGCCTGGAGCCGGGCCTCGACCTCGTCGTCGGACAGGCCGTCGAGGTCCTCCAGGCCGTCGGGGCCGTCGGGGCCGTCCAGGCCGCCGAGTCCGTCGAGTCCGGCGTCGGTGTCCCGGCTCAGCGCCTCGATCGCCTCCCCGGTGTCGCCGCCGCCGGAGCCGGACAGCAGCCTGACGGTGTGCGCGACGGTGGGGGAGTGGAAGAAGTCCCGCAGGTCGAGCTCGGTCCCGAAGCGGCCCTGGATCCGGGTGTTGATCTGCACGGCGGCCAGCGAGTGGCCGCCCAGCGCGAAGAAGTCGTCGTCGACGCCGACCTCCTCGACGCCCAGCACCTCCCGCCAGAGCGCCGCCACCGCCTCCTCCTGCTCGGTGGCCGGTGCCACGAACGGGGTCGCCAGGTCGGGGCGCGGGTGGCTGCCGGCCGGTGGTGCCAGCTGCTCCAGCTCCCGGGCCAGCAGGGCCGGGGTGACCGAGCGGGCGAGGCCGCGCAGCGCGTCGAAGTCCTGCGGGGTGACCACCAGATGGGCCGGCAGGCCGGGCTGCGCCAGCATCCGGGCGAAGGCGGCCCGGCCGTCCGCCTCGGTGAAGCCCGCGCCGAGCGCGGCGAGCGCCCCGCCGGCCGCCGGCCGCGGGTCCTGCCCGGTGGCGCCGCCCGCCGCCTCGGCCTCCGCGACGGTCTGCGCGATCTGCTCCAGCAGGGCGTCGACGTCGTTGATCCGCTTGACCGTGAAATCGGTCACCTGGACCAGCAACCGGCCGTCGGTGTCGAGGAGTTCGAGGTCGCAGGTGAGGGTCTCGCCGCCGGCGCCGGGCTTGATGTCCACGCCGACGTGCACGGTGGCGGTCAGCGGGTGCAGGATGCGCAGGCTCCGGTAGGTCAGCGGCAGGTAGTACGGGTCCTCGGCGTGCAGCCGGAAGACGCCGCCGGCCATGTCGAGCAGCGCCGGGTGCAGCGGGTAGGCGTCCAGGTCGGCGCGGAAGGCGTCGTCCAGCCGCAGGGTGGCGAGCATCCGCCGGCCGCCGGTGCGGATGGTCTCCAGCACCTGCCAGCGCGGCCCGAACCAGAACCGCAGTGGTCCGCCGCCCTCCTCGAAGCGCTCGACGCCGAGCCGGCGGCGGATCTCCTCCTCGGTCGACAGCACCTCGGTCACCTCGCAGCGGGCCTCCACCTCGGCGAGGTCGCGCACGGTGTCCGGGCCGCGTTCGTGGAAGGAGGCGGAGCCGGTGGCGTGCTCGCGCCACGGCGCGCCCTCGCCGGGGCGGCTGCGGACGGTGAACCGGGTGCGGCCGGCGTGCTCCTCGATGGTGGTGAAGACGGTCCGGTGCTGCCCGTCGGGGACGATCACCGGCGTCATGAACAGCACGTCGTGCAGCTCGGTCGCGCGGTCGCCGGCCTGCCCGGCCAGCGCGGCGCGGACGAGTTCCAGGTAGGCGGTGCCCGGCACCAGGCCGTGGCCCATCAGCCGGTGGTCGTCGACGATCCAGCTGTCCGCGGTGGACAGCACCGTCTCGTAGACGCGGGTGGCGCCCTCGGCGCGGACCAGCCGCAGCAGCGGGTGCCCGGTCTCCGCCGCGCCCGCGCCGGTCCCGGCGGTGAGCCCGGCGGCCATGCCGACGCCCTCCCAGGTGCCCCAGCCGAGCGAGGTCACCGGCCGGCCCTGCCCGCGCCGCCAGTGGGCGTAGGCGTCCAGGAAGGCGTTGGCCGCGCCGTAGTCGCTCTGGCCGGGGCCGCCGAGGACGGCGCTGACCGAGGAGCAGAGCAGCAGGAAGTCCAGCGGGTCGTCCGCGCAGAGCCGCTCCAGCAGCAGGGTGCCGACGGTCTTCGCGGCCAGCACGCCGTCCGCCTCCGCCGGGGTGCGGCGCGCCAGCATCCCGGCGGAGGGCGCCCCGGCGGCGTGCACCACGCCGTTCAGCGGGCCGAACCGCTCGCGCAGCCCGGCGAGCGCGGCGGCGAGCCCCGCCTCGTCGGTGACGTCGGCGCGCAGCACCGCGATTCGCGCGCCGCGCTCGCGCAGCCGTTCCAGCCGGCGGATCCGGACGGTGGTCGGGTCCTGCTCGCCGTGCGCCGCCGGCCAGCCGGGCCAGGCGTCCTCGTCCGGGAACGCGGAGCGGCCGAGGAACGCGAGGACGGGGGCCTCGCAGCCGTCGGCCAGCTGTTCGGCGAGGGCCAGGCCGACGCCGCCGAGCCCGCCGGTGACCAGGTAGACGCCGCCGTCGCGCAGCTGCGCCGGGCCGTCGGCGGCCGGCGCCAGCGGCAGGGCGTCGAAGTCGCGGACCCACCAGTGCCGTCCGCGCAGGGCGAGTTCGCGCTCCTCCGGCTCGCGCAGCAGCAGCGTGTGCACGGCGCGCACCGCCTCCTCGCCCGGGGCGTGCGGGTCGGTGCCGGTGAGGTCCAGCAGGCGGCACCCGACGTCCGGCAGCTCCTGCGGGACGACGGTGCAGGGGCCGGCCAGCAGGGCCTGCTCGGGGCGCAGCGGCTCTTCGCCGGTGACGGCGTGCACGCCCCGGCAGAGCACGTCGACGGTGACCGGCACGGCGGGCCGGGCGTCGTCGAGGGCCTGGGCGAGGGCGCTGAGGCTGTCCAGGCCGAGCCGGCGGGCCGCCGCAAGCCGGGCCTTGTCCACGGCGGCGTCCTCGGACGGGTCGTCACCGAGGCTGAACGCGTGCACCAGCCGCAGCGAGGCCGCGCCCCGGAGGTCCAGCGCGGCGAGCAGTCCGGCGAGCTGCGCCCGGTCGGCCGGGTCGAGCGCCCAGGAGTTCTCGCCGCGGGCGTGCGGGCCGGGGACGCGCAGTCCGTCGGTGCGGGCGGAGCCGTCCTCGGCGCGGACCCGGACCACGGTGGCGCCCTGGTCGGCCAGCCGCCGCGAGAGCGCGGCGCCGAGGCCGGTGCCGTCGCCGAGCACCACCCAGAGCGGCTCGCCGCCCTGGCCCGGCCGGCCGGCGGCGGGTGCGAGGCGCTTCCAGCCGGGCGTGCGGAACCACTCCTCGACCGGCACCGGCCCGGCCGGGCGCGGCGGCGCGGCGGCGGAGCCGTCCGGCTCCGGGTCGACCCAGTGGCGCTCGCGCTGGAAGGCGTAGCCGGGCAGCCGCAGCACCCGGCCGGCAGCGGGTGCGAGGGCGGCGGGGTCGACGGGCGCCCCGGCGCTCCACAGCGCGCCGAGCGCCTGCGCCAGCCGGATCCGGTCGTCCTCCCGCTCGTGCGGGTGGCGCAGCGAGGCGACCACCGCGCGGCCCTCCCGCCAGGCGTGGTGGCGGCGGACGAAGTCGCCGAGGGTGTGCCCGGGGCCGACCTCCAGCAGGACCCAGGACGGGTCGGCCAGCAGCAGCCCGGCCGCGTCGGCGAACCGGACGCTCTCGCGCAGGTGGCGGCCCCAGTACTCGGGGCTGGTCGCCTCCTCGTCGGTGATCCAGGTGCCGGTGAGGTTGGAGCAGAACGGGATCCGCGGCGGGCTCAGCCGCACCCCGCGCACCGCCTCGACCAGCGGGCCGACGGCGCCGTCCATGGCGGCGGAGTGGAAGGCGTGCGAGGTGTGCAGCCGGCGGCAGGCGACGCCGGCGGCCTTGAGCCGCCGCTCCAGGCCGTCCACCGCCCCGGCCGGGCCGGAGACCACGCTCAGCCCGCTGGAGTTGACCGCCGCCACGGCGAGCCCCGCGTCGTCGCCCAGCCAGGGCGCGAGGTCGCGCTCGGCCAGGAAGACGGTGAGCATCGACCCGGCGGGCATCGCCTGCACCAGCCGGCCCCGGGCGGCCACCAGCCGTACCGCGTCCTCCAGGGAGAACACGCCCGCCAGGCAGGCCGCGACGTACTCGCCGACGCTGTGGCCGGCCATCGCCTCCGGCCGCACGCCCCGGGCCTCCCACTGCCGGGCCAGCGCGTACTCGACCAGGAACAGCGCCGGCTGGGCGGACTCGGTGCGGGTCAGCCGCTCCTCGGCGGCCTCGGCCCCGCCGGGGGCGGGGAACAGCAGCGTGCGCGGGTCCTCGCCCAGCTCGGCGGCGAACAGCTCGGCGGCGCGGTCGAGTTCGGCCGTGAACACCGGCTCGTGGCGGTACAGGCCGCGCGCCATGCCGACGTACTGGGTGCCCTGGCCGGGGAACAGGAAGGCGACCCGGGCGTGTTCGGCGGCCTCGGCCGTGCCGGCGGCGGTCACGGCGCGCAGTGCGGCGACGGCCTGCGCCCGGTCGCGGGCGACCAGCGCGCGGCGCCGGCCGAAGGCGCGCCGGCGGTGGGCCAGGGTGTGGGCGAGGTCGGCCAACGGGGTGTCGGGGCGGGCCTCCAGGTGGTCGGCGAGCCGCCGGGCGCCCTCGGCCACGGCCTGCGCCGTGCGCCCGGACAGCGCCAGCAGCACCGGCGCGGCATCGTCCTCGGCGGCGGCGGCGGCGGCCGGGGCGGGCGCGGGGGCCGGGCTCTCCTCCAGCACTAGGTGCACATTGGTGCCGCCGATCCCGAACGAGCTGACCCCGGCCCGGCGCGGCCCGCCGCCCCGGGGCCACGGCCGCAGCCGGTCGTTGACGAAGAACGGGCCCGACTCCAGGTCGAGTTCGGGGTTGGGCTTGGTGAAGTGCGGCGTCGGCGGGATCGCCTCCTGGCGCAGCGCCAGCACCGCCTTGATCAGTGCGGCGACCCCGGCGGCGGCGTCCAGGTGGCCGATGTTGGCCTTCACCGAGCCGATCGCGCAGTAGCCGGTCGCCTCGGTGGTCTCCCGGAACGCGCGGGTGAGCGCGGCGAGTTCGATCGGGTCGCCGAGCGCGGTGCCGGTGCCGTGGGCCTCCACGTAGCCGACCGAGCCGGCCTCCACCCCGGCCACCGCCAGCGCCTCGGCGATCACCGCGGCCTGCCCCTCGACGCTCGGCGCGGTGTACCCGGCCTTCAGCGAGCCGTCGTTGTTGACCGCCGAGCCGAGCACCACGGCGTCCACGGTGTCGCCGGCCCGGCGGGCGTCGGCCAGCCGGCGCAGCACCACCACGCCGGCGCCGTTTCCGGGCACCGTCCCGGCCGCCGCCGCGTCGAACGGCCGGCAGTGGCCGTCGGGGGAGAGGATGCCGCCCGGCTCGTACCGGTAGCCCTGCTCCAGCGGCGAGCCGATCGAGACGCCGCCGGCCAGCGCGAGGTCGCACTCGCCGTTCAGCAGGCTCTGGCAGGCCAGGTGGACGGCGGTGAGCGAGGTCGAGCAGGCGGTCTGCACGCTCAGGGCGGGCCCGGTCAGGCCGAGCTTGTAGGCGACCCGGGTGGCCAGGAAGTCCTTGTCGGAGGCGAGCATCGTCTGGTACGGCCCCGCCGAGTCGAAGACCCGCCGGTTGGCCGTCACATTGTGCAGCAGATAGGTGTTCAGGCCGGCGCCGGCGAACACCCCGATCCGGCCGGTGAACTCCTCCGGCACACAGCCCGCGGACTCCAGGGCCTCCCAGGCGCACTCCAGGAACACCCGGTGCTGCGGGTCCATGATCCCGGCCTCGCGCGGGTTGTAGCCGAAGAACGCCGCGTCGAATAGGTCGGCGCCCGCCGGCACGCCCTTGGCCCGGACGTAGCCGTCCCGGCCGGACACCGCGGGGTCCACGCCGGACGCCCGCAACTGCTCCTGCGAGAGCACGGTGATCGACTCCCGGCCCTCCTCCAGGTTCCTCCAGAAGGTGTCGACATCGGGGGCGCCGGGGAAGCGGCCGGCCATTCCGACGATGGCGATCCGGTCGGGTTCTTCGGACATCTCCGGCATCGGGGTCTCCTGTCGCTCTCTCACATCGCTGTCCGGGCTCATCGCTCTCGGGCTCATCGCTGCCTCAGGGCCGGGCGCGGCGCGCGGCCGCCTGTTGCCGCCGGGCACCGGCCCGGCGTCGGTGCTCCGCGCGTTCGCGCGCCTCCGATCCGGGGGCCTCCGGCGGCTCCCCTGCGGACCGGGCCAGATGGGCGGCCAGCGAGGCCACCGTCGGGTGCTGGAACAGCTCGACCATCGACACCCGGTGCCCGGTGTCGGCGGCGAGCAGCGAGCGCAGCTCGGCCATCAGCAGCGAGTGCCCGCCCAGGTCGAAGAAGTTGTCGTGGGCGCCGACCCGCTCGATCCCCAGCACCTTGCGCCAGAGCCCGGCGAGCGTGCGCTCAAGTCCCGTGCCGGGCGCGGTGAACGGCGCCGCCTGCGGACGCCCGTCGTCCGGCTCGGGCAGCGCCGCCCGGTCCACCTTGCCGCTCGGGGTGAGCGGCAGGGCCTCCAGCACCGCGAACGCGGCGGGCACCATGTACTCGGGCAGCCGCTCGCGCAGATGGGCGGCGAGCTCGGCGGGCCCGGGCGGCTCGATGCCGCCGGCCGCCGTCAGGTGGGCGACCAGCCGCACGTCCCCGGCCCGCCGCTTGCGGGCCGTCACCACCGCCTCGCGCACCCCGGGGTGGGCGGTGAGCGCCGCCTCGATCTCGCCCGGCTCGATCCGCAGGCCGCGCAGCTTCACCTGGTGGTCCAGCCGGCCCAGGAACTCCACCGCGCCGTCCTCGCGGAACCGTGCGAGGTCCCCGGTCCGGTACAGTCGCGCCGCCGGGTCCGGGCCGAACGGGTCCGGCACGAAACGCTCGGCGGTCAGCTCCGGCCGGTTCAGGTAGCCGCGCGCCAGGCCCCGGCCGCCGATGTGCAGTTCCCCGGGCACCCCGACCGGCACCGGGCGCAGCGCTGCGTCCAGCACATGGACCCGGGTGTTGGCGATCGGCCGGCCGATCGGCACCGGGCGGCCCGGGTCGCCGTCCGGGCGGCAGGTCCAGTGGGTGACGTCGACGGCCGCCTCGGTCGGGCCGTACAGGTTGTACAGCCGCGCCCCGCAGCGGGCCAGGAAGCGGTCCTGGAGGTCGCGCGGCAGCGCCTCGCCGCTGCACACCACCCGGCGCAGGCCGACGCACTCCTCCACCGGCTCCCGGAGGAACAACTGGAGCATCGACGGTACGAAGTGCACCGTGGTGATCCGCTCGGCCTTGATCGTCCGGGCCAGGTAGCCCGGGTCCCGGTGGCCGCCCGGGCGGGCCAGCACCAGGGTCGCGCCGGCGGCCAGCGGCCAGAAGAACTCCCAGACCGACACGTCGAAGGAGAACGGCGTCTTCTGGAGCACCCGGTCGGTGGCGTCCAGCCGGTAGGCGTCCTGCATCCACAGCAGCCGGTTGCGGATCGCCGCGTGCACGTTCATCACGCCCTTGGGCGTTCCGGTGGAGCCGGAGGTGTAGATGACGTAGGCGAGGTCCTCACCGCCGACCCGGGCCTGCGGCGCGGTGTCCGGCAGCTCGCCCGGCGCGGCCTCGAACTCCTGCACGCCCAGCACCTCGGCCCCGGTCTCGGGCAGTCCCGCCGGCACCCCGCGCCGGGTCAGCAGCACCGGCACCCGGGCATCGCGCGCCATGTGCTCCAGCCGGGCCGCCGGCAGCTCCAGGTCCAGCGGCAGATAGGCGCCGCCCGCCTTGAGCACCGCCAGCAGCGCCACCACCAGTTCCGGCGAGCGCTCCATGGCGACGCCCACCACGACGTCCCGGCCCACCCCCAGACCGCGGAGCCGGTGCGCCAGCCGGTTGGCCCGCCGGTCCAGCTCCCGGTAGCCGACCGAACGCCCCTCGAAGCGCAGCGCCTCCGCCTCCGGGTGCAGTCGCGCCCGCTCCTCGAAGGCCTGGTGGATCCAGCCCGCCCCGGCCGGCCACTGCCGCGCGGTGGCGTTGAACTCCTCGACGACGCGGCGCCGTTCGCCCTCCGTCAGCAGCTCAAGATCGTCGACCGGCCGGTCCGGGGCGGCCACCGCCTGCTCGGCCAGCCGGCGGAAGTGCCCGGCCAGCCGGACGACGGTGGACTCGTCGAACAGGTCGCGGTCGTACTCGAACCAGCCGCTCAGCCCGCCGTCCCGGTCGAAGGCCTGCAACTCCAGGTCGAAGCGGGCGCCGCCGCTGCGCACCAGCACCTGTTCCAGCTTCGCGCCGCCCAGGGCGAGGTCCGGCACCGCCTCCCGGCCGTAGGCGAAGCTCACCTGGTACACCGGCGGCCGGCTGAGGTCACGGGCCGTGTTCAGCTCCCCGGCCACCAGCTCGAACGGCACCTCCTGGTGCTCGTAGGCGCCCAGGCAGGCGGCGCGGACCCGCTCCAGCACCTCGGTGAACGACGGCTCGCCGTCCAGCCGGGTGCGGATCGGCAGGGTGTTGACGAAGTAGCCGATCAGCGGCTCCAGTTCGGGCCGGTCGCGGACGGCGGTCGGCACGCCCACCACCACGTCCCGCTGCCGGCTGCAGCGGGCGAGCAGCACGGTGAAGACGGCCAGCAGCGCCATGTAGGTGGTCGCGCCGCGCCGGTGGGCCAGCGCCGAGAGCTCCCGCATCAGCGGCTGCGGCAGCTCGAACGGCAGCGCTCCGCCGCGGAAGCCCTGCACGGCGGGCCGCGGCCGGTCCGTCGGCAGCTCCAGCGCGGCCGGCGCCCCGGCCAGCCGCTCCCGCCAGTACGCCAATTGCCCGTCCCAGTGGCCCTGTTCCCGCCGCTCGCGCTGCCAGACGGCGAAGTCGGCGTACTGCACCGGGAGTTCCGGCAGCGGCGAGGGCCGGCCCTCGCCGAACGCCGCGTACAGGGCGGCGAGTTCGGACAGCAGCACCCAGAACGACCAGCGGTCGGAGACCAGGTGGTGCAGCGCCAGGACCAGCACCGACTCGTCCTCGGCCGTACGCAGCAGGGTCAGCCGCACCGGCGTCCCGGCCTCCAGGTCGAACGGCTCGCCGATCGCCGCCTCGGTGATCCGCGCCTCCAGCTCCGCCGCCGTCAGCCCGGCGCCCCGCAGGTCGACCTCGGGCAGTTCCGCCGCCGCCGCCGGCCGCACCAGCTGGACCGGGCGGCCCTCGCGCAGCCCGAAGCCGGTGCGCAGCGCCTCGTGCCGGCGGACCACCTCGGTGAACGCGGCGCGCAGGACTCCGGCGTCCACCGGCCCGCGCACCCGAACCGCGCCCGGCACCACGTACGCCGGGTTGTCGGGGCGGACCTGTTCCAGGAACCACATGCCCTGCTGGAAGACCGAGAGCGGGAAGACGTCCTCGGCGGCGGCCTCGGTAAGCCGGTCGGCGCCCCGCTTCTCGGCCAGCAGCCGCTCCAGGCGCGCCCGCTGCTCCGGGGTCAGGGCGGCCAGCCGGTCGTCGAGCTCAGCCATCGGCCCGCTCCTTCTCCCCGGTCACCTGGTCCAGCAGGGCGAGCAGTTCGGCGTCCCGGTCGGCCGCGCGGGCCACCCGGCGGATCGTCGCGGAGTCCTCGCCGCGCTCCGGCGCCGGGCCGGCCGCCAGCTCGCCGGCCACCTGCTCGGCGAGGCTGCGCACGGACGCGCCCTTGAGGAAGTCGGCGACCGTGACCTTGACGCCGAGCCGGCCCTGGATCTCGTTGCGCAGTTCCACGGCCATCAGTGAGTCCAGCCCGAGGCCGGACAGCGGCGCGTCGGCGTCCACGGCGGCCGCGCGCGAGCCGAGCGCGGTGCGCACCCCGGCGGTGAGCCCGGCCACCAGGGCCTCGACGCGCTCCTCGGCGGGGGTGCGCAACAGCTCCTCGGCGGTCGGCAGCGCGCTCGCGGCGGCGCGGCCGGGCGCGCCGGGCGGCGTCTGCCGCCGCTCCGGGCGCTCCGGGCCTTCCCGGCGCTCCGGGCGTTCACCACGGACCCGGCGGGCCGGGGTGGTCGCGCCGCTCGGCTCGTGCCAGCAGCGGGTGGCGGCGAACGGGTAGTGCGGCAGCGGCGCGCGGGTCCGCGCGTAGTCGCGGTCGAACGCGGCCCAGTCGACCTCCGCCCCCTCGGTGTACAGCCGGCCGAGGCTGCCCAGCAGGATCTCCCAGTCGTCGTACTTGGGCCGCAGGCTGGGCAGCATCAGCACGTCGTCGCCGGTCAGCACCTCGCGGACCAGGCCCAGCAGGGTCGGCGCCGGGCCGACCTCCAGGAAGGTCCGGTACCCCAGCCCGTACAGCGAGCGCACCCCGTCGGCGAACAGCACCGGCTGCCGCGCGTGGTCCAGCCAGTACCCGGTGTCCAGCGGCCGGTCCCACGGCCAGGCCCGGCCGGTCAGATTGGACACCAGCGGCAGCCGCGGCGCACCGAAGGAGACCTTCTCCAGGGCCGCCCGCAGCGGCTCCAGCACCGGCTCCACCAGCGGGGAGTGCGAGGAGGTGGAGATCCGCAGCCGGCGCACCTCGGCGCCGCGCGCGGTGAACGCCGCGCAGACCGCGTCGACGACCTCCCGCACCCCGGACACGGTGGTGTTCGCCGGGCCGTTCACGGCGGCCACCGAGACCAGGGCGGCGTCATGGCCGGCGAGTTCGGCGGCGACCTCCTCCGCCGGGGCGGAGATCGCGGCCATCGCCCCGGACTCGGCGAGCCGCTGGAGCAGCCGCCCCCGCTCGGCGACCAGCCGCAGGCCGTCCTCCAGCGGCATCGCGCCCGCGAAGCAGGCGGCGGTGTACTCGCCGAGGCTGTGCCCGACCACGGCGGCCGGCTCCACGCCCCAGGAGCGCCACAGCTCGGCCAGCGCGAACTCCACGGCGAACAGGCCTGGCTGGGCGTACTCCATGGTGTTGATCAGCTCGCCGTCCGCCGCCGAGGCGGGGTACACGGCGGAGAGCAGCGGCGCCGGCAGCACGTCCCGCAGGATCTCCTCGCAGCGCTCCAGGGTGCGCCGGAAGGACGGCTGGGTCTCGAACAACTGCCGTGCCATGCCCGCGCGTTGCGGACCCTGGCCGGTGAACAGGAAGACCGGCTCGGCGGTGGCGCCCCGGGCCGTGCCCAGGTGCAGCCCCTCGCCGGGGTCGTCCCGGACGAAGTCCGCCAGCCGGTCCGCGATCTCCCCGGCGGTGGCGCCCACCGCGGCGAGCCGGTGCGGGAAGTGCGAGCGGCCGGTGTTGGCGGAGTAGCACAGGTCGGGCGCGGCCCGCGGACCGGCCGCCGCAAGCCGGTCCTGGTAGCGGCGGGCCAGCTTGAGCAGCGCGCCGCCGCTCTTCGCCGACAGCGCCAGCACGGAGAGCGGGCGGGCGCCGTCCGGCTCCGCCGCCGGGAGTTCCGGCGCCTGCTCCACGATCAGGTGCGCGTTGGTGCCGCTGAAGCCGAAGCTGCTCACCCCCGCCACCCGCCGCTGCGCCCCCTCCGGCCACGGGGTGAGGCCGGTCGGCACCGCGAAGCCGGTCCCGTCGAAGGAGATGTGCGGGTTCAGCCCGCCGAAGTGCAGGTTCGGCGGGATCAGCCCGCGCTCCACGCAGAGCACGGCCTTGATCAGCCCGGCGATGCCGGCCGCCGCCTCCAGATGGCCGAGGTTGGTCTTCACCGCGCCCAGGTAGAGCGGCTCGCCCTCCGCGCGGCCGTAGACCTCGGCCAGCGCCGCCACCTCGATCGGGTCGCCCAGCCTGGTGCCGGCGCCGTGCGTCTCGATGTAGCCGACCCGCTCCGGGCCGACACCGGCGGCGGCCAGCGCGCCGCGGAACACCTCGCGCTGCGCCGCCCCGTTCGGCGCGGTCAGGCCGGAGCTGCGCCCGTCCTGGTTGACGGCCGAGCCGCGGATCACCGCGAGCACCCGGTCGCCCTCGCGCCGCGCGTCGGAGAGCCGCTTGAGCACCACCACGCCGCAGCCCTCGCTGCGCACGAAGCCGTTGGCCGCCGCGTCGAAGGTCTTGCAGCGGCCGTCGTCGGCGAGCATCTCCGGGAACTGCGAGAAGGAGATCGCCGCGTCGGGGGAGACGACCGCGTTGACGCCGCCGGCCATCGCCAGGTCGCACTCGCCGAGGCGCAGGTTCTGGCACGCCTGGTGGACCGCGACCAGCGAGGAGGAGCAGGCGGTGTCCACCGAGACGCTCGGCCCGCGCAGGTCCAGCAGGTAGGAGAGCCGGCCGCTGGCGATGCTGTGGGCGACGCCGGTACTGGCGTGGGCGGTGATGTCGGCGGGCTCGCGGAACAGCAGCCCCGCGTAGTCGTTGCTGCAGATGCCGAGGAACACCCCGGTGCGGCTGCCGGCCAGCGCGTGCGGGGCCTGCCCGGCGTCCTCCAGGGACTCCCAGGCGACCTCCAGGACCAGGCGCTGCTGCGGGTCCATGGAGACCGCCTCGCGGCGGGAGATGCCGAAGAACTCGTGGTCGAAGCGGTCGATCCGGTCCAGGAAGCCGCCCCAGCGGGTGCTGTGCCGGCCCGGGGTGCGCGGGCGCTCGTCGTAGAGCGCGTCGACGTCCCAGCGGTCGGCCGGGATCTCGCCGATCGCGTCGGTGCCGGCGGTGAGCAGTTCCCAGTACGCGTCCGGGTCGCCCACCCCGCCGGGGAAGCGGCAGCCGACGCCGATGACGGCGATCGGCTCGGTGCGGGCCCGCTCGTGGGCGTCGATGCGGTGCTGCATCCGCTCCATCGTCAGAAGGGCGCGCTTCATCGCGGTCATCGACGCGGACCGGTCGTCGGGCGCGGCGGTTCCGGTGGCAGTGGTTCCGGTGACGGTGGTCCCGGTGGCTTCGGGCCGGGTGGAGTCGTCGCGTGTGGTCATCGTCCCTGTCCCCGGTCGGTCGGATGGGCGTCGGCATCGGTGCGGGCGTCTGCGTCGGTGCGGGCGTCTGCGTCGAACTGCTCGGTCCTGGTGAGGAGGAGGGCTTCGAGTTCGCTCTCCGAGAGCCCGTCGAGGTCGGTGGCGGGGGCGGTCCGGTCCTCGGCGGGGGCCGCGGCGGGCGGTGTGGACGTTTCGGCCTCCAGCGGGATGCCCATCCGCTCGGCGAGGAACGGCACCAGCGCGTCCAGCGTCGGGTACTGCCACCCGAGGGTGGCGGGAAGCGGCACGCCCAGCGACTGCTCCAGCCGCGAGCGCAGCTCCAGGGTGCGCATGGAGTCGAAGCCGAGACCGGCCAGCGGCGCCGAGCCGTCGATCGCGGCGGCGTCCGCACCGGGGCCGTCGAGCACCCGGGCCGCCAGCTCCCGGCAGTGCGCCACCAGCAGCGCCCGGCGGCGCCGACCGGGTTCGACCGCCAGCAGCCGGCGGCGGAGCGCCGCCCCGCCGTCGGACCCGGTGTCCGGCGCGCCGGGCCCGGCCGCCGCCGCCCGGACGATCGCGGCCGGGCTGCCCAGCAGCCGGGCGAGCGAGCCGAGGCCCTCGCCGTCCACGCTCAGCGCGGGCAGCCCGAGCGCCCGGCGGTGCACGGCGAGCGCGTCCAGGCAGGCGCCGAGCGCGCTCTCGCGGCCCGCTCCGGTGGCCGGGTCGCACAGCACGAAGAAGTCCAACTCCCGCTCGCTCGCGGCGAGGTGGAGCTGCCAGGCCTCGGCGGCCCGGGCCGCCGAGGCGCCCAGCGGGTCGTCCTCGGCGGCGCCGTCCTCCGGGCCGCCGGCGAGGTGCACCACCCCGGCCACGGCCAGTGCGGCCAGCAGCGCCGCGGCCTCCCCGGGCCGGGCCAGGTCGGCGACCGGCAGCGTGACCTCCACGCCCCGGGCGCGCAGCCCCGCCACCGCCTCGGCGGCCCGGCCGGCGTCGGCGCCGGGCGAGCGGACCAGGGCGATCCGGCGCGCGCCCAGCTCCGCCAGCCGCCCGGCCGCAGCGAGGGCGGCGGGCGTCGTCCCGCCGGTCACCAGGTAGCCGGCCCGGCCCGCCCGGACCACCGCCGGGCTCGGCGGCACGGCGATCTCCGGCGCCGGCCCCGGCCGCAGCACCAGCTTCCCGAGGTGCCGGGCCTGCGCCATCGCGGCGAACGCCTCCCGGGCCTCGCCGAACGGGTGGACGGTGACCGGCAGCGGCCCGAACTCCCCGCCGTCGAAGCCCCGCACCACCTCCGCGAACAGCTCGGCGAGCAGCTGCGGCCGCGCGTGGAAGGCGTGGTCGAGGTCGACGGCGAACAGCGCCCGGTTCCCCTTGAGGTGGCCGAGACCGACCGGGTTGTCGTCGAAGATGTCGCGCTTGCCCAGCTCGACGAACCGCCCGCCCGGCGCCAGCAGCGCCAGCCCGCGCCGCAGCGCCTGCCCGGTCAGCGAGTTGAGCACCACGTCGACGCCGCGGCCGGCGGTGGCCTCGGCGACCTCGTCGGCGAAGGCCGTCGAGCGCGAGTCCATCACCCGCTCCACGCCGCCGAGTTCGCGCAGGAAGCGGCGCTTCTCCGGCGTTCCGGCGGTGGCGAACACCCGGGCCCCGCGGCGCCGGGCGACCGCCAGCGCGGCCAGGCCCACCCCGCCGCTCGCCGAGTGGATCAGCACCGTCTCGCCGGCCCCCAGCCGGGCCAGGTGGTCGAGGCCGTAGACGGCGGTGAGGAAGGCGACCGGCACGGCCGCCGCCTGCTCGTCGTCCAGTGCCGCGGGCCGGGGCGCCACCAGGTGCGCCTCGGTGGTGGCGTACGCCGCCAGCGCGGACGGCACCACGGCCATCACCCGGTCCCCGACGCGGAAGCGGTCGACGCCCGCGCCGACCGCGCTGACCCGGCCCGCGCACTCCACGCCCAGCGGGGCGCTCCCGGTGGCGCCCGGGTAGGCGCCCATCGCCTTGAGCACGTCGCTGAAGTTCAGCCCGGCCGCCGCGATCTCGATCTCCACCTGTCCGGGGCCGGGCGCGGCGCGCTCCCAGCGGGTCGGCGTCAGGCTCTCCAGCAGGCCGGGGCGGACCGCCAGGATGCGGTGGTTGGTGTCCACCTCGGGGTCGAACGGCCGCCGCTGCCAGCCGGGTTCGGTGCCGTCGGCGGAGTCCTGCGGCACCCGCACCGGGACGTACCGGGCCGGGCCGCGCAGCGCGGCCGCCGGCTCCCCGGCGGGGCGCAGCAGTACGTCCAGCAGCCGGGCGGCGTCGTCCCCGGCCGGGTCCGGGTCGAGGTCGACGACCAGCGGGCGGGGCGCGCCGGGTCCGTCCGCGGCCGGGCCCCGGAGCAGCGCCTGGGCCGGGTCGGGCGCGGGGTCACGCCCGCCGACCCGCTGGGCGCCCCGGGTCAGCAGGGTGAGGCGCGGGGTGCCGGGCAGGCCCTCGTCGGCCAGTTCGCGGACCAGTTGGAGGGCAGGACGCACGGCCTGCTCGTGCTCCTCGCTGAGCGGGAACGGCGCGGCGCCGTCCGGCCGGGGGCCGGGGGCGGCGTCCAGGCCCCAGGCGTGGACCACCCCGGCCCAGGGCTCGTCGCCCGCCGCGCGCAGCTCCTTGAGCAGGGCGGTGAGGTCCTCGGGGCGGCGCGGGTCGAGTTCGAAGTGCAGCGGGTCCAGCCGGCGGGAGCGGTCACCGGGGGTGACGGTCACCCAGCTGCCGCGCCGGGCGACCAGTTCGGCGCCCAGCGCCGCGGTGACGCCGGTGCGGTCGGCGAACAGCAGCCACCGTCCGGGGGCGCCGGCCGGGGGAGCGGCGGCGCCGTCCCCGGCGGCGGCCCACTCCAGCGCGAACAGGGCGTGCCGGTCTTCGCCCGCCGCGTCGGCCCTCGCGTCGCCGGTCGTCGTCACAGGGACGGGCGGCGGCGTCGCATCGGCCGGTTCGGGGGCGTAACGGCTACGCTGCCAGGGGTAGTTCGGCAGGTCCAGGACGGCCCGGGGCAGCGCCGGTGCCGCGCCGTCCTCGTCGGAACCCCGTTCGGTGAGCACCACCCCGGGCGGTGTGCCGCCCCCGGCCAGCGCGCGCAGCGCCCGCAGCGCGGCGGCCCGGTCGGCGGCCGTGATCCGGGCCCGCAGCCGGTGCCGGGCCCGCCCGGCCCCGGCCGTGTACGCGAACGCCGGGTAGTCGGCCTCCGCCAGCCCGGCCAGCCGGCCGTGCAGGGCGCCCGCCAGCGCGCCCAGCGCCTCCGGGGTGCGGGCCGACACCTCGAAGCCGCCGACCGTCCCCGCCGGCGCGGCGCTGTCGTTCCCGGCCGCGCCGAGCACCACCTGGGCGTTGGTGCCGCCCATGCCGAAGGCGCTGACCAGCGCGTGCCGCCCGGCGCGCTCCGGCCACGGCCGCAGCGCGGACGGCAGGGTGATGCCGGTGCCGTCCAGGTCGATCAGCGGGTTGAGGGTGGCGAAGTTGACCAGCGGCGGTACCTCGCGCCGCCGCAGGCAGAGCACCGCCTTGATCAGGCCGATCACGCCGGCCGCGGACTCCGGGTGCCCCAGATTGCCCTTGACCGAGCCGACCGCCAGTTCCGCCCCGCCGTTGCGGCGGCCCAGCGCGGCGGCGATCGCCTCCATCTCGATGGTGTCCCCGAGTGAGGTGCCCGTCCCGTGCGCCTCCACCAGGCCGATGTCGGCGGGGGAGAGCCCGGCGTCCGCCAGCACCTCCCCGGTCAGCGCCACCTCGGAGAGCACATTGGGCGCCGTGAAGCCGGTCGAGCGGCCGGTCTGGTTCACCGCCGAGCCGTGCACCACCGCGTGCACCCGGTCGCCGTCGCGCCGCGCGTCCTCCAGCCGCTTGAGCACCAGCACGCCGCAGCCCTCGCCCCGGGTGAAGCCGTTCGCCCGGGCGTCGAACGGGCTGCACCGCCCGTCTGGCGACAGCGTGCCCGCCAGCCGGTGCAGCCGGGTGGCGCGCGGCGACAGCACCAGGTTCACCCCGCCGGCCAGCGCCACGTCGCACTCCCGGCGGGCCAGCGCCTGCCGCGCCAGGTGCACCGAGACCAGCGAGGACGAGCAGGCGGTGTCCACCGTGATCGCCGGACCGGCCAGCCCCAGCGCGTACGCGACGCGCCCGACCGTGAAGCAGTGGCCGTTGCCGCCCGCCCAGTGGGTGTCGAGCTCCCCTCGGTGCCAGTCCCAGTACTCCTGGCCGGTGATCCCGACGAACAGCCCGGTGCGGGCCGCGTCCAGCCGGTCCGGCGGCAGCGCCGCGTTCTCCAGGGCCTCCCAGGCGACCTCCAGCAGCAGCCGCTGCTGCGGGTCGGTCCCGCGCGCCTCCGCGGCACCCATGCCGAAGAACTCCGCGTCGAAGTCCATCACCTCGTCCAGGAAGCCGCCGGTGTGCGGCAGCCGCTCCCACTCGGCGGCGAACGGCCCGCGCCGCCCGGCCGGCAGCGGGCCGGTGAGGTCCCGGCCGCCGGCCAGCGCGGCCCAGTAGCCGTCCAGGTCGGCGATGCCGCCCGGCAGCCGCAGGCCGATGCCGACCACGGCCAGCGGGCCGGTGCCGCTCGCGGCGTCCAGCTGTGCCCGCAGCCTGCGGACGGTGTCCAGCGCCCTGGTCAGCGGGGTGGGCGCGGCGGCGGTCGGCTGCTCCGTCGTCTGCTGCGCCGTCGTCTGCTGCTCCGTCATCGCACTCAGCCCTCGCCGTCCGTGGCCGCGTCCTGGCCGGCCGCCCCCGCCGCCTCGCCCGCCGGCTCCTCGCCGAGCAGCCGCTCCGCCAGGACGGCGGACAGCGCCCGGGGCGTGCCGTACGTCCACAGCAGGGTCGGCGACAGCCGCAGCCCGAACGCCGCCTCCAGCCGGTTGCGCAGCTCCAGGCCCATCAGCGAGTCCAGCCCGAGCGCCTTGAACGGGGTGTCCCGGTCGACCGCGCCGCTGTCCAGCCGCAGCACCCGGCCGGCCAGCTCCCGCACCTTGGCCTCCAGCAGCTCCGGCCACCGCTCCTGCGGCGCGGCCCGCAGCCCGGCGAGGAAGGCCGCGCCCGCGCTGCTGCCGCCGCCCCCGTGCCGGGCCAGCTCGCGCAGCGCGCTCCAGCTCTCCAGCGTCACGGCGTCCGGGTACGCCTCCAGGTACTGCCGCAGGTCGATCGGCACATAGGCGACCACCTGCTCGTCACCGCCCAGGAAGCCCTCCAGCGCCCGCCAGGCCTCCTCGGTGGAGAACCCGGCCATGCCGCGCTCCGCCAGCCGGGCGCCCCGGTTGTCCTCCGCGGCGGCCAGGCCGACGTCGGTGAACGGACCCCACTGCACGCTCAGCGCCGGCCGCCCGCGCCGCCGCCGGGAGACCGCCAGCGCGTCCATGAAGGCGTTGCCCGCCGCGTAGGCCGCCTGCCCGGCGTTGCCGAACAGCGCCGCCGCCGAGGAGAACAGCAGGAAGAAGTCCAGCGGGTCGTTGCCGGTCGCCTCGTCCAGGTTCACCGCTCCGTCCACCTTGGGCGCCAGCACCCGGTGCAGCTGCTCCGGCGTCAGATTGAGCACCGTCGCGTCGTCCAGCAGGCCGGCCGCGTGCACCACGCCGCGCAGCGGCGGCAGCTGCTCGCGCACCCGGCGCACCGCCGCCGGGTCGGCGACGTCCGCCGCGAAGGTCTCCACCACCACGCCGCGCGCCCGCATCGCCTCGATCCGCGCCACCGCGTCCCCGCCCGGCGCCGACCGTCCGACCAGCGCCAGCCGGCCCGCTCCCCGCCCGGCCATGAACTCCGCCAGCGACAGGCCGAGCGCGCCGAGGCCACCGGTGATCAGATAGCTGCCGTCGCCCCGGAACCGGCCCTCCCGCAGCGGCTCCGGCACCACCTCGCCGACCGTCGTCGGGTCGGACAGCACGAACTTTCCGATGTGATGGCCGCGCGCCATCTCCCGCATCGCGTCGACGGCCCGCGCGAACGGCCGGCGCAGCACCGGCAGCGGCCGCAGCCCGCCCTGTTCGACCCGCTCCCACACCTCGGCGAACAGCCGGGTGAACAGCGCCGGACGGCGGGCGATCACCCCCGCGAGGTCCAGCGAGGCCAGTGAGAGGCCCTTGCGGAACGCCTCCAGGCCCAGCGTGCGCCCGCCGTGGATGTCGGCCTTGCCCACCTCGACGAACCGGCCGCCGTCCGCCAGCACCTCCAGGCCCAGCGGGATCGCCGCGCCGGTCAGCGAGTTGAGGACGACGTCCACCCCGCGCCCCCCGGTCGCCTCGCGGACCAGCCGCGCCCAGGAGAGGTCCCGGGAGTCGAAGACGTGCCGGACGCCGAGCCCGCGCAGATGGGCGCGCTTCTCCTCGCTGCCCGCCGTGGCCAGCACCTCGGCGCCCAGCAGCCGGGCCACCTCGATCGCCGCCAGGCCCAGCCCGCCGGCCGCCGAGTGGACCAGCACCGTCTCGCCCGGCGCCAGCGCGGCCAGGTGCCGCAGCCCGTACCAGGCGGTGATGGTCACCGCTGGGAACGCCGCCGCCTCCTCGTCGGACATCCCCGCCGGGATGTGCTGCGCGTGGTCGGCGAGCACCGTCCAGTGGCTGGCCAGCGCGCCGCCGCCGGTGCAGGCGACCACCCGGTCCCCGGGGGCGAAGCGGGTGACGCCCTCCCCGGCCCTGGTCACCACGCCCGCGCCGTCCAGGCCGAGCAGCCGGGGGTCGGCCGACGGGTCGGGGTAGCTGCCCATCACCTTCATCACGTCGATGAAGTTCAGCGCGGCCGCACCCACCGCGATCTCGATCTCCCCGGCGCCGGGCGCCCGCCGCTCCAGCGGGCGGAACGCCAGGCCGTCCCAGGTGCCCTGACGGTCCGGGGCGAGCCGCAGCGGCTGCGGTCCCGCCGACCGCCAGGCGGGCCGGGCCGGCTCCGCCGGGTCGTCCGCCGCCACAGCCGCGCCGCGCACCAGCCGGCCGACCAGCCGCTCGCCGTCGCGCAGCACCACCTGGTCCGCGCCGTCCCCGGCGGCCAGCTCGGCGGCACACCGCGCCGCCCAGCCCGGGTCCGCGCCCGCCACGTCCACCAGCACCGGCCGCAGCTCGGGGTGCTCACGGCGCAGCACCCGCCCGAAGCCCCAGTACAGGGCCGCGCCCGGGTCCACCTCGCCGGCCGCCGACGCCGGCGGCTGCGCGTCGGCGGTCACGACGGCCAGCCGGGGCACCAGCGGACGGGCGGCGCAGGCGCGCACCAGCGCGGCCAGCGCCGACAGGCCCGCGCGCTGGGCGGCGGGCCCGGCGTCCGCGCGCGGCGCCACGAACACCACGCCGCTCAGCCCGTCGACCGAGGCCAGCCGCTCCTCCCAGACCTCGCCGCGCTCCGCCTCCGCGCCGTCGGCCACCTGGGCCGGCGCGGAGGCGCCGAGCGTGCCGAGCGCCTCGGCCAGCTCGGCGGCCCGCGCCCGGGCGGCCGGGCCGCCCACCGCGTCCACCGCGCACACCGCCCACCGGCCGGGCGCCTCGCCGCCCGCCGCGCCCGCCGCGCCCTCCTCGCCCGCCGCGCCCTCCGGACGGGCCTGCGGCCGGAACTCCAGCCGGTGGATCCGCTCGGCGTCCGCCGCGCCCGGGTCCGCCGAGGCCGCCAGCGCCCGCATCCGCAGCCCCAGCAGGCTCAGCACCGGCCGCCGCGCGGCGTCGAACAGGAACAGGTCGACCTCCTCACCGCCCGCCCGGCGCACCGCGTGCGACCACAGCGCGGTGACCGGCTCCGCCAGGTCCTGGTGCAGATGGACCCGGTCCACGCCGACCGGAACCGCCGCCTCCTCGCCCGGGAACAGCGGGATCGACGCCTGCAGCGCCGCGTCCCACAGCGCCGGGTGCAGCCGGTGCGGATGGCCGGAGACCGGCAGCCCGTCCGGCAGCCGCACCTCGGCCAGGCACTCCGCCGCCTCCCCGCGCAGCCCCAGCACACCCTGGAACGCCGGGCCGTAGTTCAGCCCGCGCGCCGCGCAGTCCGCGTAGAACGCCCCGGCCGGGGCCGCCTCCAGGCCGAGCAGCCGCTCGGGGAAGGACGGCAGACCGGACGCGGTGTCCTCGGCCAGCACCCGCGCCGAGGCGTGCCGCACCCAGCCCTGCGCGCCCGGCTCCAGCGAGGACAGCGTGAAGCTGCCGCCGCCGGTGACGTCGTCCCGCCAGCCCAGCGCCACCGTCACCGGCTCCTCGGTGAGGGTGAGATGGCTGTGCAGGCCGACGTCGGCGAGCGTGCGGTGCGCCCCGCCGGTGCGGGCCAGCGCCGTGCGCAGCGCCAGCTCCAGCATCGCGGTGCCGGGCAGCACCACCGCGTCGTACACCCGGTGGTCGCGCACCCAGGGCAGGTCCGCCGGGGCCAGCTCCAGCGTGCCCGTCCAGGCGCCCTGCTCGGTCACCGACGGCATCAGCCGCAGCGCCTCCCCGGCGCCGCCCGCGGTGCGCCGGCGGGCCGGCTCCACCCAGTGCGCGGTGCGCTGCCACGGGTACGGCGGCACCGGCGCCCAGGCGTTCCGGGGCAGCGCGCCGAACGGCTCCAGGCCGCTCACGTACGCCCGGGCCAGCGACTCGCGCACCATGGCCGGCGAGCCCTGGTCGCGCCGCAGCGTCGACAGCACCTGCGGCGGGAGCGGCCGCTGCGCGGCCAGCTGCTCCAGCGCCGGGGTGAGCACCGGGTGCGGGCTGATCTCCACCACATGGGTGACCCCGGTGTCGAACAGCCGCTCCATCGCGTCGGCGAACATCACCGGGCGGCGCAGGTTGTCCACCCAGTACCGGGCGTCCAGCTCCGGTCCCTCCAGCGGGACCACCCGCACCGTCGACATCAGCTCGACGGCCCCCGGGCCCGGGCGCACCGTGCGCAGCGCCGCCAGCAGGTCCTCCTCCAGCTCGTCCATCTGCGGGCTGTGCGAGGCGTAGTCGACGTTGACCAGCCGGCAGAAGGTGCCCTCGGCCTCCAGCAACTCCCTGAGCGCCAGCACCAGTTCGGTGTCCCCGGAGAGCACGCAGCTGTTCGGCCCGTTGTTCACGGCCAGCGAGACGCCCTCCTCGAAGCCGGACAGCGCCGCCTTCGCGGCGTCCAGCGAGAGGTCCACCGCCAGCATCCGGCCCTGGCCCGAGGTACGCCGGGCGATCGCGCTGCGCCGGGCGACCACCATCGCGCCGTCCTCGTAGGAGAGGATGCCCGCCGCGGTGGCCGCGGTGACCTCGCCCTGGCTGTGGCCGACCACCACGTCCGGCCGCACGCCGGCCGCCCGCCACACCTCGCACAGGCCCAGCGAGACCGCCCACAGGGTCGGCTGCAGCATGTCGATCCGCGACAGCCACTCCTCGCCGGCCGCGCCGGAGACGACCTCCACCAGGTCCCAGTCGGTGTATGGCTCCAGGGCCTTCGCGCAGCGGTGGATCACGGCGGCGAACACCGGGTCCGAGGCCAGCAGTTCACGGCCCATGGCGTGCCACTGGGAGCCCTGGCCGGGGAAGACGAAGGCGGTGCGCCCGCGCGGCGCGGCGCGTCCGGTGAACACGCCTACCTCGCCGTCGGCGGCCTGGCCGGCGGCGAGCCGCTCCAGGGCCCCGGCCGCCTCGGCGGCGCCGGCGGCGGTGACGGCCGCCCGGACCGGGAACTGGTCGCGCTGCCAGGCGAGCGTGCCGGCCAGCGCGGGGAGCGCGGCGGCGCCGGAGGCCAGCACCTCGCGCAGTTCCCCGGCGCGCCCGGCGAAGGCCTGCTCGTTGTGCGCCGACACCGGCAGCAGCACCGCGGCGTCCCGGTCCGCGCCGGCGGGTTCCCGGGCGGCGGGGGCGGGGGCGGCGGTCCGCGGCGCGCCGGTCAGCACCACATGGGCGTTGGTGCCGCCCCAGCCGAAGCTGCTCACCCCGACGAAGACCTGCTCGTCGGCGGGCAGCGGCAGCGGCTCGCGGACCACCGTCAGGTTCAGCTCGTCGAACGGGATGTCCGGGTTGAGCTCGGCCGAGTGCAGGCTCGGCGGCACCAGGCCGTGCCGCAGCGACAGCAGCGCCTTGAACAGCCCGGGGATGCCGGCGGCGGCCTCCAGGTGGCCGATGTTGGTCTTCACCGAGCCGATCGGCAGCGGTCCCGCGTCCGCGCTGCGGGCCTGCCCGAGGACCCGGCCGACGGCGCCGGCCTCGATCGGGTCGCCGACGGCGGTGCCGGTGCCGTGCGCCTCCAGGTAGGCGACCCGGTCGGCGGGGATGCCCCAGTTCCGGTAGGAGTCGCGCAGCAGCCGCTCCTGGCCGAGCGGGCTGGGGGCGACGACGCTCTGCCCGCCGCCGTCGTTGTTCACCGCCGTGCCGGCGATGACGCCGTGGATCCGGTCGCCGTCCGCGAGCGCCCGGGCGACCGTCTTCACGTACAGCGCGCCGACCCCCTCGCCGCGCACGAAGCCGTTCGCCCCGGCGCCGAAGGCCTTGCAACGGCCGTCGGGGGAGAGGCCGCCGAAGTAGGTGAGGCCGATCGACGCGGTCGGGTCGAGCATCAGCGCGACCCCGCCGATGATCGCCGCGTCCACCTCGCCGGCGCGCAGCGCCTGGGCGGCGAGGTGCGCCGCGACCAGCGCGGAGGAGCAGCCGGTCTCGACGACCAGGCTGGGGCCGGTCAGGCCGAGGAAGTAGGAGACCCGGGCGGCGATCATGTCGAGCGCGTAGCCGGGCGCGGTGTGCTGGGTGACGCCGCTGCCGCTCTTGCGGCCGACGTGCTCGTAGTCGTGCCAGCCGGCGCCGACGAAGACGCCGGTCCGGGTGCCGGCCAGCGCCCGGGCGGGCGTGCCGGCGTCCTCCAGGGCCCGCCAGGCGGCCTCCAGCATCAGCCGCTGCTGGGGGTCGAGCATCTCGGCCTCGCGCGGGGAGATGCCGAAGAAGGTGGCGTCGAACAGGTCGACGTCGTCGAGGAATCCGCCGACGGCCTGGATCTCGCGCTGCGGGTCGAGCTGGGCGGTGGCGTCCCACCGGGCGGCGGGCACCGGACGGACGGCGTCGCGCCGCTCCGTCAGCAACCGCCAGAAGCTCTCGACGTCGGGGGCGTCGGGGAAGCGTCCCGCCATGCCGACGACGGCCAGGGCCTGGGTCGGGTCCTGGACCACAGGGTCTGTGTGCATGTCCTCTTCCTCTGGCATCCGTGGTGAGCGGGCTTCGGCCGCGGTCCGGTGCCCGGCCGGCGGCGCGCGGGGCACGCGGGCGGACGGGGACCGGCCGGCGCGGGCAGGGGTCGGGTCCTACGGGCGGCGCGCGGGCGGTGGAGGGTGTCGGAGCAGGCGGCTGTCGGGACGGCGGACGGGTGTGGACAGACGGGTGCGGATGCGCCGGGCGGGGCGGACGGGCCCCGCGCGGCAGTCGATCACCAGTGCGCATCGTGGTCCCCGCCGGTGACCGGGGACAAGGCTTTGACCTGCTTCTACTGACACTTGTCACGTCCCTGCCCCAGGGCGTCGGGTCGGCCCCCGGAGCCGGGATAAGTTGAGGGGTCACCGAATGACACGCGTAGACCCACCGGCCCCGCCGGTCCTGGCGGTCCTGCCGCGGCCATGTCCGCACCCGGACGCCCGGAGCCGTCGACGGGGCCGGACGGCGGGCCGCACACTTGGGCCTGCGGCCGGCACGATCACCAGGAAATCCGTTTCACGGGACCCTCGGGGGAGACCTAGTGACGACCATTCGTGTGTTGGTAGCCGATGAGCAACTCCTGCCCCTGGACGCGATCGCCGAGGTGCTGGCCTCCGTGAAGGACTTCGAGGTCGTCGGCGCGGTGAACCGCAGTTCGATGATCGTCCCGGTCGCGGTGCGCCGGCGTCCGGACGTGGCGGTCCTGGGGATGGGCACCGCGCAGGGCGGCTTCCGCCTGGTGCGGGAGCTGGGCCGGCGGCTGCCCGACTGCCGGATCGTCATCATGACGGCCCGGCCCACCCGGACGCTGGTGGACCGCGCGGTGTCGGCGGGCGTGCTCGGCGTCGTGCCCAAGCAGACGAAGATCCCGCGCCTGGTCGACGCCATCCGGGACGCCGCCGCCGGCGGCAGACCGGCCAGCGCGGTGGGTGGCAGAGCGGCGGGAGGCAGAGCGGCGGCGGCCGGGGAGACCGGGCCGCCGTTCGGCCCGGCCGCCCCGGCGGCCGTCGCCGAGCAGGTCCTGAGCGAGCGCGAACGGGAGATCCTGCGGCTCACCGCCACCGGCGCCTCGGTGAAGGAGGTGGCCCGCGAGCTCTACCTCGCCGCGGGCACCGTCCGCAACGTCACCTCGGGCGCCATGCGCAAGCTCGACGGGCGCAACCGCTTCGACGCCGCCCGGATCGCCTCCGAACGCGGCCTGCTGTGAGCCGCGGCCGCCGGGCTCAGGGCGCCGCCACCTCCGGCGCCCGCTGCGGCTCGTGCTCCAGCAGCCCGAGCCGGGTCGCCCGCACCATCGCGGTCAGCCGGTTGTCGGTCTCCAGCACCCGCAGGATCTCCGCGACGAACCGCCGCACCGTCCGGTCCGAGTAGCCGAGGTGACGGGCGATCGCCTTGTCGGTCGCCCCCACCGCCATCATCCGCAGCACCAGCCGGTGGGTGGCGGAGAGCGCCGGCGCCGAACCGCCGCCCCGGCGCCGCCGGGTGTACGGCGCGGCCGTCGACCAGCTGTGCTCGAAGACCAGGGTGAACAACTGCGCCAGCAGCCCGCCGTCGATCACCACCGTGCGGCGCGGCCCCTCCACCTGCGAGCGGGTGACCACCTTCTGCCGGTCGACGATGACCAGCCGCAGCGGCAGCGACTCGGCGGTGCGCACCTCGGCGCCCGCCTCCTGGAGCGCGTCGACGTACTCGACGACGGCCGGCCTGCCCAGCGCCGAGGCCGGCGCCACCAGCCGGTAGTGCACGCCCCGGCGCAGCAGTTCCACGTCCTCGCGGATACCGGTCTGGAACGGCTCGCGCTCGGCCTCGCTCGGCAGCATCACCGCCACCTCCGAGCGGCTGGCGGCGTGCAGCTCCCCGAGCCGGTGGCACAGCTGCTCGCGCGACTCGACCACCTCGACGGCCGGGCTGCTCCCGGCGGCGGACGGCGGGGAGAGCAGGCCGTCGGTCAGGTCGGAGATGAGGTCCTGCGCGCGCGGGTCGAGGGGCGTGTCCGGGTCCCGGTCGAGGAGTCCCTGCCCGGCCAGCCAGTCCACGGCCTCCCGGACGTCGTCCGGACAGGCGCCGAGCCGACGGGCGACCTCCGCCGGATCCGTGCGGCCGTCCTCGGTGCGGAGCAGCGCGTGGTGGACACGGTACGCAAAGCGGGGGTCGATCCCGGTTCCGGTTGCCGCCGTCATCGCCTTGAACTCCAGCCATAGATCCGGATCGTGAGCGGGAACGCGTGGTTGAACAGTGGGGAAACCGATTCCCCGGTGTGTTCGGGTGGCGACACTACTGCAAGGAATCGACCGGTCAAGGGTGCCGGGCCTGAACTCCGGGCATACCCCCAAGGGGTGACATATCGTCAATCCGAACGGCCCTGAGCCTTACACTGGCGCCCCGCCGGAGCGGGCGGACGCACCGCCCGGGACGACCGGCGCAGGTCCGCCGCCGGCCCGTCGCCCGGCCCGCCGCCGACGCGGTCGTCCTCGTCCTGTTCGTCTACCTGGCCGGCTACCTCGCCGTCACGCCGGCGGCCTTCTCGACCGCCACTCCGGCCCGGATCCGCGACTGGGCCCGCACGGAGCGCGGCACGGTGCTCCAGCGCTACCTCCTCGGCTCCGCCCCGGGCCCGGGCGTGTCGCTGTTCGTCGCGGCCGCCGCCATGCCGGTGTCCCTGCTCTGGCGCCCAGGCCACCTGGGCTCGGCCCTCCCCGAGCCGGCGCGGGTCGTGATCGCGCTCGCCCTGGTCGCCGACGCCTGGGTCTGCGCCCTGGTCTCCTTCGCGGTCGCCTTCCACGCCGACGACCTCGTCGAGGAGGAGCGGGCGCTGGACTTCCCCGGCCCGGACTGCGCCGAGTGGTCCGACTACCTGTACTTCGCCGTGTCGGTCATGACGACCTTCGGCACCACCGACGTCACGGTCCTCTCCCGGGAGATGCGCCGGACGGTGGCGGCCAACGCCGTCATCGCGTTCGTCTTCAACACGGTCACGGTGGCGAGCCTGGTGGCCGCCCTCACCTAGGGCCCCTCTTCAAGCCCCCGCCTGCCGGGCGGTGCGCCCCCGGCCTTCGGCCGGAGGTGCCCCCACCTCCGCCGTGCGATGCACGCACCCGGACGCCGCCCGGGCCGCCCTGCGGGCGGACGACGGGGGTTCGAAGACGGGCCCTGGTCTCTCGGCGGGCGGCCGGACACCGCTACCCGTTGTCGGTCCGTACCGCTACAGTCCCGGCCATGGTTGAGGATCTCGGGGGCGCCGAACGGGCGCCGGAGGAAGCGCAGGTGACGGACCCGGGGTTCCTGGTGACCGGGGATCCGCACGAGGTGGCGGCGCGGCTCGCCACGGCGGCCGGGCCCGCCGCCCGGCTGGCGGCGGCCGTGTACCGGGCGTCGGTGGAGGTGCACGGCGCGGCCGACGCCGCCACCCGCCGGCAGATCCTGGCGCTGGACGCGGCCCGCTTCGGCGACCGGGCGCTCGCCGCGCGGCTGGCCGAGGCGGTCGTCGAGCAGGTCCCGGACGCCCGGTGGCGGGTGGACTGGGCCACCGGCTCGGGCGTCCACCCCGCCTTCCTCGGCCCGCTCGGCGCCGCCGACGGCGCCTGGCCGCCGCCGCTGGTCGGCGTCGACGGCAGGCCGGCCGCGCTCACCCGCGACGCCGACGGCGCGCTGCTGCTCCGCGACCCGGCCACCGGCGACCCGCTGCTCCGCCCGGCGCCCGCCGGCCGCGCGCCGGGGGAGGAGTGCGCCGCGCTCCTCGACGGCCGCCCGGTCACGGTCCGCTGCGACGGCTACACCGCGCCCCGCCTCCTCGACCCCCGCACGGGCGAGGCGCTGGGCACCCTGGCCGCCGCCCCCGGCGCCGAACCCGACCCCACGCCGTCCGCGGTCGTGACGGTCGTGATCGACGGCCGGCCGCACGTGCTGGGCTGCGACGAGGAACGCTTCACGCTCTGGGACCTGGCCACGCGCCGGCCGGTCCGCGAGATCGAGCCGTTCGAGAAGGACGACCTCCAGGCCTGGGCGGTGGCCGGGCCCGACGGGCGCCCCCGGGTCGTCGCCGGCAGCTACGGCGGCTCCGTCGGCGTCTGGGACCTCACCTCCGGCGAGCGCCTCGCCGAAGCCCGCGCCGAGGACCGCGACCTGTGGCGGATGGCGGTGGCCGAGGTCGGCGGACGCCCCCGGGTGCTCACCGTCGGCAGCAACCCCTACGTGGGCGAGCCGCTGGAGGAGGCCGAACTGTGGAGCCTCGACCCGCTGCGCCGGCTGGACCGCCTGCCCGTCGGCTGGGGCGAGCTGACCACGGCCGCCGCGCACGGCCGCTGCTGGGTGGTCAGCGAGGGCGGCCGGGCCTGGGAGCTGTCGGACGCCGCACCGGCCGACCGGCGGACGCCCGGCCACCGGGCGCACGTCAGGGCGCTCGCGGGCACGGTGCTCGACGGCCGGCCGGTGGCCGTCAGCGGTGGCGACGACGAGGTGCTGCGGCTGTGGGACCTCGCCACCGGCGAGCCCGTCGGCCCGCCGCTGTCCACCGCGCCGTACCAGGACGAGTGGGAGGGCGTGACCGGCGTGCGGACCGTGCTCGCCGACGGCCGGGCGTACGCCGTCGCGAGCCATGTGGACGCCTACGAGAACGTGGCGCGCCGGGTCTGGGACCTCGCCGCCGGAACGGAGGCCGCGCCGCCGCTCGCCGAGGCGCTCGCCCGGGACGCCGCGGACGACCTGCCCGCCGCCGCGGCGGCGCTCGCGCCCGACGGGCTGACGGCGGCCGCCACCGGCACGGTCGGCGGCCGACCCGTCGCACTGTTCGCCGTCCGGCACCGCGTCCAGGTCTGGGACCTGTCCGGCGAACCGTCGGTGACCGGCGAACTCGCCTTCCCCCAGCCCGTCGCCGCCCTGGCCGTCACCCCGGACGGCCGGGTGCTGGCCGGGTTCGGCGAGGATCTCGCGCTGCTCTCGCCGCGCTGACGGAACGGCGGGCGAAGACATCGGCACACAGACAGTCGGAACGTCTGATCTGCCGTCAAAGTTCCTGGTTTTCCTGCGAACTTGTGTGAAGTCCCTTTAAGCTCCCGTTAACAATGGCGGCTCTCCGTCACACCCGGACTCCGCAGCGGAGTCGGGCCGGCGGGGCCCAACCGCATCATGAGAGCAGGGATGACAACGACACGTGATCAGGAACCCGGCGCCGCCGCGCGCGGCCCGGAGCGGCGGCGGCCGGGTGCGCCCGGCCGCCGCACCGTGGGGGGCGCCGCGGCGCTGCTCCTCGGAATCGGGGCGTGCTCGCTGCTGGCCGCCCCGGCCGCGTTCCCGCAGGCGGCCGACGGGACGGTGACGGTCCGCGTGGTGCGGGCCGTGGACACCGACGGTGTCTGGCAGACCGCCCTGGAGCCCGGCATGGCCGGCGTCAAGGTGACCCTCACCGACGACGCGGGGGCGGTCGTCGACGGCACCACGGCGGCCAACGGCACGGTGACGCTGACGCCGGGCACCAAGCTGACCGGCGGCAAGTACCGCGTCCAGGTGGTGAATCCGAAGCCGGGCAGGCTCTACCCGGCGTTCGCCTCCCGGAAGGGGCTGGAGGGCGCGCCCAATCAGCTCAGCAGCAACGAGGAGTTCGTCGACCTCACCGGCGGCAAGAACGTGGAGTTCACCACCGGGCTGTGGAGCCCTGGTGACTACTGCCAGCAGAACGCCCCGTTGATGACGACCTGCCAGCCGGCCACCCGCGAGGGCGGGACGCAGCGCACGCTGGTGTCCTTCCCGTACAGCGCGCGCGGCCAGGAGGGCGTGGACGTCAAGGCCACGAACATCGCCACCAACGCCCAGACCGGCACGCTGTACGGCATCGCGTGGAACAAGGCCGACCGGCGGGTGTTCTCCTCGGCGGTCGCCAAGCGCGCCACGGACTACGGCCCCGGCGGCGCGGGCGGGATCTACGTGACCGACGTGGAGACCAAGGCGACCACGCTGTTCACCACCGTCCCGAACGCCGGTTCCACCGCCCACGGCAGCGGCACCGACGACGGGTTCATCGCCACGCCGGGCAAGGAGAGCCTCGGCGGCATCAAGGTCACCGACGACGGCAAGGACCTCTTCGTCGTCAACCTCAACGACCGCAAGCTCTACCGCTACGACGCCACCGCGGCCACGGCCGCCGCGCCCAAGGCCGTCCACCCGATCCCGGACCCGGGCTGCCCCGCGGCCGGCGACTGGCGTCCCTTCGGCCTCGGCCTCCAGGACGGCGGCGGCTTCCTCGGCGGCGTCTGCTCGGGCGAGTCGACCGGCAAGGCGGCCGACCTGCGGGCGGTGGTGCTGCCGTTCGACCTGGCCACCGGCACGTTCTCGGCGCCGATCCTGAACCAGCCGCTGGACTACCCGCGCCAGACGACGGTCGGCGGCGGCCCCTGCGACGGGGCGGCCTGGTTCGCGTGGACCGACACCTGGCCGACCTCGCAGAACGGCAACGCGTGCGGCACCGCCACCATGGCCCAGCCCGAACCCGAGCTGGGCGAGATCGCGTTCGAGACCGACGGCTCGATGCTGCTGGCCTTCCGCGACCGCTTCGCCGACCGCGCGCCGTCCGGTGTCCCGTACGCCACCGTGATGTCGGGCGGTGACCTGAACAAGGCCTGCCCGGCGAACGGCGGCTACGTGATGGACACCAACAACGGCTGCGGACTGTCCCCCCGGGGCACCCGCTTCTTCGACACCAGCTGGGGAGGCCACCGCAACACGGCCTTCGCGGGCATGGCGAACTCCAAGGTCGAGAGCACCATCGCGACCTCCGCCTTCGACCCCAACCACACCGCCCTCGGCTACGGCACGTCGTTCCTCCAGCGGAACGGCGCGCAGGACCCGAAGTTCGGCTTCCGGCTGACCCCGAAGGACGAGGTCGCCCCGTTCGGCAAGGGCGCCTCGATGGGCGACCTGGAGGTGCTCTGCGACCAGGCGCCGCTCCAGATCGGCAACCGGGTCTGGTACGACCCCGAGCGCAGCGGCCTCCAGCTCCCGGGCCAGAAGCCGGTGCCCGGGGCGACCGTGAACCTCTACGACGAGGCGGGGAAGCTCGTCGGCACCAGCAAGACCACCGACCGCGGTGAGTACTACTTCGACGACACCAACGTCACCGGCGGCCTCAAGCCGCGCACGAAGTACACCGTCCGGCTGGACAACCCCGCCGACTACGCCAAGGGCGGCCCGCTGTACCAGTGGGTGCCGACCACCGCGGACGTCGGTGACAACGCCTTCGTCAACTCGAAGGGCGTCGTCCCGGCGGGCGGGCAGTACGCCGAGCGCGCGCTGACCACCGGCGGGCCGGGCGAGAACGACCACACCTACGACTTCGGGTTCCGGCAGCAGGAGGGCGAGCTGCGCCTGGTCAAGCACGACCAGGACGGCAAGCCGCTGGCGGGCGCGAAGTTCCGGCTCTGGAAGGAGACCAACGGAACCGACGGGCTGCAGAGCACCGGTGACAAGTCCGACACGGCGGTCGGCGAGCCCTGCACCACCGGGGCCGACGGCCTCTGCAAGGGCAGCGGTGTGGCCGGGTCGTACTACTGGCAGGAGGTGAGCCCGCCGGAGGGCTACTCCGCGCCGGAGAAGACGGTGTTCGGGCCGTTGGTGCTCAACGCCGACAACCTGGCGGCCGGAGTCGAGGTGACGGCCGTCAACCGGCTGATCCCGACGCCGACCCCGACGCCCACGCCCACGCCCACGGCGACGCCGACGCCGACGCCTTCCGAGACGCCGACGCCGAGCCCCACGCCGACGCCCACCCCGACGCCGACCGCGACGCCGGCGCAGACCCGGCCGCCGGTGCAGCCGTCCCCGGCCGCGCCGGCTCCGGCTCCGGCTCCGGGACACCTGGCCAACACCGGTGCCAACGAGGGCATCCCGGTGCTGGCGGCCGGTGCGGGCACGCTGACCGTGCTCGGAGCGGTGCTCGTGCTGCTGGCGCGCCGGCGCCGGGCCCAGCGGCAGTAGTCCGACCCCGGTAGCCCACCCGGGCGCCGTTGGCAGGGCGGGTCCGGAGACCTCAGGTCCCCGGGCCCGCCCGTGTGTTGTGACCGACCGATGAGAGAAGGCAAGCGCATGGCCCGGAAGACCAAGGCCGAACCCCCCAAGGCGCCCCCCGGGCCGGGTCGCCGGACCTTCTGGCCGAGGAGCCTGACCGCCCTCGCGGTGTGCGCCGCCGTGGTGGGCGGCCTGGTCGCCTACCGCGGCGCCTCCGAGGAGCCGCAGGAGCGGCCGGTGACCGTCGACGAGGCCTCCCGGCTGGCCCTGTCACGGCTGAACCTGTTCCAGGCCAGCCCGGTCGCGGTGGCCCTCACCGCCGCCGAGGGCGGGGGCGTCGGCGTCCGGGTCGAGGGCGTCGTCGACTACCGCACCCGCCGGGGCGCCGGCCGCTACCAGGTCACCGGGGCGAACGGCGCGCTCGACCACGGCCTGGTCGTCTGGGACGCCGGCGGCCTCGGGCTCGCCCCCGAACCGGCCGGCGTCGACGGCCCGGCCTGGCAGCAGGCCGAGCGCGTCCCCCGGCAGGGCTGGTCCTCGCGCACCTACACCGCGGACCCGCTGGACGCCGGGCTCCAACTGATCGTCGAACTCGGCGCCGACCGGCCCGACAACCCGCTGCTGCTCGCCCAGTCCGGCGCCCGCTGGCTGGGCCGCGAACGCCTCGACGGCCGCGACCACGACCGGTTCGCCGGCCCGCGCGCCCAGGGCGCCGCCCCCGACGGCGAGCGGTCGCCGCTGACCTACTGGGTCGACGGCGACGGCACGCTGCGGCGGGCGACCATGCGGATGCCGGGCCTGGGCACCCCGTCCACGGTGGAGTTCGGCGGGCGCGACGACACCGCGAAGCTTCCCGAGGCCCCCTGGCTCACCGGCTGACCGTCACCCGGCGGGCCTTCCTCCCGGCGGGCCTTCCTCCCGGCCGCTACCCGGCCGGCTTGGGCGGCACCGCGGCCGGGTCCACCGGCAGCGGGTACGCCGCCGGGTCCACCGGCCCCGGCAGGCCGGCCGCCGGGCGGCCGGGCGCCGCCGGATCGGCCAGCGACGGCTGCGCGGGCGGCGCCGGCACCTGGCTGAACGGCATCCCGGGCGGCGCCTGCACCGGCGCCGCGCGCCCGGCGGCCAGCGGCCCGCGCCCCGGCCCGCCGCACGCCGCCGCGGCCTCCAGGCCGTCCGGGCTCTGCGTGCCGGGCCGGTTGCCGCTGAAGCAGTTGGCGGGGTCGACCGAGGCGAGCACCAGATCGGCCCCGTTGCCGTCCACCTGGTTGCCCTCGACCCGGTTGCCGCTCGCCGGGTGGCCCGCCGGATCGGTGACGATCACCCCCGCCGCCCGGTTGCCCCGGACCAGGTTGCGCTCCACCCGGTTCGCCGTGCCGCCGCCGATCCCGATGCCGATCCCGAAACCGCCGTCCGCCTGCTGGGGCGAGTCGGCGGCGTTGTTGTCGACCACCACGTTGCCCGCGATCACCGCGCCGTGCTGCGGGGCCAGCGCCTCCAGGTCGTTGGAGTTCACCGTGACGCCCACCCGGTTGCCCGCCGCGCGGTTGCCCAGGATCGACAGGCCGTCCGAGGCGTTGGTCAGCTCCACGCCGACCGCGTTGCGCTCCACCGTGTTGCCGCGCACCAGGGTGTCGCAGGGCTTGCACTGGCCGACGTAGATGCCGGAGTCGGCGTGCCCGGAGGCGTAGGACTCCTCGATCACCCCGGCGCGCGCGTCGAAGGCGTAGATGCCGTAGAGGCCGTTGTTGTACGCCGTCACCCGGGTCGCCCGGAAGCCCTCCACGGGCGGGAACCGCTGCGTGTCCAGCGGGTCGTACGCCGAGCCGCCCGCGCCGCGCTGCTGGAGCTTCTCGTCGGTCACGCCGGTGAACAGCACGCCGTTGGCCAGGTAGCCGCGCACGGTGAGGTTCTCCACCACCGTGCCGGGGCCGGTGGCGGTGATGCCGTTGGCCAGCTTCAGCCCGCCGTCGAGCACCACGGCGGAGCGGTCCGTGCCCCGCACCACGATGTTCCGCTTCGCGACGCGCACGCTCTCGCGGTAGGTGCCGGGGCCGATCAGCACCGTGTCGCCCTCGTGCGCGACGTCCACCGCCTTCTGGACGGTGGGGAAGTCCTCGGGGACGCGCACCACGCTCCCGCCCGGGTGCTTGGCGTCCTCCGCGGCCGGACCGGACGAGGAACACCCGGCCGCCGCCAGGACGACCACGACGGCCACGGCCGTCACAGCGGTCCTGCGGGGTGACTGACGATCAGGAAACGTGATTTGCATGGCACGTGTTTTATCGTCTCCAATAGGGCGCATGCCCACCGAACCGGAAAACGCGTCGCTTCCGAACCTCCCCGCCGCGTCCGGTGTCGGGAGGCGAAGGGCGCTGCTGGCGGCCGGGGCGGCGCTCGCCGCCGGCGTCGGCGCGACGGTCGCCGACCTGGCGGACCGCGACCGGAGGCAGGGCCGTGCCACCACCCCCACCGGCGCTCCGCCGCCCGAGGGCCCGATCCCCTTCCACGGCGCCCGGCAGGCCGCGCTGACCGCCCCGCAGCTCCCCGCGACCAGGCTGCTCGCGTTCGACCTCCCGGCGGCCTCCGCCGCCGCCGACCGCGAGGCCCTGCGCGCCCTGCTCACCGCCTGGACCCGCACCCTGGCCGCGGCCGCCGGACCGGCACCCGACCCGCGCCTGCGCGCCGACGGCGCCGCGCCCCGGCTCACCTCGCTGGTCGGCCTCGGCCCGGACCTCGCCGCCCGGCTCTCGCTCGCCGTCCCCGCCGGATTCGCCGGCCTGCCGGCCTTCCCCGGCGACCGCCTCGACCCGGCCCGCGGCGGCGGCGACCTGCTGCTCCAGCTCTGCGCCGCCGACCACTGGACGCTCTCCGTCGTCGCCGAACTCGCCACCACCGCCGCCCAGGGCGCCGGTGCCACCCCCCGCTGGGCACAATCCGGCTTCCTGCCCGGGACCGCCCCGGGCGCCACCCCCCGCAACCTCTTCGGCTTCAAGGACGGCACCGCCAACCCCGACGAGGACGCCGCCCGCCAGTGGGTCTGGGGCCCGCCCGGGCCGCACGAGAACGCCACCGTCCTGGTCTACCGGCGGATCCGGATGGACACCGCCGCCTTCGCCGCCCTCCCCGAGGAGCAGCAGAACCTCGCCATGGGCCGCCGCGCCGCAGACGGCGCCCCGCTCACCGGCACCGCCGAACGCGACGAACCGGACCTCTACGCCAAGCACCCCGACGGCGCCTACGTCATCCCCGCCACCTCCCACGTCCGCCTCACCGGCCCCCGCCTCGACGGCGGCGCCCGGATGCTGCGCCGCGGCTACAGCTACGACGACGCCCCCGGCGACCGCGGCCTGCTGTTCTGCGCCTTCATGCGCGACGCGGGCCAGTTCACCCGCGTCCAGAACCGCCTCGCCGAGCGTGACGCGCTCAACCCCTTCGTCGAGCACACCGCCTCCGCCGTCGCCTACGTCCTGCCCGGCGCCCCGGAGGGCACCGTGCTCGGCGCGCGGCTCTGGGCGTGAGCCGGCCGCGGCCTCGGCGTGCCCTCAGCCCGCGGCTGCTTCGCGCAGCCGCCGCTTGTCCGGTTTGCCGACGGGCGTCAGCGGGATCTCGTCGACCAGGTGGAGCACCTCGGGGGCGTAGATCCGTCCCTTGCGCGCGGTGACGAAGGCACGGAGCTCGTCCAGCCCCGGCCGCTGCCCCGGGGCGGGGACGACGGCGACGTGGACGTGCTCGCCCTCCTGTGCGTCGCGGACCCCGAAGACCGCGCAGCGGGCGACCGCCGGGTGGGTGACCAGGAGGTCCTCCACCTCGGACGGGTGGACGTGCCCGCCGACCACGATGATCAGGTCCTTGACCCGGTCGGAGAGGTAGAGGTAGCCGTCCTCGTCGAAGTAGCCGACGTCGCCGGTGTTCAGCCACCCGTCGTGCAGCACCGCGTCGGTGAGGTCGGGCCGCTTCCAGTACCCGGCCATGACGACCTCGGAGCGCACGTGGATCTCGCCCTGGTCGCCGGTCGGCAGGTCGGCGCCGTCGAGCGAGCGGATCGCCACCTCGACGCCCGGGACGGGCCGCCCGACGGGGACCCGCCCGTCCTGGCCGATCCGGGCGTGCTCCGGCGGGGTCAGCACGGCGATCAGCTGCGCCTCCGACATCCCGTAGAGGCCGAACAGGATGGGCCCGAACACCTTGAGCGCCTCACGGGTCCGGGTCGGCGAGGCGGCGCTGCCGCCGTACAGGATCTGCCGGAGGGAGGACAGGTCGGTGCGGCCGATGGCCGGGTGGTCGAGCAACTGGTGGAGCAGCGGCGGCAGCACCCAGAGGTCGGTGATCCGTTCGCGCTCGACGGCCGCGAGGACCGCGCCCGGGTCGAAGGAGCGCTGGAGGACCACCGTGCCGCCGCGCTGGAGGGTCAGGTCGGCGAGGACCCCGGCGAGGTGGGCGAGCGAGGTCGCGGCGAGCAGGCGGGGCGGTCCGTCGGCGCCGCCGCTGCCGAGCGGGACGTCGAAGATGCCGCGGTAGGGCCCGTGCAGGCCGACGATGCCCTTCGGGATGCCCGTGGTGCCGCCGGTGTGGCGGATGCCGTGGTCGTCCTCGGGGCGGATCCGGACGTCCGGCGGCTCGGCCGGGCGGCCGGCGGAGGCCGCGAGGACGTCCTCGCCGATGGCCACCCCGGAGTCCGGCCCGGGGCCGAGCGTGAGGACCGCCGGGACGTCGACCAGCGGGAGCAACTCGGCGGCGGAGGCGTACCGTTCGGCGTCCACGAGCAGGACGGCCGTGTCGACGCTCGCCGTGATCTCCGCCAGGACCGGCGCGCTCATTCCGTCGTACAGGGTCACCAGCCGCGCGCCCGCGAGCCCGGCCGCGTACCGTGCCCCGAGCGCCTCCGCGGTGTTGCCGGTCAGCAGGGTCACGGTGGTACCGCGGGTGGCGCCCCGGGCGATCAGCTCATGCGCGAGGCGGTAGGTGGCGGCGGCGAACTCGCCGGATGCGATCCGGACGCCGTCGGCGGTGACGACGGCCGGCCGGCCGGGGTCGGCCGCCAGGGACCGGAGGATCAGCGCGGGTCCGCTGACGAACTCCGGCTCGCCCGCGGCCGCGTCTTCCCTGTGGTCTGCAACCATGGGCCCAGGCTATCCCCACCCGGGCCACCGGTGCGGGGATGCCGCACGGGTGTTTGGCGCGAAAGTACCGCGACCAGTCCGAATGTGATGGAACGTCAGTTCACCCGGCGCTCCCCGTCCGTACGTCCGTCGCCCATCTCTGCGCCGCAGTGGGCGAGAATGGGGGACAGCGGATGCACCGGGCTGTGGGGGTGGCAGGTGAGCGGGGAATCCAGGGGCGCGGACGGCGAGGCCGGCGCCCACGCGCACAACCGGCTGACGGGCAGCACGGTGCACGGCACCGTCGTCCAGACCGGGCGCGCCGACGTTCTCATCCGGGCGTCCGACCCCGTCGAGCAGGCCGTCCCGGTCACGGTGGCGCCGCCGTTGGGCCTGCGGGCCGCCGACCGCCCACTGCGCGGCCGCGCGGACCTCCTGGCACGGTTGGAGGCCGCGCCGGCCGGGGAGCGGCTGCTGGTGCTGTGCGGGATGGGCGGCTGCGGCAAGACCGCCCTGGCGCTGGAAATCGCCGCCCGCCGCACCGCGGCCGGCTGCCGGGTCTGGTGGGTCGAGGCCCGCAACGGCCCCGCCCTGGAGGCCGGGCTGCGCGCCGTCGCCCGCCAGGCGGGCGCCGAACCGGAGGAGCTCGAACGCGGCGACACCGCCGATGTCCTGTGGTCCCGCCTGGCGCGGCTGGACGCGCCGTGGCTGCTGGTCGTCGACAACGCCGACGACCCCGCCCTGCTCGACGGCCCCGGTTCGCTGAACGCCGGCACCGGCTGGATCCGCCCCGCCACCGGAGCCGGCACCATCCTGGTCACCACCCGCGAGAGCACCCCCGCCACCTGGGGCCCGCCTGCCCGGCTGCACCCCCTGCGGCCCCTGACCGGCGACCGACTCGACGACGCCGCCCGCATCCTGCGCGACCACGCCCCGGCCACCGCCGGCACCGAGGCCGAGGCCCGGTCGCTGGCCGCCCGCCTCGGTGGCCTCCCGCTCGCCCTGCGGCTGGCCGGCACCTACCTCACCGAGGCCAACCGGACCCCCGCGCCCTTCCGCGCCCCCGGCACCCCGACCACCTACGCCGACTACCAGCGCGCCCGGGAGGACGGCCCGCAGGGCCTGGACTCCGCGCACGTGCTGCCCCGGACCTGGGCGATGTCCCTCGACCTGCTCGAACAGCGCGGCCACGCCCACGCCCGGCCGCTCCTGGAGCTGATCGCCTCCTTCGCCGACGCCGATCTGCCCTACACCCTCCTCCTCACCCCCGACCGCCTCTCCGAGGCAGGCCCCCTCGCCACCCTCGACGGCCCGACCCTCTGGCAACACCTCACCGCCCTCGCCGCTCTCGGCCTGATCGACCTTCCCGCCACCGCCCCTGACGGCATCCCCGTGCTACGCATGCACCCGCTGGTCCGCGACGCCTCGCGCACGCCGGAGGCAGCGGTCACCGCGGCAAGGATCCTGGTCGCGGCGGCCGATGCGGATGAGACCGGGATACCGGAGGAGGCCGAGTTCTGGGGAATCTGGCAGCTCCTCTCGCCGCACCTTCTGGACAGCTTCCACCTTCACCAGTCCCGGACCGGAGGTCTCGTTGACGGGGACCTCCAACTTCTCGCCGGAGCCGTGAACCTGGCTGGCCGGTATCTTCGACTCGAAGGCCTGCACACCCGTGCCCGTGCCGAGTTCGAGGCGGTTGTCGAGGTCGAGCGTGAGCAGCCTGGCGAGTCCAAGCGGATCGCCACTCGCTTCAATCTCGCCATGGTCCTGCGTGACCTGGGGGAGTTGGAGGCGGCCCGTGCCGAGTTCGAGGCGGTCCACACCATTGAGTGCGAGCGGTACGGCGACACCCACGCCGAAGCTCTGATGACCCGGCACGAGCGCGCCTTGGTCCTGTTTCAGCTGGGGGAGTTGGACGCAGCCAGGGCTGAGTTCGAGGCCATTGTCGCCGCCCGGCGGGAATGCGTGGACGGCACCGGCATTCTTGCGGCCCGCTTCCACCTTGCGCAAATCCTCTACCAGCAGTCGGATTTGGAGGCGGCCCGGAGGGAGTTCGAAGCGGTCCTCGCCGTCGAGCGCGAACAACTCGGCGATACCCATCCGGAGACGCTCACCACCCGCCATCACCGTGCGATGGTCCTGCGTGATCTGGGGGAGTCGGAGGATGCCCAGGACGAGTTCGAAGCCGTCCTCGTCGCTTGGCGGGAGCGTTTCGACGAGACGCACCCCCGGGCGGTGGTCGACCGTGCTCGGATCGCCGAACTCCTCTATGACATGGGGGACATGGCGGCGGCCAAGTCCGAGCAGGAAGCCGTTCTCGCCGCCGCGTCGTCCCGCATGGGCGACACGCATCCCCGCGCTCTCGTCGCCCGTCACAACCTCGCTCTCTCGCTCTTCGAGCTGGGGGAGCTGGAGACGGCGCGGGAGGAGTTCGAGGCGGTCCTCGCCATCGAACGTGAGCAGTGGGGGGATTTCCACGTCGGCAGCCTTCCGACGCGCCGCTACCTCGCTCTGGTCCTGTGCGAGCTGGGGGAGCTCGATGCGGCCCGCGCGGATCTGGAAGCAGTTCTCGAAATCCAGCTCGAACGGTTCGACGAGGACCACCCCGAGACGATCGCTGTCCGCCGAAGCCTTGCCGGCGTGAAGGCGCGACTGGAGGCGAGCTGATCCCGGCCGGGAACGACGGCGCCGGGGCCCTGTCCGGTGCCCGGTTCGATCTGGATCTCGACATCACCTTCATGGAACAGCACCGTTAGCACAACGGGCACTTGGGTCAGGTGGCGAGTACCTCCACCGTGTGGACGGCGTTGCGGGCGCCGGTGGGGGGTTGGACGCGGCCGTGGGCGTCGGTGGCGCGGCAGCGGATGCGGTGGGGGCCCGGGGTGAGGCGGCAGGGCAGGGTGAAGTGCTGCCAGACGGGCTGGGGGCCGCGCGGGTGGAGTACGGCCGGGCGCCAGCCGGTGTCGTCGACGGCGATCTCCACCGAGACGACCGGCGCGTGGCTCCAGGCCCGGCCGCTCACCCGGTACGTCCCGGCGGCCACCCGCCGACCGTCGTGCGGGGCGAGGAGTTTGCTGTTGACGTCGACCTCACGGGCCGGGCGCGGGGCGCCGCCGCCCGGCGGGACGCGGGTGTAGAGGCGGGTGGTGAAGAGGTGCTCGGGCCGGTGGTCGGCCAACACCAGGCGGGTCAGCCACTTGACCGAGTTGGTGGCGAACAGCCTGGGCGCCACCGCCCGCAGCGGGAAGCCGTGCCGCCTCGGCAGCGGTTCGCCGTTGACGGTGTCGGCCAGCAGCACCTCCTCACGGGCCGGGTCCAGCGGGAGGTCCTTCAGGTACGTCAGCCCGCTCTCGCCCGCGAACGAGCCGCGGTCGGCGCCCTCGAACCAGATGTGCCGGGCCTGCGGGCGCGGGGTCGCGAGGTCCAGGACGTCGGAGAGCGCGACTCCGGACCACTCCAGGTTGGCGATCGCGCGGGTCGGGACGTCGGGCCGGGACGGACTGCCGAAGCACTCGTGGAAGGCGGTCAGGCTGGTCCGGGGCAGCCCGCGCAGTGCCGCCAGGTCCAGCCAGAGCGGCCGCTCCACCAGGCCTTCGACGGTCAACGTCCAGGAGGAGGCTTCGAGTTCGGGTGGTGGTCCGAGGTGGTTCCGGACGAAGAGGTGCTCGACGGGGGTGAGGAAGGCGTCGGGGGTGCTCGGATCGGCGGGCGTTGCCTGCACACGGGCTCCGTACGTCGTCGGGTGGACCGGGTGGGACCGGGGCGGGTGGCCCGGGTGGCTGGACCGGGTGGAGTATAGGAAGGATTCCGGCCCCGAACGATCCGTGTCCACCCACCGGCCCCGGTAGCCTTGCGCACACCGGCCGGGCGGCGGGCGGGCGGGGGAGTGGTGGGTCGTGCGCGGCGAACAGGGCGTTCAGGACGAGGAGTTGTCGATCCATGAGCTGGCCTACCTGGCCGGGGGGCCGTGGCGGGTGGCCGAGACCGCGCTGCTGCGGATGCTCCTGACGGCCCGGGTGGAGATCGACCGGCACGGGATGGTCCGGGTCGTCCGGCCCCGCCCGCGCGACGAGGTGGAGGCCGTGCTGCTCGCCGCGCTCGGCCCGTCCGGCACCGGCTGGCTGGGCGCCCCGCGTGCCGCGTTCGGCCCCAGTGCGCCCGCCCGGGAGCTGGAGGCGGGGCTGCGCCGCCGCGGCCTGCTGGTCGGCGGCCTCTCCCCGTCCACCCCGTCCGCCGGCGGGCGCGTCCTGAGGCTGCCGGCCGCGGTGGTGGGTGTGTTGCCGATCGTCGTCGCGGCCGCCACCGCGCGGCTGTCCGTCGCGGTCCTCGGCGCGGACCGGACCCTCGCCGTGCTGCTCGCCGCCCTGGCCGCCCTGTCGGCCGCTGTCGCCCTGACCCGCCGCGTACCGGCGGGTGCCGAGCCGGCCGCCGAGCCCTGGACGCGGGCCGCCGATCACGTCGTCCCCCTGCTCACCGCTCTCCGGTCCGGTGAGCCGGCGCCCCCGGGCTGGCGCCTCCCGGAGGACGGCCCCACCCCGACCGGCCGGACCACCTGGGCCGTCCTCGCCGCCGCCGGGGTGGAGGCGCTGGGCCGGACCCGCCTCACCACCGCCGTTCGGGGGCGCACGTAGAGTTTCCCAACTCGTCAGCCATTGAGGGTGGTTGACGTCGCCGTGGCCGCCACACTGGAGGGGAGGGCGAGCCGGGGCGGGGAGGGATGCGGTGTCGGACGGTCCGGAGGTCGGAGCAGCGTCCGGCGCGGGCGGCCACCCGCCGGACCCGGGTCACTCGCCGGAGCCGGGTCGCCCCCCGGACCCGGGCCATCCGCCGGACCCGGGGCGTCCGGCAGCCGCGACGACCAGTTGGTACCAGCGGCCCGTCGTCCAGTTCGCGGTCTTCCCGTTGGCCGCGCTCGTCCTGGCGGCCCTGGGCGTCGGCGTCCCCCTGCTCCAGCACGGCGACGGCGGACGCGCGGCCCGCCCCGCGTCCTCCCCGTCCCCGACGCCTTCCTCGCCGACGCCGAGCCGCAGCGCCGCCGCCTCCCCGACGCTGGACCCCACGGTCCACGACTTCGACCGCTACCTCACCGGCGTCGCGGACATCACGGTGGGCGACGACAACCTCCTGGACCTCGACACCATGGCGGTGGTGCCGAGCGGAACGCCGGGCGCGGACGTCCGGCTCGACTCCGGCCGGCTGTTCCACGGGGCGCGGGAGAAGATCGACGACCAGGGCCTGGGCATCATCAACAACGCGGACATCCCGAACTGCTCGACGCGGACCCAACTCATCGACGGCAAACTCGACTTCGACACCCTGCTGCGCGACCAGAGCATCTGCGTGAAGACCAGCCAGGGCCGCTGGGCCCTGCTCCGGATCGCCGCCCGGATGCCCAGGTCCGCCTACACCTTTCACATCGGCTTCACCGACACGGCGCCGTCAGCCGGCCTTCCCCGGCACGGTCGGCCGGGGCCGGTCCGCCTCGGGGGCCGACTGCAGGAATTCGAGCGTGGCCAGTTCGTTCACCGTCTCCTGCAGCCGGCTGATGCGGTCCCGGCCGATCCGGACGAGTTCCTCCCCGGCGGCGGTCCACCGGTCGAGATCGCGTGAGAGGGGCGGGATGCCGGCGAGGATGTCGGCACTCTCCTTGAGGGTGATCCCCACGCGCTGCGCGGCGAGTGCCAGCCTGACCCGGCAGATCGCGTCGACGGTGAAGCGGCGGGCGTTGCCACTGCTCCGGTAGCCGCTGATCACGCCGTAGCGCTCGTAGAAGCGGACCGCGTTGGGCGTCACCCCGGCGGCCCTGGCCAGCTGCCCGACCGTCAGCGAGGCCTGGCTCGCTTCGAGGCCGAAGTGTTCGGTGGTGGTCATGGCATGCGTCCCCCGCGTTCATGGATGAGTCCTGCCGGTCCAGTATCACGGCGGCACGGCGGGGGAGCGCGACCGCACGCCCCCCGCCGCCGAAGGCGCCGAGGTTATGCCGGCCCGACCGGCTCCGCGACCCTGAGGGCCCGCAACGCCCGCGCCCACGTGCGCAGTTCCTCCAGCGTCGAGTGCAGCGCCTTCGTCGTGCCCGGCGAAGCGACGAAGTGACCGTCGGCGTCGATGTGCTCCCACGCCATCGGCAGCAGAACCGATTCCCGGATCGTGGTGGCCCGCAGTTCCGGAAGGACCGTCCGCAGCTGCTCGATGGCCCGGATGCCGCCGGAGCCGCCGTATCCGACGAACGCGACCGGCTTGTACGCCCACTCGGTGAAGTGCCAGTCGATCGCGTTCTTCAGCGCCGCCGGGAAGCTGTGGTTGTACTCCGGGGTGAGGAACACGAACCCGTCGGCTTCCGCGAGCCGCGCGGAGATCGGGGACGCGGCAGCCCCGCCCGGCTGCATCTCGTGCATCGGCAGCGGGACCGAGGCGAGGTCGATCATGTCGAGGTCGATCCAGTCGATCGCGGAGAGCTCCCGCTCCAACCACGCGGCGAGGGAATCGGCCAGTCGGGGCTTGCGCACGCTTCCGATCACCACGGCGATCCGGAGCCGGCCGTTGACGTTGTCTTCTGTCATGACGACGACGCTAGGTCTTCGCCTATGGGCGAACTCAACCCGATTCGCGGGCCCGTATCGCCGCGCCCGTCGAACGCCGAGCCCGGGCGGATCCCGCACTGCGGCCCGCCCGCCCCCTCCGGCAGGTGGATCAGGGCGGTCTGCCACCCGAGAGCAGCGCGCCGAGGGCCGTCCGTCCGCCGGTGGGTGACCGGGCGGCCGGCGCGGGTCGTCGTCGCCGTACCCGCCGACCGGAGCGCCGCCGCGCGCGGGGAGGCCGTGGCACTGCCGACCCGCAGGGCGCGCGCCGGTCAGGTGGTGGTCCGCGGCTCGGCGAGCAGGCGCAGGGCCTCCAGCCGCGTAGGGTCGCCCAGGTCAGGCCGGCGGGACGGTCCGGGGCGTCCCGGAGCAGCGGGTCCGCCGGATGGCGGAAGGCCGGCAGGAGAACCGGGCCGCGCCCGTCGGGGCGGACATCCCGGTCCGGCGCCGCGCCGGACCAGTCCCGCACGCCGCCGTGCCGCCGTGCGCCCGGTGCCAGGACGGCCGGCGCGTCGGCCGAGGAGTCGCCGCGCCCGTCGGGGAAGGCCGGCGGGCGACCGCCGGGGAACCGGGCCGGCGGGCGGTTCGGCGGCGGCCGGAGGCGCACGGGACACGGCCGTGCCACCGGTCGAACAGCGGCGGCCACACGGAGCCGCAGCCGTCGTCGGGGCGGGGTGCAACGCCTGGAGCGGCGCCGGGCCGGGCGGGAAGCGGACCCGGGTGAAGTCCTCCGCCGTGAAGTGGACGCGCAGCACTCCCACAGCCCGTCGTGATCACCGGCAATCGACCGCACCCGGTGTGTGCCGAGGGCGGGCCGGGGTAGGCGTGTCGGCGAGGAGGAGGATGTGACCGCGCTGTTCACCAACCGCAGGGACGCCGGGCTCAGGCTTGCGCGGCGGACCGGTGAGTACCTGCGGGCGCGAGGCGGGGCGCAGCCCGTGGTGGTGGGGCTGGCACCGGGCGGGGTCGCGGTGGCGGCGGAGGTTGCGCGCGAACTGGCGGCGCCGCTGGACGTGGTGGTCGCGCGGGCGCTCAACGCGCCCGGCAACGGGACGCCGCTCGGGGCGCTGGCCGACGAGGCGCCGCCGGTGCTGAACCGGCGGGCGATGCGCGGGCTCGGGCTGGGGGAGGCGGACCTCGAAGGCGAGATGACCCACCAGCGGGTGGAACTGCACCGGCTGGAGAAGCTGTACCGGGACCGCAGGCCGCCGCTGCCGGTGGACGGCCGGACCGTCGTCCTGGTCACCGACGGCGTGGTGTACGGGCCGGTCATCCCGGCCGCCGTCCAGGCCCTGCGCGGACGCGGGCCGGACCGGCTGGTGCTGGCCGCGCCGGTGTGCGACGCGCGGGAGGCGGCGGCGCTGCGCCGGGTCGTCGACGCGCTGCTCTGCCTGCGCGAGGCCACCTATCTGCACGCGGTGGGCCCCTGGTACGACGACTTCCGCGACGTCACCGACCGCGAGGTGGCCGTCCTGCTGCGTCAGCAGCCGGTGCGCCGCTGAGGGTCAGATCCCCGAGGCCGGGAGCAGCAGCAGGCGGTCGGGGTCGAAAGGCATCCAGGCCGCGGACCCGCCGCGGCCCAGCGTCCGGACCCGGCACCAGGCCTGGGCGCCGGCCGGGCGCCACCAGGCGTTGATCCGGCCCACGGACCAGCTGCCGTCCGGACGGTTGACCTGGACCGGGTGGTAGGCGGGCTCGACCTCGTGCTCGGGCGGCTGCCAGCCGGGTGCGGCCGGGCGGGACGCCGTGGTGGGCGGGTGCGGGTCGTCTGCCATGTCTTCCCCTTCTGCGCGGGCCGTGGAGTCGACTCTACAGACGTGTAGTAGTTCGTGGGGGTCCGATGAGTGAAATCCGGTCGAGCGAACGGGGGCCGGGCGCGTACGGTCGGGTGCCACGTCGGAGTCCGGAGGCGGGGGGAGTGCCGTGGATGCCGGGTGGGGTGCCGCGTTGCCGCTGGGCCTGGGGGTGCTGGTGGGCGCGTCCGTGCAGCGGCTGGCGGGGGTCGGGTTCGCGCTGGTCGCGGGACCGGCGCTGGTCCTGCTGCTGGGGCCGGGCGACGGGGTGACGCTGTCCAACTGCGCGGCCGGCGCCATCAGCGCCGTCGGGCTGGCCGGTACCTGGCGGCAGGTGCGGCTCGCCCGGATGCTGCCGCTGACCGGGGCGGCCGCGTGCACCGTGCCACTGGGCGCCTGGATCGCCGGCCGGGTGCCCGCGCCCGCGCTGCTGATCGGCATCGGACTGCTGGTCAGCGGCGCGGCGCTGCTGGTGATCCGGGGGGTGCGGGCCGCCGGACTGCGCGGCGTCCGGGGCGCGCTGGCGGCGGGCGCGGCCAGCGGGTTCATGAACTCCGCCGCCGGGGTCGGCGGTCCGGCCGTCTCCCTCTACGCGGTCAACACGGGCTGGAGCGCCCGCGAGTTCCTGCCCAACGCGCAGTTCTACGGGGTGGCCGTCAACCTCCTCTCGCTCGCCGCCAAGGGTGCGCCGCACCTGGCGGCGCCCGCGTGGTCGACGGCGGCGGCCGGGATCGCGCTCGGCGCCGGCGTCGGCAGGGTGCTGGCGGACCGGGTGCCCGAGCGCCGCGCCCGGGCGGTGGTGCTCGGCCTGGCGCTGGCCGGCGGGTTGACCACCCTCGGCAAGGGGGTCCTGGACCTCTGACGGTCCTGGTGGCGCCCAGGTCACGACCTGGGGCAGGCTGTCCGGGTGCAGTTGCGCATCGAAGCCGTCGACCTCCCGGGCCGCTCCTGCCCGGCCGCGCCGGGCTTTCCCGGCTACCGGAACATCCACGTGGCCGTCCAGCGGCGCGAGTGCCCCGGTGAACTCCTCGACCTCCAGCCCGGCGACGCGCCCTCCGCGGCCTGGACGCTGGAGTGCACGGCGAGCCCCGCCCCCGGCGGCATCGACGTCAAGGGCCCGTACGTCCAGGGCCGCCCCGGGCAGCGCTTCGTCTACCTGGTCTGGGGCGCGGTCGACGACGGTGGCGCCTTCACCATGTTCCGCCGGGCCAAGCTCATGCTCGACGCCGTCGACGCGCGGGTGGCCGCCGACGCGGCGGCGGCCGGGCGGCTGACCGCCCGCCTCGGTCTGACCGACGCCAAGGGGCAGCCGCTCTGCGCGGCCGTCCGGCCCCCGTGGGTGGTGTGGACGGCCGAAGGAGTGGCCGGGGGCTGAGCGGCCCGCGCTTACCGTTCCCACATACCGGGCCTGGGTATAGTGGCCGCCATGCGCCAGGACGCCGCCCCTCCCTCCCGCGACCCGCGTCGCCGTGAAGCGGGGGCAGGAGCGCGGGCGCGGGCCGGGGCAGGCGCGGCGCTCGTCCTCCTCCTGCTGACCGCCCTCGGGCTGATCGGCCATCACACCCTGCCGGCCGGCGTCACCGCGGCCCCGCACACCGCCACGGCGATGACGGCGGCGGCCCACCGGCCGGCGGCCACCCACCAGCACCCCGCCACCGTCGGCCACCGGGCGCCGGCCGTCGCCGAGCACCCCGTCCGGGCCTGCGCCGAACACCGGGTCTGCTCCTCGACGGTGCCCGCACGCGGCGTCCTGCTCGACGGCCCGCCGCAGACCGGCCTCGCCGTCCCCGGCACCGGCGCCGACCCGGCACCGCACCGCCGGGCGACCGCGCCCGGCACCCCCTGGCCGGGCGCACCACCGCCCGACCTCGACGTCCTCTCGGTCTCGCGCAGATAGGCGCCCCGACGGTGGTGGAGGAGCGAACAGCCTCCCGCCGCCGGTCGGACCTGTCCACCGGCACGGCCGTCGAGGCCGGTGCCGACGCGCACTCACCCGAGAGACCCCGATGCCCGAATTCACCGTCAACCGCCGTTCCCTGCTGCGCGCGGGCCTGGGCGCCGTCGGCGCCGGCTTGCTCGCCGCCTGCTCCGACGCGGCCGCCACGCCGCCGCTCGTCGACCCGTCCGGAGGCCCCGTCGCCGATGCGGAGGCCAAGCGGGGCGGCACCGGCAAGGAGCGCCCGGTGACCGTCACCGCGACGGCCCAGGCCGTCGACCTGGGCGGCGGCACCACCGCTGCGACCTGGACCTTCGGCGCCCTGCCCGGCCCCGCGATCCGTACCACGGCCGGGGACACCCTGGTCGCCACCCTGGACAACCGGCTGCCCGTGGCGACCTCGCTGCACTGGCACGGCCTGGCGCTGCGCAACGACATGGACGGCGTACCGCCGGTGACCATGCGGCCGGTCGCGGCCGGTGACAGCCACACCTACCGCTTCGTCACCGACCGGCCGGGCACCTACTGGTTCCACCCGCACGTCGGCGTCCAGCTCGACCGGGGCCTGTACGCACCGCTGATCGTCGAGGACCCGCGGGAGCCGCTGGGGTACGACGAGGAGTGGGTGGTCGTCCTGGACGACTGGCTGGACGGCCTCACCGGCACCCCGGACCAGGCGTTCACGGAACTCCGCAAGGGCATGGGCGGCGGCAGCGGCGGCCACGACATGAGCGGGATGTCCGGCCACGACATGGGCGGCCACGCGATGCCCGGCACGGACGCGGACGCGGGAGCGCCCGCCGGCCGGCCGTCGTCGTTCATGCTCATGGGCGCCACCAGCGACCTGCTCGGCGGCGACGCGGGCGACGTCCGCTACCCGCACCACCTGGTGAACGGCCGGATCGCCGCCGACCCCGAGGTGTACCGCTCCAGGCCCGGCCGCCGGGTGCGGCTGCGGATCGTCAACGCGGGCGGCGACACCGCCTACCGCCTCGCCCTGGGCGGCCACAAGCTGACCGTCACCCACACCGACGGCTACCCGGTGGTGCACGAGGAGGTGGACGCCCTGCTGATCGGCATGGGCGAGCGCTACGACGCCCTGGTCACCCTCCAGGACGGCGTCTTCCCGCTGACCGCGCTCGCCGAGGGCAAGGACGCCGCCGGCCGGGCGCTGGTCCGCACCGGCACGGGCGAGGCGCCGGCGGAAACCGTCCGCCCCGCCGAGCTGAACGGGCGGATCCTCGCCTCCTCCGAACTGCGGGCGGCGGACGAGGTCCGGCTGCCGGCGCGCACGCCCGAGCGCACCCACCGGATCGAGCTGACCGGCGGCATGGCCCGGTACGACTGGGCGCTCAACGGGCGCCCCTTCGACATGGCGAGGCCGACCGACCACCCGTTCCTGGTCGGCGGCGGGGAACGGGTCCGGCTGGAGTTCGTCAACCGGACGGAGATGTGGCATCCCATGCACCTGCACGGCCACACCTTCCAGGTCGGTGAGCAGGGGCCGCGCAAGGACACCGTGATCGTGCTGCCCGGGCGGACGGTGGCCTGCGACTTCGACGCCGACAACCCCGGGCAGTGGATGACACACTGCCACAACGCCTACCACGGCGAGGCCGGGATGATGGGCCTGGTCGCCTACCGGGCCTGAACCCGGCCCGGCCCCGGGCGGCGGGCTGGAACGGCCCGCCGCCCGGGGCCGCCCGGCGCTTCAGCCCTCCCGCACGACGACCGTGCACAGCCGCTTGGTCGCCCGGGTGAGCGCGACATAGAGGTCGCGCTCACCGCCGGGGCGGGCGGCGGTGATGCCGTCGGGATCGACGACCACGGCCGTGTCGAACTCCAGGCCCCGGGCCTCCGAGGCCGGTACCAGTCTGGACAGCTCCGCCACCCCGGCCGCCGTCAGCGCGCCGACCGACGCGTCCGGGCAGACCACGCCGATCAGCTCGCCGGGGTGCGCGGCCGCCTGCTCGCGAAGCTCCGCGCGCAGGACGTCGACCAGTGCGCCGGGCGAGGCCTCCAGGGTGCGCGGCCGCTCGCCGTGCCGGACCGAGCCGACCGGCGGCTGGTCCGGGGCGATCCTGGCCAGCAGTTCGCGGGTGGTGGCCAGGATCTCCTCGGTGGTGCGGTAGCTGACGGTCAGGGTGCGCAGATCGAAGCGGCCGCCGAGGTGCGGGGCCAGCGCCTCGTGCCAGCCGCGCGCGGTGGTCGCCGGACCGGCCTGGGCGAAGTCGCCGACCAGCGTCATCGACCGGCCGGGGCAGCGCCGCAGGACCATCCGCCACTGCAACGCGGTGAACTCCTGCGCCTCGTCCACCACCACGTGCCCGAACGCACGCTCCGGCGGACCGTCCAGCAGGCCCGCCGCCTCGTCGAGCAGCGGCAGGTCGGCGTCGGTCCACGGCGCGTCCGGGGCGCGCAGCAGCAGCGCGCGCTCCTCGGGGGTGAACCCCGGCAGGTGCGCGGCCAGCGCCCCGGGGTCGCCCAGCAGGGCCTCCACCACGGCGACGGGCGTCAGATGCGGCCACAGCTCCTCGACGGCGCGCTCGACATGGGCGTCGTCGAGCAGTTCGGCGCGCATCGCGTCGACGTCGAACCCGGGGCCCTCGTCGGCCGGACCGGCCTCCAGGCCCAGATGGCGCAGGTCCGCCGCCGCGACCCGGTCGAGGTCGATGCCGGTCAGCTCGGCGACCTCGGCGTCGATCCGCGCCAGGGTCTCGGCGGCGCCCCGGGCCAGCGCGGCGGTCACCGAGTCCACCAGCAGCTCCTTGAACAGGAGCCGGGCCCGGTGGTGGGGCAGCCCGCCGGCCCGGGCGGCGTTCCGGACCCGGGCGACCTCCGCCGCGTCCAGCCGGACGTCCTCCTTCCCGACGCGCACCTCCAGGCCGCCGTCCGGCGCCTGCCGTGCGCGCACCACGTCGGCGAGCGCCACGGCGAGCGCGGCGTCGCCCTTGAGCCGGGCCACTCCCGGCCGTTCGGCACCGCCCGCACCGACCGCACCGCCGGCCGCAACCGCCGCGCCGTCGCCGGCCAGTTCCGCGCAGGTCGCGAGCACGACGTCGTTCTCGCCGAGCGAGGGCAGCACCTGCGAGATGTATTCCAGGAACCGGGCGTTCGGCCCCAGCACCAGGACGCCCTGCTCGGCGGCCTTCGGGAAGGCGTAGAGCACATAGGCGGCGCGGTGCAGCGCGACCACCGTCTTGCCGGTCCCGGGGCCGCCCTGGACCACGGTGACCCCCCGGTGCGAGGAGCGGACGATCGCGTCCTGCTCCGTCTGCAGGGTCGCCACCGCGGTGCCCATCCGCCCGGTGCGCCGCTCCTGGAGCGCGGCGGCGAGCGGGCCGTCGCCGACCACGTCCTCGGCGGTGGGCTCCGAGCCGTCGAGCAGCTCGTCGCTGACCCCGACGACGGCGCGCTCGGCCACGCGCAGGTGCCGGCGCCGCCGCAGGCCCATCGGGTGCACCGGCGTCGCCTCGTAGAACGCGCGCGCCGCGTCCGCCCGCCAGTCGACCAGGGCCGGCAGCTCCTCCTCGTCGCGTTGCAGGCCCAGCCGGCCGATCCGCAGCGCCGTACCGTCCGCCAGGTCGATCCGCCCGAACACCAGGCCGCCCTCGGCGCCTTCGAGCCGCCGCACCTCCCGGGCGAGCCGTTCGGCCGCCGACTGCCGCTCGTACGCCTCACGGGCGCCGTCCGCCCGGGTCGCGAGCGTCACGGCGAGCTGCGCCCTGGTGTCGGCGAGCCGGTCGTCGAACAGGGCGACGACGGCGGCCACCTCCGCCCGCTCCAGTTCGACCTGGCGTACCACGTTCTCCTCGGCCTGAGGCACAGGAAGCGCTCCCCTCTCGGTTACGGCCTGCCACTATGCGAGGTCGCGCGGGGAAAGTAAATGTTGACCTGCAGCCCCGAGTTGTGTCCGCGCCCGGTCTCCTCCGCCCCCGGTGCCCCACCGGGAACGCGACCGACCGGACGCCCGGCCGCGTGGCGGCGGCCCGGTGTCCGGTCGGCGGGGGTCGGGTGCGGGCGGGGTCAGGACTCCTTGACCACCACCGTCTTGGCGGGCTTGTCGTGCAGCGCCTGCTGGTACGGCTTGTCCCACAGCGGCCACAGCACGTTCAGCAGCGCGAACAGCGAGCCGATGCAGTAGACGGCGTTGGGCAGCGTGTAGAGCGCCGCGCGGCCCACCAGCGAGCCCTCGGCGGGCTTGCCGCCGGTCCCGAGGTCGACGACCCGCAGCTTCATGACCTTCTTGCCGACCGTCTGGCCGCCCTGGGTCACCAGCAGCACGGCCTCGTAGGCGAACGAGAGCATGGCCGCGAGCACGTAGTACAGGATCGAGGCGCCGACCACGGCGTAGAGCAGCACGGTGGGCACGAGCAGCACGCCGGTGTCGATCAGCCGGGCCACCAGGCGCTCGCCGATCGGGGCGAGCGGCCGGCCGCCGGGCACGGGGCTGCCGCCGAAGGCGCCGGGCTGCGGGTGCCCGTGCGGCCAGGAGCCCTCCGGCGAGCCGTAGGGCTGCTGCGGGGGAGTGCCGTAGCCGGGCTGCCCGAACGGCTGCTGCTCTCCGTAGGGGTGCCCGTACGGGGCCTCCTGCTTGTACGGCTGCTGGGCGCCGCCGTAGGGGTTCTGCTGCTGCTGACCGTACGGGTCGGACCCCTCGTACGGGTTCTGGCCGTGCCCCGTGGGACCGTTGGTGCTCATGGTGGCTGGCTTCCCTGCCTCGGCGATGGTGGTACGCCTGTTCTACCGACCGCCGTCCGCCTCGGGAAGACGGATCGGCGGTTCGTTACCGATCGGGGTCACGGCTGTCGCCGAGCCTCGGGGGCCGGACTCCGTTATGTTCGGAAATGCCGGATTCAGCCTTCGCCGCCCACCGCGGCGGCCCGACCAGGGAGACGGCCATGACCGGTGCACCAGAACCCATCAGCGAGGCCGGCCGGAACGCGTTGGAGCGCGAGCTCGGCGACCTGCGCACCGAACGCGACGCCGTCGCCGCCACCCTGCGCGGCGGCGAGGAGGTCGGCGACCGGGCCGACCAGGCCGACGAGTTGCAGCGGGCCGACCGGCTCGACCGGCTGGACGACCGGATCACCGAGGTGGAGGGGCGGCTGCGGGAGGCCGCCGCCGCCGGGGCGCCGAAGACCGGGAGCGTCGGCGTCGGCAGCACCGTGACCCTGCGCTTCGCGGACGCCGACGAGATGACCGTGCGGATCGGCGAACTCGCCGAGGAGTTGGACCCGGAGCTGGTCACCGCCGACAGTCCGCTCGGCAAGGTGCTGCTCGGGCGCCGGGCCGGGGAGACCGTCGAGTACGACGCGCCCGGCGGGCGGACCACCGCGCTCGTCCTGTCGATCGGCGACGGCGAGGCGGCGTAGCTCCGGCAACGGCCTCGGCGGTTTCGGCGGTCGCGTCGGGCTCGTCGGCGGCAGGGCTTCAGCCGGGGCGCCCGGGCACCCAGAGCGGTACCGGGGCGGTGGGCGCCATGTGGCGGGCCGCGTGGGCGTCCAGGACGGCCAGCGCCCGCAGCGGGTCGCCGTCGGTGAGGTCCGCCAGCGCGTCGGCGGCGGTGCGGGCGCAGGCGAGGACCAGGGCCAGCAGGTCCTGGCGGCGGCAGTGCTCCCGGACGTGGGCCGCGCACCGCTCGGCGACGTACGCGGTGTGGGCCGCGCGCTCGGCCTCGGCGGCCGGGCCGCTCCCGGCGGTGGCCGCGCGGACCCCGTGCCAGAGCAGGACGAACGCGGCGGGCTCGGCGGGGTGGGCCGCGTCGGTGAGCCGCGCCCACTCGCGGGCCTCGGCCGACTCCAGGCCCAGCCGCTCCAGGGCGGCCGGGCCGTCCCCGTGGTGGCGCCGCAGCACCAGCTCCGCCGCCTCCCGCACCACGGCCAGCAGGACGGCCTCGGCCGGCACCCTCAGGCCGGGCGCCGCCGGGTCGGCGAAGGCCAGCCAGGCGTCGGCGAACGAGGCCGCCCGCAGCCGCCCCAGCCAGGGCGCGGACCCGGCCGCGGGCGCCGACCGTTCCTCCACGGCGAGGCGGATCAGCCCCAGCCCGATGAGGTCCGGCGCGCCCGCGTCCGGTCCCAGCCCGATCAGTTTCGTCCTCACTGCGTGCCCCCCGGTCAGCGGTCGTCACTCGTGGAGGGTCATCCCATCACAGTGCGACGCGGACGAACGGGATCGTCGCCCCGATGAGACGTACGACACGCGGGGGGAAGGCGGGCCGGGCCGCCGGCGGTCAGCCCTGGTCGGAGGCCTCGCCGGCCGCCTCCGGCGCCGTCTCGCGGAGCTCGAAGGGAGAGAGCGCGGGGAAGTACGTCCGCAGGAAGTCCGTGACGGCCCGCTCCTGCTCCTCGGGCGACAGCAGGTCGCGCGTCCCGTCCGCGAGGCAGAAGTAGTCCGCCCAGCGCTCGTCGTGGAGCTGGGCGAGCCGGCCGAGGTCCTCGGTGCTGTCGGTGACGAAGTAGCCGTCGTAGAGGTGGCCCTCGACGGTGCGGGCGGTGGCGTGGCCGTAGTGGATGGCCAGGGTCACCGGCGCGAGGTCGTCGGCGGAGCGGAACGGCGAGCGGACGGTGTCGTGCAGCTCGGCCGCGAACCGCTCGGCGCTCTCGGCCAGCACGCTGCGGCGCAGCGGGTGCGGCGAGTGCTTGAGGGTGCGCGGGTAGGTCTTCCCGACGGCGGCGGCCAGCGCGCCGCGGGTGTTCTTCTGGGCGGCGACGTACACCGAGTCGCCGGACTCGGCCTCGCCGGGCGGGATGATCCGGTTGTCGGGGAAGTACCGGGGCATGCCGTTGCCGAGGAAGAAGTCCTCGGGGACGAGCGGGCGGCCGAGGAAGACGTCGTCGTTGAGGTAGAGGAAGTGCTCGGCGAGGTCCGGGACGAGGTGCAGCCGGGTCTCGATGGCGTGCGAGTTGAACACCGGGCCCGCGTCGGTGCCGGCGAACAGCTCGCGGTGCGGGACGACGGTCAGGCCCGGGTGCGCGGTGTCCAACCAGTGCGGCGTCTGGTCGTCGGTGACCAGGTGGATCCGCCGGATCCAGGGCGCGTTGGCGGCGAGGGCGCGCAGGCAGTAGCGCAGCTCGTCGCGGTTGCGGAAGCGCTGGTCGGCGTCGCCCGCGATGCCGCTCTCGGCGACGCCGTCCTCCTCCGCGATCGGGGCGGCGGTGTGCGCGAGGCGGGCGCGGGCGGCGGCCCTGCGCTCCTGCCAGGCGGGGTCGGAGTCGTCGACCCAGGTGATCACGGCGTCGACCGGGAAGTCGACCTGCTCGGGGAGCGAGGCGGCGAAGACGTCCAGCAGCGGGAAGGGCCGGCCGCCGATCGTCGTGGTGGAGGTGGCCTCCAGCGAGGGCACCCACCAGCCGAACGGTGTCTCGTCGATCGAGGCGATGGCGCCCTCGGAGGGGGCGGCGGAGTCCCAGAACTCCAGGTCGCAGCCGGTCTCGGGGCCGTACAGCAGGGTGCCGAGCACCGCCGGGCGGTAGATCCGCACGCCCTTGACCCGGTCGGCGGGCCAGATCGGGTCGGCCTGCTCGGGGGGCGTCGCGTCGTCCTGGTCCAGCCCGGCGTCGGGCCCGTCGTCGTTCGAGTCCTCGGCCGTGTTCTCCTGCGCGTCCTGGGCCCCGGGCTCCAGCAGGGCGACCGCGCCGGGCAGCTGCTCCGCGAGCACGGTGGTGAGGGTGCGGCCGTGCTCCAGCAGGTCGGCGTAGACGGCCTGGCCGGCGAACGCGGCGGCCAGCGCCTCCAGCACGGCCGGCCGGTCGCCGGGGCGGATCGCCAGCCGGTGGCGGGGGTGCCGGTCGGGCACGATGCCGTGGTTGAGTCCGGCCGCCCGCAGGGCCTCGCTCACCTCGGCCAGGTTGCCGTCCCTGCGGTCGGCGGGCAGCAGCGTCCGGCGTTCCTCGGCCAGGTGCTCGCGGTGGCGCACGACGCCCGGGAGCATGCCGAGCAGCTCCCCCTCCCGTGCGGACCGCTCCTCGCCGAGCCGCTCGTACGGCGACCGGGGCTCCTCCGCCGCGACATCCTCGTGCCGGGCCTCCTCGTGGTCGGCCTCCTCGTGCGCGGTCTCGGGAACCACCTCGTACACGGCCTCGACCGCGGCCTCCTCGGCCGCGGCCTCCTCCGGTGCGGCGGCGGCCGGGGCGTCGGGCGTGCCGTCGGCGGGCCGGTTGCGGCGGGCCAGCGAGGCCAGCGGCCGTATTTTGGCCGCGAGATTGGCCGGACGGATCGGCAAAGGAAACTCCAGGGCTCTTGGTTCAGGTGTCGGGTGTTTCACGTCCCCCGAAAAGCCGCCGGGCTCTGCGCCGCTCCTCCGGCTCTCTTCCTCGTTGGTGCCTGACCCGTGTGCACCCGACGGGGGCGCAGGTGGGACGGGTTTCCGGTCCGCACGAGATCGTATGCGACCAAGAGAATTCTGTGTTGAGCAATGATAACAATCGCATGTCCTTTTGGCCCTGCGGGGCGATGGCCGACGGGTTCCGTCCGTGGTGAATGGTGTGCGGTCCGACTGGCGTGGCGTCATCAATTCGCCGATTCACCGGATTTGTCACGTATTCGCGGGCCGGTGACCCCCGGTCGCTGCTTTGGCATGGACGGGTCATCCATCCGAGAGTGCCCTCGGTGCACCTACATATGCAGAGCATCGACATATGACGAGAGTTGGCCTATGGTGGTCGCCAGGCGGGCGGCCGGCGCCGGAGAACGGACGAGCCGTGGGGGTGTGGGCGCCCGCCGCACAGGCGTGGCCTGGCGTGCGGCCGGGCCCTCGATCTCCCGTGGGAGGACCGCAGTGCACCATCGTTTCCGTTCACCCAAGCCGCTCGGCATGGCGATCGCGGCCGTCCTCGGCCTCGGCCTGGGCGTGCCGCCCGCCGTCGCCGCGCCGGCCGCCGACACCGACCCCGTCCCGGGGCTGGTCGCCGGAGCGGACACCGGCGCCCCGCAACTGGTCACCGGGCTGGCCGAGCGGGCCCCCGGCGCCACTGCGGCCGACGCGGCGCGCTCCCACCTGGCCGCGCACCAGGACCGCTACCGGGTCGACCCCGCGCAACTCGTCGAGACCGGGACCGAGCGGGCCGCCGACGGCCGCCGCACCGTCAGGTTCGCCCAGCGGCACGGCGGCATCGCCGTCTTCGGGGCCGCCTACCTGGTCCACCTGGTCGGCGAGGGCGACGGGCAGCGGGTCGAGTCGGTGGGCGGCAAGTACTTCACCGGCCTCACCGCCCCGACCACGCAGAGCGTCCCGGACGAGGTGCTGCGCCGGCTCGCGCTCGGCGCGGTGGAGGACCCGGCCGCCCGGGAGGGCGCCACGGCCGACGACCACGGCCTGGTGGTGCTGCCCGGCGGCACCGGCCGGCTGGCCCGGCACTTCACCGTGCGCGGCACCGACCCGGCCGCCTGGGCGGCGAAGGCGCGCGAGGTGTTCGTGGACGCGACCACCGGCGTGATCGCCCTCGCCCACGACGCGCGAGCCCCGTACCGGGCCGCCGGCGCGGGCGCCGAGGCCGGCGGGACGGCCGGGAGCGCCGCCGGGGCCGTCGAACCCGCCACGGGCACCGCCCCGGACGTCCACGGCAACCCCGTGCCGGTGAACCTCGGCCGCCTCCCGGACGGCACCTACCGGCTCACCGACCTCACCCGCCCCGCCGTCATCACCACCTACGACGCGGCGGGGCGCGACTTCCTGGAGGTCAGGGGCGGCATGCCCACCGACCTCTTGCCGGTGGCCTCGGCGACGCCCGAGTTCCCCGCCTCGGCCGCCGCCACCGGCGCCGCAAATGCGCACGTCAACGCCGGCATCGTGTACGACTTCTACCGCGACCGGCTCGGGCGTCAGGGCATCGACGGGAAGAACGGCCCGATCACTGCGGTGGTCAATGCCACCAGCTTCGGCGAGTCGATGCGGAACGCCGCCTGGGACGGCCGGAAGATGATCTACGGCAGCGGCGGCGACAAGGAGTACCCGTTCGCCGTGGCGCTCGACGTGGCCGGCCACGAGATGACCCACGGGGTGGTCGAGAGCACGGCCGGGCTGGTCCTGGCGGGGCAGTCCGGCGCCCTCGACGAGGCCGTCTCCGACTACTTCGGCAACGCGATCGAGGTGACCGCCCGCGGCCTGTCCATGGACGACCCGCGCGCCGCCCTGCTGGGCGAGAGCCTCTGCCGCACCGGCACCCCCGAGGCCTGCGCCGGCCGCCGGCTGGACGACCGCCGCACCACGGTCGACGACTACGTCGGCGCGGCGGCGGACATCGACAACAGCGGTGTGCACCTGAACTCCACCATCATCGGCGGGGCGCTGTGGGACATCCGCCGCGGCCTCGACCCGCTGACCGCCGACCGGCTGGTCTACCGGGCGCTCAGCGAGTACCTCACGCCGCTGGACGGTTTCGTCGACGCCCGCAACGCGGTGCTCGCCGCCGGCCGCGCGATGGGCCTCAGCCGGGCCCAACTGCGCACCGTGGTCGGGGCGTTCGACGCGCACGGGATCAAGCAGGGTTGGCAGCGCCGGATCGGCGCGGACAGCCGCGTCGTGCTGGGCGACATCCCCAGCAGTCTCGTCGCCCCGGACGTCGCCGGCGGCCGTTGGGTGGCGGGCACCTCGGGTCACGGCTTCGGCGGCAGCCTCGGCGTGCTCACCGGCACCGTCGCCGGCTCGGCCGAACCCGTCGCGCTCAGCCCGCAGGACGGCCGCTCGCACGGCTGGCCCGCCACCGACGGGACGACCGCGGCCTGGGTCGCCATGGGGGCGGACGCGAACGGCGTCTGGGGCTGGGAGGTGTTGGCCCGCCCGGTCGACGGCGGCCCGCTCCGCAGCCTTCGGCGCGCCCCGTACCAGGTCCTCTCGGACGTCCGCGTCGCCGGCGGGAACGTCGCCTTCCGGGTGAGCGACTCCACCGCCGGCCGCGCCCGGCCCGCGCTGTCGGTGAACGGTGCCCCGGTGGTGGAGATCCCGCTGCCCGACGGCCACGACGCGGCCGACCTCACCCTCCAGGGCGACCTGCTCGGCTGGATCGAGACGTGGACCTCCGGCGAGCGGACCGTGTCCGCGCCGACCGTCTACTCGATCGCCAAGGGCAAGGTCGTCGCCCAGTACGTGCTGGACGGCGCCGCCGCCACCACGGCCGGCCAGGCCCGGCTGGCCGGCGGCCGCCTGCTCTGGGTGGAGCGGCCCGACGGCGGCGGCACCGGCAGCTCGATCCGCTCGGGCGCCGTGGACGGGTCCGGAGTGACCGACCTGGTGACCGGCTCCGCCGCCGACCGGCGCGACATCGTCGGCCTCACCGCCTCGGACCGGGCGGTGACCTTCAGCCACCGGTTCCGCTGGGAGGGCGGCGCCGTCCGCAACGCCGAGCTGCCGAAGCTCTGGCAGCTCCCGCTCACCGGCGGCACCCCCCAGCGGGTCTCCTGCAACCGCGGCGGCCAGTACATGCCGGCCGCCGACCGGGGCACCAGGGTGCTCTGGCTGGACGCCACGGCGGGCCGCACCGACCTGGTCGCGCGCGAACACGCGGCCGGCACCTGCTGACCGAGGGACGGCTGCCCCGGGGTCCGCATCCAGGGCGCCCGACCCCGCGCCCGGACCCCGTCCGCCCCTCGGTCGCCCGCCCGGCCGCTGCTGCCCGCAGCGCCCGGGCGGGCCTTCGGCATCCCGTCCGAGTGGCTCCCCCGGTACCGGGAGCGGCGCCCTTTCCAGGAAGCGGCGCGGTGCGCTATGCCTGTGGTAACCGAACACGGAGGAACCCTGATGGCCACCGCCGGGAACCGTCGCACACCGGGCACGCCCGCACGGATGACCCGTTTCGACGAGATCTACGACCGGCCGGACCCGCGATCGTACTTCGGGGTGCTGGGGGCGCTGGAGTACCGGACGCCCCACCACGCCCAGGGGGTGTTCCGCGGGCTCCTGGGGCCGGCCGGCCTCTCCGGGGGCCGGGGACCGGCGGGTGGGCCGCGGGCCACGGTCCTGGACGTCTGCTGCTCGTACGGCATCAACGCGGCGCTGCTCAACCACGCGGTCACGCTGGAGGACCTGCGCGAGCGCTACACCTCGCCGCAGGTGGCCCGGCTGACGACCGCCGAGCTGATCGAGTCGGACCGCGCGTACTACGCGGCGCGCCGCCGGCCGGACGCGGTGCCCGTCGTCGGCCTCGACATCTCCGCTCCGGCCATCGCCTACGGGCGCGCGGTCGGCCTGCTCGACGAGGGGTTCGTGGAGAACCTGGAGACCGCCGCGCCCAGCCCGGAGCTGTACCGGGCCACCCGCGGCACCCGCCTGATCACCCTGACCGGCGGGGCGAGCTTCCTGTCCGCCCGCACCTTCCGTCCCCTGCTGGAGGGCATGGCGCAGCCGTCCTGGGTGGCCGCCTTCGTGCTGCGCACGGGCTCCTACCGGCCCATCGCCGACGGACTGGTCCCGCTGGGCCTGGTCACCGAGAAGGACACCTCCCGCACCTACCCGCAGCGGCGCTTCACCGACCCCGCCGAGCGGGACTTCGCCATCGCCGCGGTCGCCGCGGCGGGCGACGATCCGCGCGGCAAGGAGACCGACGGCCGCTTCCACGCGGCCCTGCACCTGACGCGGCCCGCCGCCGAGGCCGCCGCCCGTCCGCTGCGCACCCTGCTGCCGGGCGGCTGAGCCGGGCGCTCACGCCCGCGCCGTGGCCGGCCGCGGCACGGAAGGTGAACCGGGGCGAATCGGCATCAATCACCCCGTACTGGGTACCAACACCAACGGAGCGGTCGTGGAGTACCACCGCCGACCGTTCCCGCGCCCGTCGGGCGCCACCTGGACCGTCGCTTGAAGAAGCCGGGCAGTGGTCTTCGGGAAGAGGAGCCGCGGTACGCGCGGGCGCTTGCGCCCTACGTTCCTCGCGGCCCAGGCGTTCCCGCTCCCTGGAGAACCGCCGTGTCCACTCCGACACTCCGAACCGGCCACCGTGCCGAACCCCCGCCGGTCCCGTCGACGACCACGCCCTCCGGATTCCCGGACGGGCTGCCGCCGGACCTGCCCCCGCGCCCCACCGAGGCGCAGCTGCGGGTCATGGGCAAGACCGAGGCCCGCGAACTCAGCGACGCGCTCTTCGAGCGGATCGCCGGGCTGCCCCGCGAGTCGCACGCCTACAGCTACGTGCGCGGGACCATCATCGAACTCAACATGCCGCTGGTGCGCTTCATCGCCGGCCGCTTCCGCCACCGACCGGAGGACATGGACGACATCCTCCAGGTCGGCACGGTCGGACTGATCAAGGCGGTCGACGGCTACGACCCGGGCCGCGGCGTCGAGTTCCTGACCTACGCCATCCCCACCATCGCCGGCGAGATCAAGCGGTTCTTCCGCGACACCTCCTGGCCCGTCCGCGTCCCGCGCCGGATGCAGGAGTTCTACCTGACCGTCGCCCGCGGCTCGGACCGGCTGGAACAGCGGCTCGGCCGCCTCCCGCGCCCCGAGGAGATCGCCGAGGACCTGCACCTCACCGTCGACGAGGTCGTCGAGGGGCTGGTCGCCGGCCGGGTCTACCGGCCCAACTCGCTGGACGCGCTGCGCGACCAGGACACCGACGAGTCCGGCAGCGCGCTGCTGGACCGGCTCGGCTCCTGCGACCCCGGCATCGAGCTGGCCGAGTTCCGCACCGCCGTCCGCCCCCTGCTCGGGCGGTTGCCGCGCCGCGAGCAGGTGGTGCTCAAACTGCGCTTCTGGGAGGACCGGACGCAGTCCGAGATCGCCGAGCGGATCGGCGTCTCGCAGATGCACGTCTCACGACTGCTCTCCGCCACCCTCGCCCACCTGCGCGAGCAACTGGAGGACCGCCAGGCGGACGCCCGGCCGGCCGCTCCGTCCGCACCCGGCTGACAACCCGCGCCCCTCCGGGTGTTTCCGGCCCCCCGCAGCGGTTAGCCGCGCTGCGGGGGGCCGTCGGCGCGAAGGAGGAGAAGGGCCGTGTCACCGAAGGTTTCCGACCACAGCCTGGAGCGACTGCGCGCCTGGGACGTCGAGTACGTCTTCGGGTACGACGGCGTCGGCCTGCTCGCGGCCTGGGTCCGGGCCGACAACCGCCCCGCCTTCGTCCAGGCCGGGCACGAGGAGACGGCGGCCTTCGAGGCCGTCGGCTACGCCAAGTTCTCCGGCCGCACCGCGGTGTGCGCCGCCACCTCCGGGCCCGGCGCGATCCACCTGCTCAACGGCCTCTACGACGCGAAGCTCGACCACGTCCCGGTGGCCGCGCTGGTCGGCCAGACCGACCGCAGCGCGATGGGCGGCTCCTGCCGGCAGGAGGTGGGCCTGCTCAGCCTGTTCAAGGACGTCGCCGCCGGGGCGAGCGAGGTCATCACCATCGACCGCCACGCCCACCTGGTCGGCGGCTGCCGGATGTCCGGCGGCCCGTGCGAGGGTGCCGTCGACCACCGGCTGCGCGCCTTCGCCGTGTCCAACCTGCTGATCACCGACGGCAGCGTGCTGCCCACCCAGGGCAGCGCCGACCCCGCGCCGGCCATCATGGCCCTGGTCGACCGCGCGGCCGCGCTGCTCGCCGGCGGCGCCCGGTCCGGACTGCGGGCGCCGTCATGAGCACCGTCGAGCGGATCGGCGTGCGCGTCTGCACCGTCCCCACCGACAGCCCGGAGGCTGACGGCACCCTCGCCTGGGACCGCACCATCCTGGTCCTGGTCGAGGCGGTCAGCGGCCGCCACACCGGCACCGGCTGGACCTACGGCGCCCCGGCCGTCGGCGCCGTCGTCCACGAGGAACTCGCCGCCCTGGTCTCCGGCCGCGACGCCCACGACACCGCCGGAGCCCACGAGGCGATGAACCGGGCCGTGCGCGACACCGGCCGCCCCGGCCTGGCCCTCGCCGACCAGGGAGTCACCTGCTTCGAGGAGCCCGTCTCCTCCGACGACCTCGCCGGCCCGCGGCTGGTCCGCGACGCGGTACGGCCCGGCGTCACCGCGGGGGAGTCCGGCTACGACCCCGAGGAGCACCCGCCATGACCCACCGCCGGCCCCGGCCACCCAACGGCACCGCGATCGCGCCGGACGCGCCCGCCGGGCTCACCGTCCGCGCCCGGCCGTGGGCCCACGGCACCGTCCTCGCCCTGCACGGCGAACTCGACCTGGACTCCGTCGTCGTGCTGCGCCACGCCCTCGACCGCGCCCTCGCCCTCCCCGGCACGGTCGTCGTGATCGACTGCGGCGACCTGGCGTTCTGCGACTCCACCGGCGTCAGCGTGCTGCTGGAGACCACCACCCGCGCGGCCGGCTTCGGCAGCCGCATCGAACTCGCCCGCCCCCGCCCCCTGGTCCGCCGGGTACTCGAACTCACCGGCGCCACCGACGCGTTCGCCGTCCACGAGGCGGTACCGCCGTAGCCCCCGCCTCCGGGAGGAACCCCATGACCGCCAGCCCGGCGGCGCTCTTCGACGTCGACGGAACGCTGCTCGACACCACCTACCTGCACACCCTCGCTTGGTGGGAGGCGCTGCGCCAGTACCGGCGCACCGTCCCCGCCGCCCGGGTGCACCGTGCCGTCGGTATGGGCGCCGACCGGCTGCTCGACCACCTGCTGGGGGAGGACCGCGACCGAGGCGACGACGAGGCCGTCACGGCCGCCCACGACGCCCTCTACGCCCGCTACTGGCCGGTCGTGCGTCCCCTGCCCGACGCCGGCGAACTGCTGCGCTCCTGCGCCCGCAGGGGCTGGCGGGTGGTGCTGGCCAGCTCCGCCTCGGAGCGCGAACTGACCGCGCTGCGCGCCGCGCTGGACGCCGACGAGGTGATCGCGGCGGTCACCACCGCCGACGACGTCGCCGCCACCAAACCCGAGCCGGACCTCGTTCGGGCCGCCCTCGACCGCGCCGACAGCGCCCCCGAGCTGGCGGTGTTCGTCGGCGACACGCTCTGGGACGTCACCGCGGCCGGCCGCGCCGGGGTGCCGTGCGTGGCCGTCGAGAGCGGCGGGCACTCCGCCCAGGACCTCCTCGGCGCCGGCGCCGCCGAGGTCCACGCCGACACCGGTGAACTGCTGGCCGCCCTGGACACCAGCCTCCTCGCCCGGCCGCCGGTACCGGGCTGAGGCGGTTCCCCCGCGCGGGCCCGGCGGGACCCGGCGCAGGCCCCGTCCGACCGGGTAGCCGTCGGGGCGTCCGACCGCACCGCCGGCCCCGAGGAGACCGCCATGGGCCAGGAGACCATGATGGACCGCCGCGCCGAACGCCCCCGGCCGCAGCCCAGGACCCGCACCGAGGGCCGGCCGCTCGACCCGGTCGCCGGCCTCCAGCCCGACCTCACCCGGGCGATCCTGGAGGCGGCCGAGCGGATCGGCTCGCTGCTCAAGGCCAAGCACCACCCCTTCGCGCCGGCCGGCGGCGTGGCCGCGTACGCCCACGGCGCGGTCGGCGTCGGCCGCGGCGCCCCGGCGGCCCGCCACCCGGCCCAGGCCTTCGGCCGGGGCCGCCTGACCGGCCCCCGTCCGTTCGACCGGGCCGGGTCCGGAACGCGATACTGGAGGCACGGACGGCTCCGCCCGTCCGGCGGTTCCGCGTGCGCGCCCGGCGTCCGGGTGTCCGGCCGAGGGCACGGGGCAGGCGCGCGGCGGAACCCACCCCACCCGGGGAGACCGTCATGCAGCTCGCCTTCCTCTCACCGCTCCTCGACCGGCCCGGCCCCTGGGCCTCCGTCTACCGAGACACCTCGCGCGGCACCGAGGACGCCGCCCGGCGCCGCGCCCTCGTCGACCGTGCCGCCGTCCGCCGGCTGGCCGCCCTCGGTGCCGATGAACCCACCCGCGCCGCCGTCCGCGACCACCAGGCCGCCGAGCCGGCCTCCGGCGCACCCCTCGGCCGGGCCGTCTTCGCGGCCTGCGGCGGCGTCGCGCTGGACGTCCCGCTTGCCGCCTCGCCGCCCGGCGTCGACGCCGCCTGGGCACCCCTGCCGCACACCGCGCCGCTGCTCGGCCTGCTCGGCGACACCACGGCCGCCTGCCTGATCGCCACCGTCGACCGGACCGGCGCCGACCTCGACCGGCGCGATCTCGGCCGCACCGCGCCGATGGGCAGCGTCGACGTCCTCCGGTGGCAGGGCCGCGGCCACCGCGCCCCGCCCGCCGACCGCTACGAGTGGCACCACCGCCACCGCCGCGAGGACGCCTGGGACCGCACCGCCGGCATCATCGCCGACCACCTCGCCCGGATCTGGCCGGAGAGCGGAGCCCGACTGCTCGTCCTCACCGGCGACGCCCCGAGTGCCGCGCCGTCCACCGGCGGCTGCCGCGGCGGCTGCTTCCCGACACCGGGGAGCTCGACGGCGGCGGACGGAACGGCGGACGGAACGACGGCGCCGCCCGCGCGGCCTTCGAACGCCGGCTCGCCGAGGCCTGGTCCACCCACCGGGCACGCCGCCCGGACAGCGTGCTGGACGCCTTCCGCACCGGCGTCGGCCGCCCGGGCGAGCACACCGCCACCGCCGAGGGCGTCGAGACCGCCCCCGGCGCCGCCGCCCAGGGCGTGCCCGCCGTCGTCGACGCCGCCCGGCAGCACCGGCTCGCCACCCTGCTCGTCCAGGAGGGCGGCCACGACCCGGAGCGGCCGGTGTGGACGGGCGCCGCACCCGGCCAGCTCGGCGTCCGCCGCAACGACGTCCGCGCCATGGGCTTCCCCGACCCCCGGCCGGCGCCCGCCGCCGACGCCCTGATGTGCTGCGCCGTCGCCGACGGGGCCGATGCCCTGGCCGTCCCCGCGGCCGTGCCCGGCCCGGCCGGGGGCCTCGGCGCCGTGCTGCGCCGACGGGAGTGACCATGCCCGGTCCGCCTTCGGCCGCGGGGCAGGAACCGCCGCGCCCGGACGCGCCTCGCCCCGCCCCTGACGAGGCCCGCCCGGACGCGGCGTCGGGCGCCGAGGAGACCGCCGTCCTGCGCGAGGCCGTGGACCGGCTGCGCACCGAGGCCGAGGGGCTGCGCCGGGCGATGCGCAGCCGGGGTGTCATCGAGCAGGCGAAGGGTATGCTCACCGAACGGCTCGGCTGCACCCCCGACGAGGCCTTCGAACACCTGGTGCGCCTCTCCCAGGACACCAACCGCAAGGTGGCGGACCTCGCGGCGGGTCTGGTGGGCGTCGCCGCACCACCGCCCGAGGAGACCGGGGACACCGGAGGGGAACGGCGGGCCGCCCGGCCCGCGCCCGGCCCGCCGCTGCCGGAGGGCCAGGAGCCGACCGGTGCCTTCCCCGACGGCCCGGAGCCGTCCAGACCCCGGCCGCACCCGCCGGGAACGCCCGGCCAGACCCCGGCCCCCGATCTCGCGGCGCTCTTCCACCTGGCCTCCTCGGCCCTGGCCACCACCGACACCCCGGAGGACCTCGCCCGGGTGCTGCACGAGGTGGCCCTCGCCCCCGTGGGCGTGATCGCGCTCGTGCTCGGCCTGCTGGAACCCGACGGCGCACTCTCCCTGGTGGCCGGCCACGGCGTGCCCGCCCACCGGCTCAGCCAGTGGCGCCGCATCCCGCCGGAGACCGGCGTGCCACTGGTCTCGGCCGCGCACGGCGGCGGCATGGTCTGGGAGTTCGACCCCCCGGAGACGGCCGCCGGGCAGCCGGTCACCGGCCGGATCGTCCCCGGCCGCAGCGCCTGCGCCGTCCCGCTGCACCACGGCGGGCGGATCATCGGCGCGATGAGCCTCGGCTGGGCCGGCCCCGCCGAACGGGCGCGCGCCGCCACCCGTTACGTCAACGCGCTGGCCGGTCCCGTCGGCGGGCAGCTGCTGCGGGTGGCCGCCGGCGACGGCGGCGAGCCGGCCCTCGCCGTGGCCGGCGGCGAGGCCTGGCTGCGCGGCCTCCTGGACGCCACGTTCTCCCCGGTCCTGGCGCTCTCCGCGGTCCGGCCCGGAGGCCGCGGCGGCCCGGTCACCGACCTGCGCGTCGCCTACGCCAACCGGGCCGCGGGCGGCACGGGCCCGGCCGCCCGGGGCCGGCGCCTCAGCGAACTGCACCCGGGCCTGGTCGCCACCGGGGCGTTCGCCCGGATCCTGCGGGCCGCGCTGGACGCCGTCCCCTACGAGGGCCCGGCCGAGGGCTTCAACCCCGGCACCGGCGGGCCGGCCCGGACCGTGACGATCCGTGTCACCCCCTTCCTGGACGGTCTGCTGCTCACCTGGCGCCCGCGCAGCGGCCCGACCGAACGGGCGGCCCACCTGGCCGAGGCCCAGCGGCTCTCTGGCGTCGGCAGCTTCCGGTGGTCCACCGGCGACCGTGGCCCGGACTGCTCGCGCGAGGCCCTGCGGCTGCTCGGCCTGGGCGGCGCACAGCCCGCTGTGGTCCCGGTCGCCGCCCTGCTGCACCGGGTCTGCCCCGAGGACCGGCCCGCCGCCGGCATGCTCGTCCGCCGCCTGCTGGCGGGTCAGCACCTGACCACCCTGGAGTTCGGCGTGCCCGGCGCGCACGGCGCGGCCCCGCGCGTCCTGCGGGTCGTCGCCGAGTCGCTCACCGACCCCGGCAGCGGTACGGCGCGCACCGTGCACGGCGTCGTCGAGGACATCACCGGTCGGCACCACGCCGAGGAGCAGCTGACGGCGGTCCGCTCCCGGCTGGCCGAACAGCGCCGCCGGGCCGCCGCCGAGCACCGGTCCGCCCGGGCCCTGCGGACCGCGCTGACGGCGGCCTCGGCCGCCACCGAGCCGGACACCGGCGGGCCGGAGCACGCCGTACGCCCCCTGCGCGGCGCCGAGAACCCCCGGTCGGCCGGGGATCTGTGCGACCTCCTGCGGCTGCCCGGCGGCCGCTACCTGCTCGCGGCCGGCGGCGTCGGCCGCCGCGGTCCGGCCGCCGCCGTCCGGGCGGGCGAGGTCCGCAACGGCCTGCGCGCCCTCGCCCACACGGGGGCCGGCCCGGTCGAACTGCTCGACGTGCTCAACGCCATGCTCTGCGAGCACAACGGCCACCGGACGGTCGGCGCCGTCTGCGCCCTCTACGATCCGCGCGCCCACGACCTGCTGTGGAGCGCCGCCGACGAACTGCCCCCGCTCCTGCTGCGCGCCGGCGAGCCCGCCTTCGCCCCCGGCCCGGTCGGCCCCGCCCTCGGCGGCCGCCCCGGTGCCCGGTACGACGAGTCCGCGCTGCGCCTCCAGCCCGGTGACGTCCTCCTGCTCGCCACCCTCGGCCCCCCGGAGCGCACCCCCAGCGGCGCCCGCGCATCCCGCCTCCTCGCCGCCGTCCGCCCCGCACCCACCCCGGACACCACCCTGGCCGCCCACCTCGACCGCATCGCCGGCCACCTGACCACGGGCGCCTCCCCGGTCGACCACGGCCTCCTCCTGGCCGTGCGGGTCCCGGAGGAGGGCGGGCGGTGACGTGCGGCTGCCCGCCGCCCTCGCCCTCCGGCGCATCGGGTACCCGGTCCCCGGCCCGCGCGGGCCGGACAGCGGGTCATCCGCCGGGCGGGCGCCCCCGGGCCTGCCCGCGCCGTGACGGCCATCGGCCGGACAGGTTCGGCGGGCCCGATCCGGGGAACCCGCCCGGCCGGACTCCGAAGGGCGACCCGGAGGAGGCGGACGGCAGGGACCCGCGGACACGCAAGGTCCGGACCACTGGCCGACGCGGGCCGGTGACACTCCTGCGGAGCTTCGGTCCTGCCCTGCGCGAGCCGATGCGGGCGGCCACCGGCGGGACCCGCGTGCCGGTTGCCGGCGGGCTGGTGCCACTCGGTCTCCTGGCCGCCGGTCCGGCCGTCCCGACGGGACCCGCCCTGCGGGTGGTGACCGCCGGACGGCTGCTGCTGCTCGGCTGCGCTGCGACGTTGCTGCGCCGTCCGGCCGATGGCGGCCGGCGACGGACCAGCCCGGGCACCGGGAGCGCGCGATGAGGCCGGCACCGGCGCCGGGCGGGCCCCTCTCCGAAGCCGTCCTCGCCCTGGTGACCACCGGCCCGCCCGGCGCCGACGGCGCGGGCCGAGAGGCCGACCGCCGTCACCCGCGCCCCGCTGCGCGCGGCGGCCGGCGCCACCACCCCGGTCCCGGTCCCGAGGTCCAGCACCCGGCCGGCCCGTCGAGGCGCTCGCGGCGCAGGCAGGAGAGGAGGAGATCGGTGTCACCCTGGGGCCGGTAGACCCCGGGTGGTCTGATCAGCGGCATGCCGAGCGGCTGCCCCACCGGGGCCGTCCCACAGCCTGGCGGTCCGGCTGGCAGGATCGGGGCATGGCTGACGATCCTCTGGTGGTGAGGGCCCAGGGCCTGTGGCGGGAACTGGCGTCGGCGCCGGTCGCGTTCGGGGCGGAGGGCGACGTGCTTGTGGTGGCCGCTCCGGCGTCGAGGCTCGGCCCGCCCGGCTGGGTGGGCGTCGTTGTCCTCGGCGGGGCCGCCGTCGTGACGGCGCCGACCGAGGAGGCCGCCGCCCGGGTCCGCGAGGCGCTGGCGGGGGTGCCCGCCGGCGGCCTTGCCGATCCCGCGGTGATCACGAGAACGCTCCCGATCGGCCGGGTACTCGGGCCCGCCGCGCTCGCCTACGTCTCCGCGTCCGCCTTCCGCCCCGCGGACCCGGGGCCCTGTCCGTCGAGCAACTTCCGGCCGGGCACCCGGAGCTGACCGCCCTCGAACGGTCCGCCGGGGCGGCCGACGCCGCCGAGGCGGGCCTCGACGAGATCACCTCGCCCGCCTTCGCCGTCCGCCTGGACGGCCGGGTCGCCGCCGCGGCCGGCTACCGCCACTGGCCGGCCCGCACGGCCCATCTGGCGGTGCTGACCGGGCCCGGCCAACGGGGCCGGGGCCTCGCCCGGGTGGCCGGGTCGGCGGCGGTGCGGCACGCGCTGGCGCAGGACCTGCTGCCGCAGTGGCGGGCCCGGGTCCCGGCATCGAGGAGGGTGGCGAACGCGCTCGGGTTCACCGACCTCGGCGTCCAGCTCAGCGCCGAGCCGGCCTGACCGGTCGGCACGGCGGGCCCGGCCGTGCTGTCCTCAGCGCACCATGCACCGGTCCGGCTCCCGGACCTTCCCGCGAAGCTCCTCCCAGCCCAGTCGGTCCTCGCCGGCGGGTGGACATGTGTCCGCCGGATCTGCACGTCGCGAAGGGCGGCCGGATGGAACCGGGCGATTCCCGGAGCGCCTCGACGCCCGCCCGCCGAGTTCCTCCTCGAAGATCTCCACCTGGCGCAGGAACAACGGGGATGCCCCGTTGGACGGATTCCAGAGGGTCTCGTCACCCACTCGTCGTACGGGCCCAGCGCCTCCCGGCTCGTCAGACCGGTCAGCCTGGTCAGTGATCCTCCCGGGGCATGGCGGCCCCGCGCTCACCCCGCGTCCGGCAGGCGGATCTCCAGGTGTCCGGAGAGGGCCCGGGCCTGGAGGACGGGCTGGGGTGCGGTGGCCGGGCCGCGGACGACCTCGCCGTCGCGCAGGCGGAACTCGCTTCCGTGCCAGGGGCAGCGCAGGCAGCCGTCGACCAGGGTGCCCTCGGCCAGGGGACCGGACAGGTGGGCGCAGCGTTCGGCGAGGACGTGCCACTGGTCCTCCTCGTCGTGGACCACGACCACCGCCAGGCCGTCGACCGTGCGCCGGACCGGTTCGCCCGGCGGGAAGTCCTCGACCGGCCCCACCCCGATCCACTCCGCGGGTGCCAGCCGGTGCACGGCGGCGGCCCGGTTGGGGCCTGCGGCCTGCCGGTAGGACAGCTGGCCGCCGAGTACGCCGCCGAGCGAGATGGCGGTCAGCCCGGCCAGGCCGAGCAGCCGGCCCCGCAGCGGCCGGTGGCGGCAGCGGGCCAGCAGCGAGCCGGCGAACAGCAGCACGCCTGTGGTGTTGGCGGCGGCGTGCACCAGGCCGGTGCGCCGCCGGGGCGGGTCCAGGCAGGCCCAGTCCGCCCAGCCCGCCACGGCGGCGGGCCCGGCCGTCGCCAGCCCGGCGGCGATCAGGACGCCCGCCGCCCGGCGGTTGCCCGGCAGGCTGTCCAGCAGCTCCGCCGAGACCCAGCAGCCGATCGGCAGCTGGACCAGCGCGGGGTGCAGTGGGTGGCCGAGCCAGACGCCGTGCAGCAGATCGCGGGAGCGGCCGAGCGGCAGGCCGTTCAGCGCGTCGGCGAGCGGTGCGGCCGCCCGGTCGAGGAATCGCCACTCGGCCGGCGCGTCCAAGGCGGCGCGCAACCGCCGCGACCACGGCCGGCTCTGCGGGAGGTCATGGGTGGAAGTGTCCATACCGGGCGGCTAGCCGATGGCGGCACGGCCAAACCCGTGATCCGCCGCCCGCCCCGGCGGGGTGTGCCCCGGCCGGTCCGGGGTAGGCGCTGCTGCGGCCCGGAGGAGCGGCCGCCCGGGGCGTCCGTCCTGCACGGCGGGGATCGCGGTGCCTCCGTGATCACCGGACGCGGTCGGCCGCCGCGCCCCGCCGGGTCCGGCGGCGGAGGTCCGCGCCGGTGCGAGACGACGGAGAACGAGGCAGGAGATGGCCGATCTGACGCGCATCGCCCAGATCATGGCCGAGGCCGTCAACGGTCCGGGCCGGCCGGCGCTGCCCGAACGGCTCTGCGGCGCCTGCGTCGAGGCGCTGGAGATGGACGCCGCCGCGATCACCCTGATGGCCGACACCGGCCACCGTGCCGGGGTCTGGGCGAGCGACGAGCACGCCCGGCGGCTGGAGGAGCGCCAGTTCGCGCTCGGCGAGGGACCGGGCGTGGACGCCTTCCGGCTGCGCCGCCCGGTCCTCGTCCCTGACCTGTTCGCCCCCGAGGAGGACCGGTGGCCGGTGCTGGCCGCGACCCTCGGCGCCCAGGGCGCCGAGGCCCGCGGGCTGCGCCGGGTGCACGCCTTCCCGCTGCACCTGGGTGCCTCCTGCATCGGCGTGCTGAGCCTCCACCGGGCCGCGCCCGGGATGCCGGGGCTGTCGGAGATCGCCGACATCCAGGTCGCCGCGACCACCGTCACCCTCGCCCTGGTCGGCTCCTTCGTCGCGGCGCCGGACGACGTGACGGCCCGGCCCTGGCTGGACGGCACCCCGCTCAACGGCGTCGAGGTGGACCAGGCGGTCGGCATGATCATGGTGCAGCTGGGCGTCCGGGCCGGCGAGGCCCTCGACCGGCTGCGTGCCTACGCCTTCGCGCACGATGAGGAGATCGACGAGATCGCGCGCCGGGTGGGGCGGCGCAAGCTGCGCTTCACGGAGGAGGACCGATGACGGACGACCTCGGGCACCCTGCGGGCGTAGCCTGGCCGGTGGGGGAAGGGAAGGCGGTCATGACGCGCGAGGCCCAGGCGGCCGAGGCGTTCGCGGGCCTCACCGGCACGCTGGTCGGGCCCGACTACGACACGGTCGAGTTCCTGCACCGGCTCACCGAGGTGTGCATGACCCTCAGCGGGGTGGCGGGCGCCGGACTGGTGGTCGCCGACCGCTTCGGCGAGTTGCGCGACATCGCCTACTCCAGCGAGCGGGTCCGCCGGCTGGAGGCCCTGCAGATCGCCGTCGGCGAGGGCCCCTGCCTGGACTGCCACCGCACCGGCGCGGAGATCCTCGTCCCGGACCTGCGCGAGGCCCGGGGGCGCTGGCCGCGGTTCGCCCCGGCGGCGGTCGAGGTCGGCTTCCGCTCGGTGCGGGCGGTGCCGCTGCGCCTGGACGGGCGGACCGTCGGCGCGCTCAACCTCTTCGATGGCCGGACGGCCGCCGGCCCGGGCGGGGACGTCCCGGAACTCGTGCAGGCGCTCGCCGACCTCGCGGTGATCGCCCTGCTGCACCGCCGGCACGGCCGCCGGCTGACCGCCGCCGAGGAGATCACCGCCGCGCTGGCGGACCGGACCACGATCGAGCAGGCGAAGGGCATCCTCGCCGAGGCGGGCGGCCTCGACATGGACATCGCCTTCCAGGTGCTCCGCAGCCATGCCCGGCGCAGCGGCACGGGGGTCGCGGACGCCGCCAGGTCCCTGGTCGAGGGCAGGGTGGAGCCGGCCGTCCTGCTCGTCGGCTGACCGGGCCTCCCCGCCTGCCCGCGGCGGGGAGCACCTGGCACGACGAGGGGTCGGTGCACACCCCGGCGGCGGGATCGGCCGCAGCTCCTGGCGCTGGAACGGGCGCAGGGCGAGGCCGGGGCGGGACCGCTGTCGAGAACCCGTGCCCAGGGGGAGGGGCAGGTCGTGGTGCGGATCGAGGCGGGACGGCCGGGGGGGTCACCGGCCGCGCCCGCCGCTGCGGGGTGCGGACCGTGGTTGTCGCGCGCCTGCGGACGCACCCGCACGGCTGCACGGCCTTCAGCGCCTACCTCCTCTGCCCGGAGGAGCCCGGGGCCCGCCCCTGCGGCTGACCGCGGCGCTCGTGTTCCAGGCGTCGATCGCCCTGGACCGCTCCGCGCCGGCCCGGACGGCTCGGCCGACCTGGCTGGACCGGCGGCACGCCACCGGGCTGGCCGTGGGCGTGGTGATGGTGCGTTACGGGGTGGCCCCGCACACCGCCCTCATGCTGCTCGCCCAGGTGGCCCAGCGGCTGGAAACCGACCTCGGCACGGTGGCCCGCCGCCTGACCGCCCGCGACCGGCCCGCCGCCCGCACCACCGCCGCGGAGCCGGGCCGACCCGCGGCGGGCGTTTACCGTCCCCGCCTCGGGGAACCCGCCGGGTTTTCGCAGGAAGCCACGACCCGGGACGACATCATGGCCACACCCGACCCAGACCCCGACCGTACGCCCGGCCTCGACCGGCGCGGCACGCTGCCGGCCGGCGGTGACACCCCGCCGGCCGAAGGGGGCATCTCAGGAATCTCCCACCCGGAACCCGACGAGGTCCGCAGGGCCTGGGGCCGCTGGCCCGCCGTCGTGATCGTGCTCGCGGCGGTGGCCGTGTATCGGTGATGCTCATCGGGATGATCGTCGCGCTGAGCGCCTGACCGCCACGGACCTCAAGGGCGTGCGCCGATCGGCGCACGCCCTCGTCGTGTGTGTCAGCGGGCGGCGGCCGCCATGGACTCACGCACCGTGACCAGGCACGGATCGCAGTAGCGGTCCGGCACCCCGGCGGGCCCGTCCAGGCCGTTGGGGACCACGCGTCGGGACAGCTCCAGCAGCTGCCCGCAGAGCGCCGTCGACGCGTCGTCCTTCGACACCACGTGCCACACCAGACCCGACGGCTCCTCCGCCGGATCGGTCTCGGCCCACATCTCGTACACGACTGCCTCCCGGAGCAGGGGATCGGGCTTCCCATGCAATCCCGGGCGGCGCCGGTCGGCCACCGGGTGGCACCCACTGGGACGGTTCTCCGCCGACCGGGGCGGTTACCGGCGCCCAGCCCGGTCAGGCGCGCGGTCGAGGCCGGGAACGGCCCGGCCGCACGCACCACGGAGGCACCGGATGAGCGTGGTCGAGCAGTCGGTCGACGTCGACGTGCCGCTGCACGCGTACGACCAGTGGACGCTGGTCGAGGAGTTCCCGCGGTTCATGGAGGGGTCGACGCGGTGACCCAGCTGGACGACCGCCACAACCACTGGCGGACCAGCGTCGGTGGTGTCAGCCGCGAGTTCGACACCGAAATCGTCGACCAGCCGCCGGACGGGCGGATCGTCTGGCGCACCGTCGACGGCGGGGTGGACCAGAAGGGCGTCGTCAGTTTCCAGCGCCTCGACGACGCGCACACCCGGGTCAGCCTGGCCATCGACTTCCGGCCCGAGGGGATGGCCGAGAAGGCCGGTGACGCCGCCCTGGGCATGGTCGACCGGCGGGTCAAGGGCGACCTGCGGTGGTTCAAGGACTTCATCGAGGAACGGGGCAGGGCGGAAGGAGGCTGGCGCGGCCGCATCACCCCGACCTGAACCCGGCGCGGCCGGCACGGCGACGGCCCCGGACCCCTGAACGGGGCCGGGGCCGTCAGCACGGCGGCGGGCGGCCGCTCAGCCGGTGCCGGGGACGTCGCCCTCGGCGTCCTGCGGGCCCGTGGTGCCCTCGACCTCCTCCGGGGTCTCGACGCCGGGCCGCTCGGTGCGGTCCTCGAAGCCGCCGCCCCGTTCGCCGTCGTCCTCCGTGTCGTCCCGCCTGATCCGCACCGACTCCTCCTCGGCCGACAGCCCGGAGGTGTCGTCCGGCGCGGCGGCGCGCAGATCGCTGTGCGGGTCGGTCAGGTCGAGTCGCCCGGCGGCGGGTTCCGGGGGACCGGCGGCCTCGTCCGCCTCCGGCTCCTCCTGTGCCAGCCGCGCGTCCAGCGACTCGCCGGCCGCCTGCTCGGCCGCCGTGGTGCCGAACGACTCGGCGGCCACCGGCGCGTCCACCGGGACGGCCTCGACCTGGGGGTCTTCCGACCACCGCTGGGACGGCGAGCCGTCCTGGAGGTCGGGGACGCCCTCGTCCTCGGGCGCTGCGCCGGGATCGTGGCTGCGCGGCCCGGTCTCCGCCTCCCACACCGGAGGTGCGCCGCCCGTGTCGTGCAGCGGCCGTTCCCGTGGTGACTCGGTCATGGTGTCCTCCCGGTCCTCGCACTCCGGCGGTCGCGGGCCGGCGCCGGCGCCGACGCCGGCCCACCGCGCGCCTACCCGGCCCCGCCCGTCCCTACCGGGCGGAATGCCGACGTGCCCGCCGGGTAGGCGCCGGACGTGGAGCACTACGAACCCCCGGCGGACGGCGGACCCGGCGCGCACGACGCGGCGGAGTACGACCTGTGCGACCACTGCGGCCAGGTGGTCCTCGACGTGGAACTGCTCGGCGCGCTCGTCCCCGACTCCTCCGCCGTCCACGCCTTCGACCCCGGACTCGACGGCAGGCGGGTCGTCACCGCCTGCTCGCCCGAGCACCTCGCCGTGCTGATCGACCTCTACCGCAACCGCCCGTTCGTCCACGAGGAGCAGTGGGCGGCCAAGGTCTGCCGCACCCTCGCCGAGTACGACGAGCCGGTGCCGCTCGCCCTGGTCGCCGCGCTCAGCGGCCTCTCCGAGCACCAGGCGCAGTGCGGGGTCGACTGGCACAACGCCCGCGCCCGCGAGTGGCGCGCCCGCTACGGAGACCTCGGCGGCGATGCGCGGGAGTGACCGCGCAGAGCACCGTCAGGCCGTCACGGTGCCGTGCGGTCGGCGGCGGGCGGCTCGGGGCCCTCGCCCTCCTCGTCCTCCGCCGGGGCGCCGGACACCGCCGGGCCCTCCCCCGGTCCCTCGCCCTCGGACGGCTGCCCGGCATCCGCCTCCGCCCACCCGGCCGCCTGGTTCACGCTGGCGGCCCAGGAGCGTCGTCTGGCACTCACCACTGTCTCCCTCGACTTCGGGACGGGCCTCATGCCCGCCGGTGGCCTGCGGCTACCCGTCGCCGATGCCGCGCACACCCGAGCCCCGCTGCGATCCGCCGTCCGGCGCCATCCGCGCATACCGGCGGCCCCTCCGGGTACCCGCACGCGTTCAGGAGCCCGCCGATCAGGAGGAGAACCATGACCCGCGACAGCAAAGCCCTGGCCATCGTCACCAACTACGGCGTGGAACAGGACGAACTCCTCGTCCCGCTGCGCCACCTGCGCGACGACGGCGTCCAGGTCGACATCGCCGCCGTCGACGAGGACGACATCCGCACCCTCGTCCGGGACAAGGAGCCCGGTGAGACGGTCAGTCCCACCCACACCCTCGGGCAGGTCGACGCCGCCGACTACGACCTCCTGCTGATCCCCGGCGGCACCGTCAATGCCGACACCCTCCGCCTCCACGACGAGGCCGTCGACCTGGTGCGCGCCTTCAGCGCCACCGGCCGGGCCGTCGCCGCGATCTGCCACGGTCCCTGGCTGCTCGCCGAGGCCGGCGTCGCCACCGGCAAGCGGATGACCTCCTTCCCCTCCCTGCGCACCGACCTCACCAACGCGGGCGCCGAGTGGACGGACGAGCCCGTCGTCGAGGACACCACCGGCGGCTGGCACCTGGTCACCTCCCGCAACCCGGACGATCTCGCCCCGTTCACCCAGGCCATCGACGCCGCGCTGCGCCGCCCCGCACCAGCGGCCGGCGGGCGCGGGTAGCGGTGGCACAGGGCCTCCCCGGCCAGGAGCCGGGGAGGCCCTCGTCGAGGGGCGGGTCAGCCGCGCACGCGCAGAAGGAGGCCGGTGGCCTGCTCGGGGCTGTCGGCGGTGCGGCAGACCACGGGGACGCACGGGGGACACGGGGCGGCCGGTGGCGGGGCGGCGCCGTCGGGGATGCGGACGGCGTGGGCGCCCGCGGTGAGGGCGGCCTCGATCAGCGGGTCGCCGTGGGCCACCACGGTGACGAGTGCCGGGGGCAGGCCCAGGGCGTGGCAGGCGGCGGTCACCAGGCCGGGCGCGGGCGGGCGGCAGTCGCAGGCGTCGTGCGGGCCGTGCGGGCAGACCGCCCACACGTCGATCGGTCCGAGCAGCATCTCGGTGCGGGCCTGCACCGACTCGACCTGTTCCCGCCGCAGCACGCAGCGGGCGACGCCGGGCTGGGCGCTCAGCACGCCGAGCGCGAAGCCGGCTGCCCGCAGCGCGGCGAGCGAGGCCCGCGCGCCCGCCAGCGGGTGGACCGTGCCGGGGTCGCCGTTGCAGGAGACGTCCTGGATCAGGGTGCCGTCCCGGCCGAACAGGACGGCGCCGGGCGGCGCGTCCACTGCCGCGCGGTGCGGCCCGCGGAGGAACAGCCAGGCACCGGGGTGCGTCGCGGAGGCGCCCGCCGGGCGGGGTCGCGGGAGGGTGCTCACGGTGCTTTCGAGGTACGCCATACTCCTGCGGGTTGCCGTCAGGGGACGGCCGAAACGGCTCCGGGCCGGGGGCTCACGGACTCTGACGCACCGTCCACCGGGGGTCGCCGCCGGTCACGGCGAATGCGGCCGGTTCGCGCTGCCGTGCCCGGTGATGCGGTCGCGCACGGAGGCGATCGCCCCGGTGCCGGGCGGCAGCCCCCCGACGGGGGAGCCGGGCCGTTCGCGCCGGGCCTCGGCGAGCCGGTCGGCGCAGCGCCGCAGCTCGGCCGCCGGGACGGCGGCGCGGATCAGCGGGAGCAGGCGCCGGCTCTCGCCGTCCGGGGTGGGCGCGCAGGAGGACCAGCAGGGCGCCGGTGCAGCGGGTTCGGTCGGCGGCCGGCAGCCGTTCGTCCGTCGCCCGCGCCAGCAGCCGCCGCACCGTCGTGTGGGTGTGGGCGGTGGCGCCCGCGAGCGCCCGCCCGGCGGGAAGGTACCGGCGGACGAGGGGGTGGAAGTGCGCCTCCTCGACGGTCAGGTGCTCGTCGAGGACGCGGTCCGGTTCGGCGAGCAGCCGGCGGCCGTCCGCCACGGCGTGCTCGCCCCGGGCGTGGACGGCGTCGAGTCGTCGCAGCAAGGCCTCGACCGCGCGGTGGGCGGAGGACAGTTCACACAGGAGGCCTTCCGGGCCGTTCATGGTGCCTCCGCGCGGGCGCTGCGGGATGTCGGGTGACCTCGGCGTCTGCCCGACGCGAGCGTTCCCAGCCGTCGGCCCGGGCGTCCCCGGCGCTCAGTCGGCGGAGTCGCGGCCGCGCGCGAACCGCTCCCGGTACCGTTCGGAGGCCTGGGCGAGCAGCTTCGGGCCCAGCCAGGCGAGCGGCAGCGGTTCCGCGATCAGCGGCTCGTGGTCGGGGCCGGTGCCGGCCACCCGGCCCGTGAGGATCCAGGGCCGCCGGTCGGAGCGCTTCTCCGCGAGGTGGGCGTAGCTGAACACCCGGCGGGCCACCCAGTCGGCCGCCGGGCGCGGCCACCAGGGCTCCGGGCGCAGGGGTGTGACGGACAGGCCCGGCAGGGGCACGTCCGCCTCGTGGTCCAGGCTGCCCGCCGCGTCCGCCTCGGGGCCGCGCGAGTAGCGCAGGTAGACGTCGAGGTCGCCGGTGGCGACGTCGGTCAGCAACTCCAGGTCGTCAATCAGCTCCATGAGGTCCCCGCAGGCGCTCCCCCCGGTCGGCCGCCGTCCCGGCCGTCCCTCCCGGAACCGGGACGCACCGGGCGCCTGCCCTCCGAGCCCCGCCCCAATCGCCCCGGCGGGGACCGCGGGGCGCGGGCCCTTCGCTGGCCGGTGACGCGTGCCGCCGGTCCGCCCGGGTAGCCGTCTGTGCGGGCCGCCGGAGCGGCCGGCCGGGCCCGCCGTGGAAGGAGGCCGTCATGCGCCGTGACGCAGACCTGCTGGAGGAGCTCACCGCCGACCACCGGGCGATGCTCACCCATTTCAGCGAGATGAAGGGCATGCCGCTCGGGGACCCGGCCCGTGGGGAGCTGGCGGCCGTGGTCATCGACCAGCTGGTGCGGCACGCCGTCGCCGAGGAGCGGCACCTCTACCCGCTGGCCCGTGAGCGGCTGTCCGACGGCCCCGCCGTGGTGGAGCGCGAACTCGCCGACCACCACGGGGTGGAGGCACTGCTGGAGGAGCTGCGGCTGACCGGCGCGGGCTCCAACCGCTTCGACCGGCTGCTGGCCCGGGTGATCGAGGAGGTGACCCGGCACGCGGGTGACGAGGAGGCCCGGCTGTTCCCCGCCCTGCGCGCCGTCACCACCCCGGAGGAGCTGCGCGCGCTCGGCGACCGCGCCCGCGAGACCAAGGAGCGTTCCGACGGGCGTCCCCGGCATCAGCCCCCGACCGCCCGCCCGGCCGACCATCTGCCCCCGCCCGAACGTTCCCTCACCGAACGCGTCCGCGCCTTCCTCACCCCGGGCGCGTCGTAGGCGGCCCGGTCACAGCTGGGCGGCGAGGGCCAGGACCAGGGCCGCCGGCCCGAAGGTCAGCCAGGCCACGTAGTCGCCCAGCAGGCCGGAGTGCAGGCGACGCAGCGGCAGGACGGCGGCGCGGTGGTGGCGGACGGCGGCGGCGAGCAAGGCCGACAGCAGGCCGAGGAGGACGCCGGGCGCTGTCCAGGACGCCTCGGGCACGGGCCCGGCGGCGGGCGCCGTGCCCGTCAGCAGGGCGTCGGCGAGGTAGCCGGGCCGGTCGGTGAAGGCGGCGGCGGCCTGCGCCGGCGCCCGGGCCACGCCCGGGACGGCGCCCCCGCCAGGCAGCCGAGCAGCAGCAGCGCGGGGACGGCGATCATCGGGGCGGGCAGCCGCCGGCCGGGCCCGCCGGTCCCGGGCTCCTCGCCCTCGCCGCGGGTGGCGGCCTCCTCGGGGTGCTCCGAGGGCCGCGCGCCGACCCCGCCGAACACCCGCAGCGCGGCCCGTAGCACCGCGCCGCCGGTGACCGCCGACATCAGGACGAACACCACCGGCAGCCGGCCCGCCCGCTCCCTGGCCGTTTCCTCGGCGACGGCCTTGCCGAGCCCGGTGCCGAACGGCGGCAGGCCCGCCAGGGCGAGCGCGCCGGCGCGGGCCTCGACGACATGCCGCCCGGGGTGGCGGAGAGCAGCGCGCCGGCCCAGGCGGGGCCGGTGCCGGGGGAGAGGCGGACGGTGTGGAAGCCGCCGTCCGTCGGGGGCCGGCCCGGGTGGAGCACGGTGTGCAGGACGAGGGCGGCCAGCCGACCGGTGTCGGAGAGCAGGGTGGTGGGCAAGGCCCACAGCGCCCGGGCCCAGCCGGCCTGCCCGCCCGTCGTGGCGCCGGAGGCCCGGCGGGCGGCGACGGTGCCGAGGGCGGCGAGGGCGGCGATGCCACCGCCGACGGCGGCCTCCAGGGCGGTCACCGAGCTGATCAGCACCACGTAGAGCAGCAGCAACAGGCCCCACCAGAGCAGGAGTTCCACGGCCGTACGCATCGGCTCACCCCCCCGGGTCGTCGGGCCGCCGCGGCGCGGCCCCAGGTCTACCGCCGTGCGGGCGGGCGCGTCCCGCGCGCAACGCCGTCGGGTGCGCGAACACCAGGACGGGATCACCCGTTCGCCGCAGGCCCGGTGGGAATCTGTGATCATCCCACCGGGCCTGCGGCGAACGGTGTGCGGGAGCGGGTCAGTCCGGCGGCTCGTACGGCTGCGGACCGCCGGCCGGCCGGTCGGGCGGGGGCTCGCGCTCCGGCGCCCCCGTCCCCGGGCGGGTCACCGCGTACTCGGGGCCGTCCGCCGGGCCCTTGTCCTCCTCGTGCTCCGGCGGGGGCGAGCCCTCGCCGGTCATCCGGGACTCGGGGCTCTCGCTCCGCACGGGCGGATCCCGGGGCTCACGGGTACGGTCGTTTGGGTCGGTCATGCTCACCACCCACTTCCGGTGCGTTGCCACGGCCGTGAGGGCGGCGTCAGTCCTTGCCCGCGTCCTTGAGCTTCTCCGCGGCCTGCTTGAGGTCGCTCTTCATCTGGGTGCCGCGCCCCTTGGCCTCCATCGTCCGGTCACCGGTGGCCCGGCCGGCGGCCTCCTTGGCCTTGCCGCGGGCCTTCTCGGCCATGTTGCGCACCTTGTCGTCGGTCGCCATGGTGTTCGCCTCCGTTCGACTGGCGGGCCGGTGCCCGCCCGTGGCGCGTCTGCCCCGGTCCGGGCGCGTCATGCCTCAGCCGGGCGGCGCGACGGCGGCGGTCAGCCGGGCCAGCCCGTCGATCACGTCCTGCGGGCACTCGCGCACCCGGAAGTCCCGGCGCTGGCGCTCGGCGCCGCTGCCCAGCCGGCGCAGGCGGTCCAGCCCGGCCTCGACGGCCGCCAGGTCGCCGGCGGCCGACAGGCCCGGCGCGGCCCGCTCCAGCAGCCGGTCCACCAGGGCGGGCATCGGCACCGGCCACCCGGTGAACGGGTCGATCCCCTCGCCCACCGGGCCGGTCTGCGCGGCCCGCCGGTGGGCGGCCGCCAGCCGGCCGTGCGGCACGGCGGGCGGGGGCAGTCCGGCCCTCGCCTCGTCGAGCAGTACGGCGCCCAGGCCGCGCAGCAGCCCGGCCAGCAGCAGGACGTTCCCCAGGTCGGCGCTGACGTCGGCGACCCGCACCTCCAGCGTCGGCACGTGCTCGGACGGCCGGGTGTACCAGTAGATCATCCGGCGGTCGAGCAGCGTCCCGCGCGCCACCAGGGCGTCCGCGCGCCGCTCGTAGCCGCGCTCGTCCACCAGCGGCGCCGCGCCGACGGTGGGCCAGCGCGACCAGCGCACATCGCGCCAGCTGGCGAACCCGCTGTCGCGGCCCGCGTCGAACGGGGAGTTGACGGTCAGCGCCTGGAGCACCGGCAGCCAGGGCCGCAGCCGGTTGCCGAGGGCCAGCGCCAGCCCGCGCTCCAGCGTCCCCAGGTGCACGTGGCAGCCGCACAGCGCCCCGCTGTTGCTGTCCGCGGCGGCCGGGTAGCGGGCCGCCATCAGCCGGTAGCGCGGGTTGTCGGTGAGCACGGCCGGGTCCGGTCCGGGCAGCACCGGCGTTCCGCTGGCGACCAGCAGGCAGTCCGCGTCGGCGGCCGCGGCCACCAGGACGGCGCGCATCCGGGCGAGGTCGTCGGCCAGTTCCTTGAGCCGCAGCGCGGGGAGGCTGGTGGTCTCCACCTGCACCTGGAGGAACTCCGGCTGCACCCGCTCGTCGAGCACCGCGCCGGCGGCCGCCAGCACCTGCGAGGCGCGGGCGACGGGCAGCCGGGTACGGCGGTCGACCAGCAGGAACTCCTCCTCCACCCCGACGGTCGGCACCGTCCTGGGGGTCGGGTGCGCGTTCACGGCCGGCTCCGCCCCGGACCCGGGGCAGGCGCCGCATCGGCCGCCGCGCCCGGCAGGCCGGCCGAGACCGCCGCCGGAAGGCCGTGGCGCTGGGAGGCCCACAGCCGGGGGCTGCGCCCGGGGGCCTCGCCGTCGAAGCGGCCGCGCGCGCCGTGGTCGGCGACGTCGTCGACCGGCGTCCACAGGTCGGCGGGGGCGACCGCGTCGGCCGGCAGGGTGGCCACCGTGCTCGCGCCGACCCGGTCCTCGCGCCGGGCCGGGTGGTCGGCGGCGTACCGCACGGCGCGGGCGGTGAGTTCCGGCCGGTACGCCGGTGCCAGCGGCCGGGCGCGTCCGGGCAGCCGGCTGAGCACCCGGTCGAACCGCGGGCCGGCGAGGGCCGGCAACTGGACCATGGTGGCCCGCACGCCCGATCGGGCGGCGAGCAGTTCGCAGCGCAGCGGCTCGTGCCGGCCCTGGAGGGCGTGCTTGGCGCCGCTGTACGCGCTCTGCAGCGGGGTGCCCCGGTGGGCGACGGCCGAACCGACCTGGACGACGGTGCCGCGGTCGCGGGGGAGCATCCGGTGCAGCGCAGCTCGGTTGCCGTTCACGTTCCCAAGGTAGGTGACTTCGGCGACCCGGCGAAACTCGGCGGCGGGGGTGTTCGCGAAGAGCGCGAACACCCCGGCGAAGGCATCGTTCACCCGGGCGTCGATCGGCCCGAACCCCTCCTCGGCGCGGGTCACCCCGGCCCCGGCCCCGGTCACGACGGCGGTGCGTGGCGGCGGATGTCGGTGGGTCCTCATGGCGGGCGTGTTGCCGCCCGGGCGGGGGTGAAACGTCCCCGCGGCGGCGCCGCTCAGTCGTGCGGCGGGCGCTTTCCCCCGCCGTTGTGGCGGCGCAGGTGGAACACCGGCAGCAGCAGCCAGCAGACGGCGAAGTAGGCCATCACCGCGCCCGTGATCCAGGCGGCCACGGCGCCGTCCGCGGCCTCCCGCAGCAGCAGGAGCAGCGCCGAGCCGATGGTGAGCGCCAGCAGCACCAGACCGATCGCGACCAGCCGCCCGGCGGCCTCGACCAGCTCCGGCTTGAGCCGGCGGCCGGCGAACAGCCGGTGGTAGGAGACCGGCGCGGTGAGCGAGCCGGTGGCCAGCGCGCCCAGGACCACGGTGACGACGTACAGGTTGCGGTCGAATTGCTCCAACTGGGCGAAGCGCGGCATGAAGACGACGCTCAGCAGGAAGCCGAACAGGACCTGGGAGCCGGTCTGCGCGACCCGGACCTCCTGGAGCAGATCGCCCCAGCGCCGGTCCGCGCGCTCCTCCGGCGACTCCTGCCGCCCGGTGCGGCACGGGGCGTCGCCGTCCGGCCCGCCCGTTCCCGGTGCCATCCGGCCCGCCTCCGTCCTGTCCGTCGGCCCTCCCGCGTCCCCGTCCCGATCATCCACCGGCCGCCCCGCTTCGCGTGTAGCCGGGCCGGGGGCGGGCAAACGCCGGCCGTGGACGAGAGCACCCGGACGCTGCCGGCGCCCGCCGTTCGCGCGGCCCGCGCCGGCGCGCGGCATCATGGTCTGGACGGCACACGGCCGTTGCGACCGGACCGGGAGCCAGCGATGCATCTGTCCGCCGGGGGCGCCGGGGGTGCCGGGGAGGCGGGGGACGGGGCCCCGGAGGCCTACCGGCCAGGGGAGCTGCGTGTCGCGGTGCGGCGCGTCGGACCGGTGCGGATCGTCGCCGTCGGGGGAGAGCTCGACCACGACTCGGCGGACGGGCTGCGCACCGCGCTGGCCGGGCCGACCGAGGAGGGCCTCACCCGGATCCTGGTCGACCTCGCCGAGTTGCGCTTCTGCGATTCCACCGGCCTGAACATCCTGCTGCTCGCCCGGCGCGAGGCCGACGCGGCCGGTGTCCGGCTGGAGGTCGCCGGGCCGCGCCCGGCCGTCGTCCGGCTGTTCGCCGTCACCGGGGCGGACACCGTGCTGCGGATCCACCCCAGCGTCGCCGTCGCCCTCGCGCCCGACGCGGGTGCGTGAGGGGCCGTGATGACCATCCCGGACCCCGCCGCGGCGGCGAACCCCGACCGGGACGAGACCCGGCGGCTGACGCTGGGCGGCGCCGAGGGTGCGGTACAGCGCTCGCGGGACTTCAGCCACCGGGCCCTGGTCGACTGGCACTGGCTGGCGGCGAACGGCGGGCAGTGGCCGGACGACGAGCAGGTGGCCGTCTTCGAGGACGTCCTGCTGATGGTCTCCGAACTCGTCACCAACGCCTGCCTGCACGCGCCCGGCGGCCCGAGCGAGCTGCGGCTGCGCTGGGACACCCTGCGGCTGCGGGTCGAGGTCGTCGACGCCAGCCCGCAGCCGCCGAGGCTGCGCCCGTCCGCCGACCCGGGGCAGCCGGGCGGGCACGGGCTGCGCGTGGTGGACCGGCTCGCCCGCGCCTGGGGCTCACGGCCCGAGGGCGCGGGCAAGTCGGTCTGGCTGGAGGTGCCGTCGCCGCTGGACCACCGTGGTGCGCCGGACCACCGTGGTGGCTAGAGCGGCCGGGGCCCGGTCGGCGGGCCCGGGTCGGGGTCCGGCGGCGGGAACGGCGGCACCGGGGGCGGCGCCGGATCCGGATCCGGGTGGGGCGCCGGGTTGGGGTGGGGGTGCGGGAACGGTTCGGTGTCCGGATGGCCGGGCGGCGGCACGGTCGGGACGGTCATGACGAGCCTCCCCGTCCTCACCGGCCGAGCGCGTGGGACAGCTCGCGCTTGTTCATCCTCGAACGCCCCTTGATGCCGCGCTGCTTGGCCTCGTTGTACAGCTGGTCGTAGGTGGGCCCGCCGGAGCCCCGGTGCGAGCGCTGCCCGCCGCGCCGGCCGGAGGACATGTCGTGGGTGGAACTGCGGCTCGCCGTCCTGGACTCGCCGTGCCGGGCGCGTTCCTTGTTGACCGTCCGGGCGGCGATCTCCTTGGCCCGCTTCTCGCTCGCGCCGCGATCCAGCGCGCTCTCCTTGATGTGCTCGTACTGCCGCTCCCGCTTGGGGCTCGATCCTCGGGGCATGGCCGTGCTCCTCTCCGGTTCCCCGTTCTTGCCACCGGCGTCTACCCGGCCGGCCGCCGCCGAACCACCCGTCCCGCGTGTCACCCGCCGCGCGACGGTGGCACAGTGGGAGGCGGGGCGGCGCCGCCGCTCCCCACGGCGGGACCGCCCCTCGGCGATCGGGCCGTGCGGTGGATCCGGGCGGTGGACGGATGGACGAGCACCAGGCACCGGACGGCGTGCCGGGCAGCGCGCCGGGGGCCGGAACGGGCCGCGCGGACCAGCCCGACCAGGTCCTGCGGCAGCTGCTCGCCGGGCTGACGGCGGTGCGCGACGGCGACTTCCGCACCCGGCTGGGCCCGGACCTGCCGGGCGTGCCGGGCGAGATCGCCGGCGTGTTCAACGGCATGGTCGAGCAGCTCGCCCGGGTGACCTCCGAGGTGACCCGGGTGGCCCGGGAGGTCGGCAGCGAGGGCCGGCTCGGCGGCCAGGCGTACGTCCCCGGCGCGGCGGGCACCTGGCTGGACCTCACCGACGCCGTCAACGCGATGGCCGGCGACCTCACCCGCCAGCTGCGCAACATCGCCCAGGTGACCACGGCGGTCGCCCGCGGCGACCTCACCCAGAAGATCGAGGTCGACGCCCGCGGCGAGCTGCTGGAGCTCAAGAACACCGTCAACACCATGGTCGGCCAGCTGTCGGCGTTCGCCGACGAGGTGACCCGGGTGGCCCGGGAGGTCGGCAGCGAGGGCCGGCTCGGCGGGCAGGCCGACGTCCGCGACGTCTCGGGCACCTGGCGTGACCTCACCGAGTCGGTGAACGTGATGGCGGACAACCTCACCGCCCAGGTCCGCGCCATCGCCGAGGTCACCACCGCCGTCGCCGAGGGCGACCTCACCCAGAAGATCAGGGTCGACGCGCGCGGCGAGATCCTGCTGCTGAAGGAGACCATCAACACGATGGTCGACCAGCTGTCGGCGTTCGCCGACGAGGTCACCCGGGTGGCCCGGGAGGTCGGCACCGAGGGCAACCTCGGCGGCCAGGCCACCGTCCGGGGCGTCTCCGGCACCTGGAAGGGCCTCACCGACAACGTCAATGTGATGGCCTCCAACCTCACCGGCCAGGTCCGCTCGATGTCCGAGGTGGCCACCGCCGTCGCCCGGGGCGACCTCTCCCGGAAGATCACCGTGGAGGCCAAGGGCGAGATGGCGGCGCTCGCCGGCGCGATCAACACCATGGTGGACACGCTGTCGGTGTTCGCCGACGAGGTGACCCGGGTGGCCCGGGAGGTCGGCACCGAGGGCACCCTCGGCGGCCAGGCGCGCGTCCCCAACGTCGCCGGGACGTGGAAGGACCTCACCGACAACGTCAACTTCATGGCGCACAACCTCACCAGCCAGGTGCGCAACATCGCCCAGGTGACCACGGCGGTCGCCGAGGGCGACCTCACCCGCAAGATCGACGTGGACGCGCGCGGCGAGATCCTGGAGCTCAAGAACACCGTCAACACCATGGTCGACCAGCTCGGCTCTTTCGCCGCCGAGGTCACCCGGGTGGCCCGGGAGGTCGGCACCGAGGGCCGGCTCGGCGGCCAGGCGGAGGTCGAGGGCGTCTCCGGCACCTGGAAGCGGCTCACCGAGAACGTCAACGAACTCGCCGGCAACCTCACCCGGCAGGTCCGCTCCATCGCCGAGGTCACCGGCGCCGTCGCCGCCGGAGACCTCACCCGCTCGATCACCGTGGACGCCTCCGGCGAGGTCGCCGACCTCAAGGACAACGTCAACTTCATGGTCGAGTCGCTGCGCGAGACCACCCGCGCCAACCAGGAGCAGGACTGGCTGAAGACCAATCTCGCCCGCTTCACCGCCTCCATGCAGGGCCAGCGCGACATCCGCGCCGTCGCCGAGCTGATCACCGACGAGCTGACCCCGCTGGTCGGCGCCCAGTACGGTGCCTTCTACCTGGCGGAGGAGGACGGCGAGTCCACCGCGCTGGCCCGGATCAGCGCCTACGGCATCCCCTCCGGCGGGGCCGCCCCCGCCCGGGTGCGGGTCGGCGAGTCGCTGGTCGGCCAGGCCGCCCGCACCCGGCGCACCGTCACCCTCGACGACCTGCCGCCCGGCTACGCCACCGTCTCCTCCAGCGCCGGCGCCAGCCACGCCCGCTCGGTGGTGATCCTGCCGATCGCCCTGGAGGAGTGGCTGCTCGGCGTCATGGAGTTCGCCTCCGTCCACCCCTTCAGCGCCGTCCACCGCGACTTCCTGGAGCAGTTCGCCGAGGCCTGCGGCGTCAACATCGGCACCCTGCTCGCCAACGCCCGCACCGACGAACTGCTCGGCGAGTCCCAGCGGCTCACCGCCGAACTCCAGGCCCGCTCCGAGGAGTTGCAGGACGGCCAGGAGGAGCTGCGGCGCTCCAACGCCGAACTCGCCGAGAAGGCCGGGCTGCTCGCCGACCGCAACCGCGACATCGAGGCCAAGAACCTGGAGATCGAACAGGCCCGGCAGGAACTGGAGGAACGCGCAAGGCAGTTGAGCCTCACCTCGATGTACAAGTCGGAGTTCCTGGCCAATATGAGCCATGAACTGCGCACCCCGCTCAACAGCCTGCTGATCCTCGCCCAACTGCTCGCCCAGAACGCGGCCGGCAACCTCACTCCCAAACAGGTCGAGTACGCGGGCGTCATCCACTCGGCCGGCTCCGACCTGCTCCAGCTCATCAACGACATCCTCGACCTCTCCAAGGTCGAGGCCGGCAAGATGGAACTCGCCCCCGAACCCTTCGCCGTCCAGGACCTGCTGGCCTACGTCGAGTCCTCCTTCAAGCCGCTCGCCGACCAGAAGGAACTCGCCTTCCGGATCACCGTCGAGGACGGCGTCCCGCCCGAACTCGTCACCGACCAGGCCAGGTTGCGCCAGGTACTGCGCAATCTCCTGTCCAACGCCGTCAAGTTCACCGACGCCGGCCGGGTCGACCTGCGCATCGAACGCGTCGAGGCCGGCGCCCTGCCCGCCGAACTCGGCCAGGCCGAGGCCGCGGTGGCCTTCCACGTCGACGACACCGGCATCGGCATCGACCCCGCCCACCTCGACTCCATCTTCGGCGCCTTCCAGCAGGCCGACGGCACCACCGGCCGCCGCTACGGCGGCACCGGCCTCGGCCTGTCCATCAGCCGCGAACTCGCCCGCCTGCTCGGCGGCGCCCTCACCGTCCGCTCCGCCGCGGGCCGCGGCAGCCGCTTCAGCTTCTACCTCCCGCTCGCCCGTCGCGACCGGCCCGCCGCCGCCCCGCCCGCCGAGGCCCGCGTCCTGGTCGTCGAGGCCGAACCGCCCGCCCTGCTCACCCTGCTCACCCGCACCGCCGCCGAGGCGCACGGCGACGACCCTCCGACGGGCATCCGCAGCGCCGGTGACGAGGCCGGGTTGCGCGCCGCCATCGCCGAGGGGTCCTACCGCTGCGCCGTCGTCGACCTCGCCCACACCGGCGAACTCGCCCCCGTGCTGCTCACCGCCCTCCCGGAGAGCACGCCCGTCCTCGGCTACCACGGTGACGGCGGCCCCGCCGCGAGCGTCGGCGCGACCGTCGACCGCCTCGAACTCATCGCCGGGCTCGACGAGTTGCGCGAACGGCTGATCGCCCTGCTCGGCGGTCGGCACCCCGCCGCCGCCCCCGGCCCGGCCGGGCCCGGGGCCGGGGCCGAGGAACCGCTCGCCGGACGCACCGTGCTGATCGTCGACGACGACATCCGCAACGTCTTCGCCCTCGCCGCCGCTCTGGAACAGCACGGCCTGACCGTCCTGCACGCCGCCGACGGGCGCGCCGGGCTCGACCTGCTGCGCCACCACCCCGAGACCGACCTGGTGCTGATGGACGTGATGATGCCCGGCCTCGACGGCTACGCCACCATCGCCGCCATCCGGGCGGACGAGCGCTCCGCCCGGCTGCCGGTGGTCGCCGTCACCGCCAAGGCCATGGCGGGCGACCGGGCCAAGAGCCTCGCCGCCGGGGCCGACGACCACGTCACCAAGCCCGTGGACACCGTGCTGCTGCTGGAGCGGATGCGGCACTGGCTGGACGCGTCATGACCGCCGGCCCCGGCTCCCGGGACGACACCGCGCGCGACCCCGCCCCGCGGGACGACGGGGCGGCCGACGCGGGCGGAGACGACGTCGCCGGGGCCGAGGGTGAGGCCGTCGCGCGGCGGCTCGCGGGCGCCGTCCGCCGCCTCCAGCACGCCGCCGAACGGATGCGTGCGGAGGAGGGCACCCGGGCGCTGGTCGATCTCGCCACCGGGATGCTCGCCGAACGGCTGGCCGTCCCGCCCGCCGAGGCCGCCGCCCGGCTGGCCCGGCTCGCCCGGGAGGCCGGGGTCCCGGTCCTCACCCTGGCCGCCGACGTCGTCGGCCGCGCCGCCGAGCCCGGCCGCACCGGCCCGGCCTGGCCGCCGCCCGAGCGCCCCGTACCGCCCGCGGAGTCCGCCCTGGCCGAACCGCCCGAACCGCCTGAACCGCCTGAACCGCCCGAACCGGCCCCGCCGACCCTCGTCCGGGCCCTGGCCGCCGTGTCCGACCTGGACGGCGCCGTGGAGGCGGTCCTGCGCCAGGGCGCGGCCCCGCTCGGCGCCCACGCCGTCCTGGTCTGGCAGCGGCTGCCCGGCGGCGCCCTCGGCCTCGCCGCCCGGGCCGGACTGCCGGCCGACGAGGCCGAGGCCTGGAGCCGGGTGCCGCCCGGCGTCCCGACCCCCGCGCAGCAGGCCGTCGCCACCGGCGCCGAGCACTGGCCCGGCGACCCCGCGCCCCCCGGCCCCGCCGTCGGCGGCCCCGACACGCCCCGGGCCGTCCTCCCGCTGCTCGACTACGGCCGCCGCCGCGGCGCGCTCGAAGTGCTCTGGCCCGGCCCCGCCCCCGCCCTCGGCACCCCGCAGCGCCGCCAGCTCCGAGCCCTCGCCGACCTCTGCGCCACCGTCCTCGGCCACCCCGAGCCCGCCGTCCCGCCGGACCGGCAGGCCGACCTCCTGGACGGCCTGCCCACCCCCGCCCTGCTGCTCGCCCCCGTCCTGCGTGACGGGCGGGCCGTCGACTTCACCATCCTGCGCACCAACCGCGCCTTCCGGGACCCGCTCGGCCGCCCCCGCAGCGGCCTGGACGGCACCTCCCTGCTGGAGACCTACCCGGTGGCCTGCGCCACCGGCCTGCTGGAACCGCTGCTGCACGCCCAGGAGACCGGGGAGACCCGCACCGACGACCGCCTCCACCTGGTCTTCCAGGGCGGCGGCATCTCCCAGCCCGTTACCCTGCGGATCGCCGTCGCCCCGCTCGACGGGCGGCTGCTGCTCAGCTGGCAGCGGGACGACGAGCACTCCGGCGAGTCCGACCAGACCGCGCTGCTGCGCCAGGCCCAGCGCCTCGCCCGGGTCGCCGGGTTCGAGGAGCAGCCCGGAACCGGCCGGATCCTGTGGAACGCGGGCCTGCCCGAGCTGTTCGGCCTGCCACCCGGAGCCCCGGCCGTTCCGCTGGCGCAGCTCGCCCGGTACGTCCACCCGGACGACGAGCCCGCCGTACGGCGGCTGCTGGACACCGTCCAGCACCGTCTGCGCACCGCCTCCGCGGTCTTCCGGCTGGTCCGCCCGGACGGCACCCAGCGCTACACCCGGGTGGTGGCCGAACCGGTCCTGGACGCCGACGGCGCGCTCAGCGCCGTGCGCGGCGCCTACCACGACGTGTCGGCGCAGCACTGGACCGAGGTCGCGCTCGGCGCCACCCGGGCGCGGCTGGCCGACAGCGAGCAGGAGTCGGCCGAGCGCGAACAGCTGGCGCTGCGGCTCCAGCAGGCCATCCTGCCCGCCGCGCCGCCGCCGCTCGGCGCCACCGGCCTGCACGCCGCCGTCCGCTACCGGCCCGCGGCCAAGCGCGAGCGGGTCGGCGGCGACTGGTACGACGTGCTGGTGCTGCCCGACCGGCAGGTGCTGCTCGCCGTCGGGGACGTGGCCGGCCACGGCGTCGGCGCGGCCACCGGCATGGTCGCCCTGCGGCACGCGCTGCGCGGGCTCGCCGTCACCGGCGCGGGCCCGGCGCGGCTGCTGGAGTGGGCCAACACGGTGGCCCTGCGCGAACCGGGGCAGGTGACCGCCACCGCCGTCTGCGTGCTGCTCGGCCCGGACGACGGCACGCTGCGCTGGGCCCGGGCCGGCCACCTGCCGCCGATCCGGCTCGGCCGGGACGGCGCCGAGGTGCTGCCGCTGCCGCACGGGGTGCTGCTCGGCGCCCTCGCGGACACCGAGTACGAGGAGTACTCGGCCCGCCTCGCGCCGGGCGACGTCCTGCTGCTCTACACCGACGGCCTGGTGGAACGCCGGGACCGCCCGGTCGAGGAGTCGGTCGACCACCTCATCCGGGCCGCCGGCCCGCCCGGCCCCGACCTGGAGCGCTACCTGGACCTGCTGCTGGAGCTGAGCCCGGCCGACACCGACGACGACACCTGCCTGGTCGCCGTCCGCGTCGAGCCGGACGGGCCCGGCGAACCGCGTTAGGCCCGGGCCCGTCCGGGTAGGCGCGACGCAGTGGTGGGGAACGGACACCGAGGGGGCGAGGACGGAAGGGACACGCCATGCTGCTGTTCGGACTTCTCCTGGTCGCCGCGACGGCGGCCTTCACCGGGCTGTTGATCGCCGACAACCTCTCCGGCGGGCCGGAGTACCAGGTGACCATTCTGGGCAACGACCTGGTGACCCTCAACAGCCTGGGCGTCTTCCTCGCCGGGCTGGCGCTCGCCCTGCTGTTCTGCCTCGGCCTCGCGCTGGCCGGCGCGGCCCGCAAGGCCCGGACCAGGCCGGCGCGCCGCACGACCCGGCGTGACCGCAGGGCGGCGGCGGTCGCCGGGACGCGGGCGCCGCGCACGGACGAGCGGCTGGCCGACGAACGGATGGTCACCGAACGGATGGTCACCGAGCGGCCTGCCGACGAGAGGCCGGCCGCCGACCGCTGAGGAGCGACCGCCGAACATCGAGGAGGAACGACCGCATGCCCAGGGCCATGCCGCCCGCCACCGACCTCCACGGAACACTGACGGTCCTCCGCTTCCCGCTGGCGGCCCGCCCCGGCATCACCGCCGAGGCCCGGGCCCGTACCGCGGACTGGCTCGACGACACCACCGAGCGCGCCGTCGTCACGGACGTCGTGCTGCTGGTCTCGGAACTGGTGACCAACGCCGTCCGGCACACGGGCGGCCCCGGGACCCTGCTGCTCGCCCGCGGCGGGAGCCTGCTGCGGATCGAGGTGACCGACAGCAGCCCCCGCCCGCCGCGCTCCCGCCGCCCCCGCCGCCCGGAGGACCTCGGGGGCCTCGGACTCTTCCTCCTCGCCCGCCTGACCCGCCGCTGGGGCTGGTACCGCCACGGCCCCGGCAAGGCCGTCTGGTGCGAGGTGTTCCTCCCCCCGCCCCGCTCCCTCCCGGCCTGCTGAGCCGCGCGCTGGCCCTGTTCCCGGGGCGGCCGCATAGTGAAGGCATGAACACCGGACCGGCTCAGGACCGGCTGCTGTCCGAACAGCGCGCCTACTACCGGGCCCTCGCCCCGGACTACCCCGACCACCTCCGTGACCTTCCCGGCGGCGTCGAACTGGCCGAAGCGCTCGACGCGTTCCGGCCGGCGGGCAGCGTCCTGGAACTGGCCTGCGGCCCCGGCACCTGGACCCCCCGGCTGCTCCGCCACGCCGGCGACCTCACCGCCGTCGACGCCTCCCCGGAGATGCTCGCGATCGCCGCGAGCCGGCTGCCCGAGGGCGCCCCGGTGAGATTCGTCGAGGCCGACCTGTTCGGCTGGGAACCCGACCGCCACTATGACGTGGTCTTCATGGGGTGCTGGCTCTCGCACGTGCCGGCCGGCCGGTTCGAGGCCTTCTGGTCCCTGGTGGCCGCCGCCCTCGCGCCGCGGGGCCGGGTGTTCCTCGTCGACGACCGCTACCGCAATCCCGAGGAGCTCGTCGAGGGCCCGGCATCCTCCACCATCGAGCGGCACACCCCGGACGGGACGGCCTACCGGATCGTGAAGGTCCCGTACGAGCCGGCCGAGCTGGAGGGGCGGCTGCGTGGACTCGGCTGGGACATCACGGTCACACCGACGGCCGGCCCGCTGTTCTGGGGCGCCGGGGGCCGGGCGGGGGAGAGCGCCGCGGACCGCGGGAAGCCCGCCTGACCTGGTGCTGCTCCCGGGCCCGAGGCCCGGGGGGCCTACGCCGGGCGGTCCGCCGTCCGGTAGATTCTGCGGACTGTTGATCGGCACACGAAGCGGCTGCGGGCTGCGGGTTCGGTACGGGGGCGCGGCATGGGGTCGGGGCGGGAGCGGGAGCAGGGGCGGCGGGTGGCCGACCTGCTGGAGTGCTGGCGGGCGGTCGAGCTGTTCAGTCCGCCGGGCATTCCGGAGGTGCCGCGCAAGCGGCGCGCGGGCAGGCCCCGGGCCTCCGACACGTTCGTCGTCGACCTCGCACCGGCGGCGGGTCAGGACGCTCCGGTGCTGCCGTGGTCGGCCGAGCATCCCGACACGGCGCCGTGGCGGGCGCCGCGCGGGATGGTGTGGCGCCACGAGGTGTACGGCGGGCTGTTCGACCTGGAGCTGCTGCGGCAGGCGATGATCGCCGTGCTGCCGGCCGGGACCGAGCCGGATCCGGGGGTGCCGCAGGAGGAGCTGGTGCTGTCGGGGCGCAGCGCGATGTTCGCGCTGGTCCTGGACGAGTACGGGCGGCCCGTCGACGGGACGTCGGTGGTGTCGGCGTGCGCCTGGGCGACCGGCCGGCTGTTCGACCCGGGGCCGTCGGCGCCGGGGTGGCTGGACGGCTTCGAGGAGCTGGGCGAGGCCTTCGAGGTGGCGGTGGGGCAGTTGGCCGCCGCGCCGATCACGTACGCCGCCGGGAGCCGGACGGCGCGGGAGGCCGGGTACGGTGTCCAGCCGGCGCCCGACGCCGTCGTGGCCCGGGGCTGGCGGCAGGTGCTCGCCGAGGTGCTGGGCGGGGCGGCGGTGGCGGCGGTCGGGGTGCTGCTCGGTGACATGACCGGGGCCGCGGTCCAGGGGGCGGCGGACCCCCTGGTGCGCAGGGTGGCGGACTGGGTGGCGGCCCGCCGCCCGGCGCAGGACGGTGCCACGGCGCAGGACGGCCCCTCAGCGCAGGACGGCCCCACGGCGCAGGGCGCGGCCGGGACCGGGACCGGGACCGAAGCCCCGCAGGAGGCCGCCGTGGCCGCGCCCGCCGACCCGGCCCGCAGCGTCGCCTTCGCCGACCTCGTCGCCCTGACCGCCCAGATCGCCCACCTCTGCGGTGTCCAGGACCGCCTCGACCCGCGCGAGATCCGCGTCTGCAGCCGGCTGGTCCGCCTGCCGCGCGACCCCGAGGCCAGGCCCACCGCCGCGCAGCCGTTCCTCAACAGCCTCCTGCCGCCCGACCTCGCCCGGGTCCGCGCCGCCCTCGACGACGGCGCGGACGGCCTCGGCCCCGCGCTGGACGCCTATCTGACCTCCCGTGCCGACATCGCCGCCGACGCCCGCACCGACCTGCGCGAGGACCGCCGGGCCGTCCTGGACGGCGTCGACCCGGCCCTGGTGCCGGCGGGGCGCTGGCCGGCGAAGGCGGCGTACCCGCTCGCGCTCAGCCAGCAGTTCGCGGTCAACCGGATGCTGGCCGACCGCGAGGGGACCGACGGCGGCCTGTTCTCCGTCAACGGCCCGCCCGGTACCGGCAAGACCACCATGCTGCGCGACCTGGTCGCCGCCCTGGTCGTCGAACGGGCCACCGTGATGGCCTCCTTCGAGCGGCCGGAGGAGGCGTTCGTCGGCCGGGCCTGGCGCGGCAAGGACCGGCAGGGGCGCCACGCCCGCTTCGTTGCGGCGCTCGACCCCAGGCTCACCGGCCACGAGATCGTGGTCACCTCCTCCAACAACGGCGCCGTGGAGAACGTGACGGCCGAGCTGCCCGGCGCCGCCGCCCTCGACGAGCACTGGCACGACGGCCCCGACCACTTCTCCGACCTGGCCTCCGCCCTGCTCGACGGCGCGCCCGCCTGGGGCCTGGTGGCCGCCGTGCTCGGCAACAAGTCGAACCGGACGAGGTTCGCCCAGCGCTTCTGGTGGGGCCGGCTGACCGAGGAGGAGGCCGACGCGCGCACCGCCCGGGGCCTGCCCCCGCTGCGCGGCATGAACGCCGTCCTGGGGGACTGGGTGACGCCGAGCGCCCCGAGGTCCCGTACCGCGCGCACCGCGGACACGGCCCCCGCCGCCGGCCCCGCCCAGCCGGTGCCCTCCTGGCCGCAGGCCGTCGCCGCCTTCGAGGCCGCCCGGGCCGAGGTCGAACGTCTGCGCGCCGAACGGGCCCGCCTCGCCGCCGCCCTGACGGACACCGCACCGGAGCGGGGCCCGCGGCGCCTCGACGCCCTGCGCGCCGACCTCGCCCTGGCCGACCGGCGCACGGCGCAGGCCGAGGCCCGGCACGCCGAGGCGGCCACGGCCGCCGCCACCGCCCGGACCGCCGCCCTGACGGCCGAAGCCGCCCGGGACGCCGTGACCGGGGACATCCCCCGGGCCCGGACGGCCCTCGCCGAGGCCCGCGCCGACCTGGCCGCCGCCCGCGAACGGGCCGCCCACCACCGCGAGTACGTCGAGGCCCTGACCGCCCGCCAGGACGCGCCGGCCACGGCCGGACCCGGCCTGCGCTCCGGGCTGCGCCGCCTGCTGCGGACCGCCGCCGAGCGCCAGGCCGACGAGGCGCAGCAGGAACGCACCCAGGCCGAGATCCTCGACCTGCTGGTGCGCCGGCGCTCCGCCCTGGAGGACGCCAACGAGCACCTCGCCGACTGCGTGCGCGCCGAGCGGCTCGCCGCCGACGACCTGCACACCCGCTCCACCGTCTCCCTCGCCGAGGCCGCCGGGGCCGCCGACCGGGCCCGGGCCCGCGAGGCCGCCGCCCGGACGGCCGAGGCCGCCGCCCTGGAGGCCATTCGGCGGGCCCGGCACGAGGCCGAGGCCGCCCGGCGCGACCTGGACGCGGAGAGCGCCGGCCTCGACGCCGCCCACCGCGTGCTGCGCCGGGCCGCCGCCGACCTGCCCTCGCTGCCCCTGGAGTGGGCCCACCTCGACGACCGGGAGCAGGAACTCGGCTCGCCCTGGTCCGACGAGGCCTGGTGCACCGCCCGCAGCGACCTGTTCATGCGCGCCCTGGACCTGCACCGCGCCTTCGTCGCCGCCAACGCCAAGCGGGTGCGCGGCAACCTCCTCGTCCTGACCGAGCTCATGGCGGGCACCAACGGCCCCGTCCCCGACGAGGAGGTCCTGCGCGCCTGGCAGACCCTCTTCCTCCTCGTCCCCGTCGTCTCCACCACCTTCTCCTCCATCGGCAGCATGTTCGCCCGCCTCGGCCGGGGCGCCATCGGCTGGGTGCTGGTCGACGAGGCCGGGCAGGCCACCCCGCAGGCCGCCGTCGGCGCCCTGTGGCGGGCCCGCCGGGCCGTCCTGGTCGGCGACCCGCTCCAGCTCGAACCGGTGGTCACCATGCCCGCGGCCCTCCAGCGCCGCCTGCTGCGCGCCCACGGCGTGGACGAGGAGTGGCTGCCCTCCGCGACCTCCGCCCAGGCGGTCGCCGACCGCGTCAACCGCTACGGCACCTGCCTGCCCGACCCCACCGGCGACGACGGGTCCACCGTCTGGGTCGGCTCGCCGCTGCGGGTGCACCGCCGCTGCGAGGAGCCCATGTTCACGGTCAGCAACGACGTCGCCTACGGCGGCCTGATGGTCTACGGCACCCACCCCCGGCCCTTCCCCGACGAGGACCACGACGGCCTGCTCCCCAGCCGCTGGCTCAACACCCCCGACCCCGCCCGGGACGGCGACGCGCCCTGGGGCGAACGCGACCGGCGCGCCCTGGAGTTCGTCCTCGGCCGGCTCGACCGGCACGGCGTCACGCCCGGCCGGGTGCGGATCATCGCGCCCTTCCGCGCCCTGGTCCGCGAGGCCCGCGAGACCTGCGCCGAGGCCGGCTGGAGCGCCGAACAGTTGGACGAGCGCTGCGCCACCGTCCACCGGGCCCAGGGCAAGGAGGCCGACGTCGTGATCCTCCTGCTCGGTGGCAACCGCCCCGGCGCCCGCGCCTGGGCGGCCGGCAGTCCGCACCTGCTCAACGTGGCCGCCAGCCGGGCGAAGCGGCGCCTGTACGTGATCGGCGACCGCGCGCTGTGGGCGCCGCTGGCCCACTTCGACGTCCTGGCCGCGGAGCTGCCGACCTACGACCACCTCCGCGACCGGGACACCTGGCCGCTGGACGGACCTAACCCTGCTTGATCGCGGAGATGTCGAACTCCAGGACGACCTTGTCGCCGACCAGGACGCCGCCGCCCTCCAAGGCGGCGTTCCAGGTGACGCCGAACTCCTTGCGGCTGATCGTCAGCGAGCCCTCCAGGCCCACCCGCAGGTTGCCGTACGGGTCGACGGCGTTGCCGGTGTACTCGAAGTCGATGGCGACCGGACGGGTGACGTCCTTGATGGTGAGGTCGCCGGTCACCCGGTAGTCGCTGTCCGAGCGCGGCTCGACGGAGGTGGTGCGGAAGGTGATGTCGGGGAAGTTGGGGGCGTCGAGGAAGTCGTTGGTGCGCAGGTGCTGGTCGCGCTGCTCGACGCCGGTGTCGATGCTCTGGGCCTTGATCGTCACCTGGCCGGCCGATTCGGCCGGGGCGGAGCCGTCCAGGTGGGCGGTGCCCTTGAACTGCCCGAACGAGCCCCGGACCTTGGTCACCATGGCGTGGCGCGCGACGAAGCCGATCCGGGTGTGGGCGGGGTCGAGCACGTAGTCGCCGGTGAGCTCGGGGAGTGAAGCGGACATGCGGTGCCTCCGTGGATGGTGTGGGTCCGTCAGGACGGCGGCGCGGCGAGCCGGGCGGCCGACTCCTGCATCATCGCCGAGCAGGGCGTGGTCGCCCGGGACCCCGGGACACGGGTCGCCGGTCACGGTGATGGGCGGCCCCGGTCCGTCGGCCGGAGCGTGCCACCGGCGCGGCCGACCGCCGGCGCCGGACCGCACCCCCGCGCCGGGACCGGGCGGGCTACTCCACCCCGGTGACCTCCGGGAACGAGTGGTGCTCGTGCGCGACCACCCAGCGGCCGTCCTGGCGGCGCAGCCCGAGGGTGAGCCGCAGCCGCTGGGCCGGCCGGTCGGCGAGGTCCTGCGGCGTCCCGCAGCGCAGCAGCGCGTGCGCGTAGGCGACGTCGGTGCCGGCGGTGACGTCCAGCGACTCGATCGCGAACGCGGCGCCGCGCGCCTGCCACTCGAAGAACGGCGGCCAGGTCTCCCGGTAGGCGTCGATGCCCCGGACGCCCTCGTAGGGCGGCGGGACGTCGAACATGACGATGTCCGCCGCGTGGTCGGCGAGCACGCCCGCCAGGTCGCCCCGGTGGACCGCGGCCGCCCACGCCTCGATCAGGGCCCGGATCTGTTCCTCGTCGCTCGTCATGCCCAGGATGCTGCGCCCGCCGGGCCGCCCGCGCAACGCGTGCCGTGCCCGCCGGGTGCCGGCCGCTCCGGGTGCTCGTGGCCCGGCGGCAGAGTTGGTAAGCTGTGAATATCTATTGTGACTATTACCTGGGGGTGGCGGGTGGACGAGCCCACCGTCAATGAGCTGGTGCGGGAGTGGGTCGGGGGCTGGGTCGTGTCGCGGTGCGCGGCCGACCCGGTGGACGAGCCCTGGGGGTGGAGCGTCGATGTCGGGCAGCCGAAGCAGGTGGCCCGGCACGTCCTGCCGGAACCGGCTGAGGCCGACGTCCGGAAGCTGGTGGCGGCCACCACCGCGCCGGGCACCTGGCTGAAGCTCTTCGCCGACGACGACGCCGTCCGCCCCTGGATCGGCCCCGGCTGGCACTTCGACGTCCCCGGCTACCTGATGACCGTGCCGCTCGCCCCGCAGCGCCCGGCGGTGCCCGCCGGGTACACCCTCACCAGCTGGCGGCGCGGCGGCGTGGTCAAGGCGCTGGTCCGTACCGCCGACGGCCACTACGCCGCGCGCGGCCAGCTCGCCGTCACCGGGACGACCGCCGTGGCCGACCAGATCGAGACCGACCCCGGGCACCGCCGCCGGGGGCTCGGCTCGGTGGTGATGCGCGCCCTCCAGGACGCCGCGCACGAGGGCGGGGCCGCCACCGGCATCCTGGTCGCCACGCCCGACGGGCGGGCGCTGTACTCCGCCCTCGGCTGGAGCGTGCGCGCGACCATGGCGAGCCTGTACTACGCGCCGCGGGAGCGGCGGCCCGCCGACGCGTGAGCGCCGCGCCGGTCCGGACGGGGAGTCCGGACCGGCGCGGCGCTCCGACACCGGCTCAGCGCTGGTTCAGCACTGCGGCCGCTTGCCGTGGTTGGCGCCCTTGCGGCGGGCCCTCTTCTTGCGGCGGCGCTTCGAGGACATCGGGCCTCCTTGGTGGTTCGCCCCCCGTCCAAGGTCTCACACCGGTGGCCCGCCGTCGCGCCGTCGTCCCGCGGACGGGCTACGCGCTCTGCCAGAGCGCCGGCGCGTTCGGCGGCTCCCAGCCGGCCTGCGCCTGGTGGCCCTGGAGGCAGCGGTAGGAGGTGGTGCCGTAGGTCACCGTGTCACCCGCCTGGTAGACGGTGCCGGCCGACCAGGTCCCGCCGGGGTTGCCCGGGCCCGGGCCGGGGCCGGGGCCCGACGAGTTGGTCTTCAGGGTCAGTCCGTAGCCCTGGAGGATCGGGTTGACGGGCTGGTAGTAGGTGGTGCCGCCCTGCGAGCAGTTGCCGGTGCCGCCGGAGGTCACGCCCTGTGCCTGCGTCCCGGAGATGAAGGAGCCGCCCGAGTCGCCGGGTTCGGCGCACACATTGGTCCGGGTCACCCCGGAGACGGTGCCCTCCTGGTAGGTGACGCTGGTTCCGTGCTGCTGGATGGTGCCGCAGTGCCAGCCGGTGGTGGAGCCGGAGCGGCAGACCGAGGCGCCGACCTGCTGCTGCACCGAACCGGTCACCGCGCCGGACGCGCCGGTCACGTACGGGGTCGCGGTCCAGCTGCTGTTGGCGGCGATCCAGGACATGTCGTTGCCCGGGAACACCGAGGCCTGGAAGCTGCCCTGGGCGGCCCGGTTGGAGCCGGTCGTGGTGGCGCCGGTGCGGCCGCAGTGGCCCGCGCTGACGAAGCCCTGGGTGGTTCCCCGGGTGATCGGGAAGCCGATCGAGCAGCGGGAGCTGCCGCCGATGTAGTAGGCGTCGCCGCCGCGCAGGTCGTAGAGCGGACGCGGGGCCTCGGCCACCGTCTCCACCTTCACCGCCGCCCGGTCCACCCCGGCGGCGGAGACCAGCCGCTCGGCCGCGGCCGGGTCGGTGGCCTGCACCACCACGGTGTTGTCGCGCACGTCGACGTAGCGCACCGGGGCGGCGAGCGCGTCGGCCCGGCCCGCGGCGCCGCGCCCGGCGGCCCGGTCGAGCGCGGCCAGCGCGCCCTCCAGCGCGGCCAGCGGGTGCGCCACGACCACCGGACGGGCGCCCGCCGCGCGGATCGTCGCGGCGTCGGCGGCCCGGGTGGTGGCGACGGCCAGCCCGGAGGCGTCGGCGCCCTCGATCCAGGAGCCGGCCCAGCTGTCGCCCAGGCCCTGGGCGAGCGCGCCGGCCCGGGCACCGGCCCGCGCCTCGTTGGTGATCCGCGCCCGCGCCTGCCCGGCCGTCAGGCCGAGGTCGCGCTGGAGCGCGTCGAGCACCTCGGGCGCGGCGGCGGTCACCCCGAGGGTGTCCGCCGCCGCCGAGGCGGCCGCGGCGGCCCGGGCGGCCGGGCCGGATCCGGGGGTCGGAGCGGCGGCACCGGCGGTGCCCTGGAGTGCCGTCAAGCCGAGGGCGGCGGTGGCCAGGACGGCACACGCGGCCCTGGCGGGTCGTCGGAGCATGGGGGGTCTCCCGCGGTCATGGTGTGGGGGTTGCGGGAAACCGTAGGAGGACCGTCCGCCGGCCGGGCAGATGTCACCCGGGGGTACAGCTCCGGGCTATACCCCCACCGGGCCGTGCGGCCGCCGGCGGGCCGACTCCGTGGTACAGAAGACCTTTTGACTGGACGTTTCGTCAAGACCGCCGGCGCCCGCACGCGCCGCCCGGCGCCGTGCCGGGACGCGGCCGGCCCCCGCCCGCCCGGGCCGGGGCCGGTCCGGCACGGCTACCAGGCCTCGCCGGCCGCCAGCCAGCGCGCCCGCGCCTCGTGCTCGGCGTCCAGATGGCCGTCGAGCCGCCAGCGCGCCACGTCGTAGTCCGGCAGGTGGCTCCACGCCTCGGCGGCCGTCAGCAGGTAGCGCCACAGGGTGCTGAGCCGGACCATCAGCTCCTCCAGCACGTCGTCGGGGTGCCGGACCTCCTCCTCCGGCCCGGCCTCCGCGGCCTCCGCCGCCCGTTCGGCGAGCGCGCCGAGCACCTCCCGGGCGCTCCCGGTCAGCGCCGCCACCGTCTGCGCCAGCGCGTCCCCGACGCGCTCCTCCTCGCTCCCCGCCGCGCCGGCCGCCTCCCGCAGCAGGACCAGCCGCCGGCCGATGAACCCGGCCAGGGCGTCGATGTCCTCCGCGGTGATGTCGGCGGTGTACCGCAGCGCGGACCGGTGGATGTCTGTCATACGGGTGTCCCTCCCTCGGTCGGCCCGATCCGGCCTCCCGCCGGATCCGGCCTGCAGCCTCGGATATGGCACCCCGGCAGCGGCGGCAAACCCCGCCCGGCCCTCCCGGCCGGGGCGCACCAGAGCGGAGGGGGCGCACCGGAAGCCCCGGCCGTGATCATTAACCGGTGGCACATGCGCCCGCCACCTGCGAGCATCTGCGGATGCCCACCCTCACCGACGCCCTCGGCCAACTCTCCTACGTCGTCGACGGCGACGGCCCGCCCGTGGTCCTCGTGCACGCCGGCATCGCCGACCACCGCATGTGGGACGCCGTCGCCCCCGCGCTCGCCGAGCGCCACACCGTCATCCGCTACGACCTGCGCGGCTTCGGCGAGTCCGCGCCCCCGGCCGGACCGTTCCGCGAGACCGACGACCTGCGCCGCCTGCTGGACCACCTCGGCCACCACCGCGTCCGGCTGGTCGGCGCCTCCTGGGGCGGCCGGGTGGCCGTCGACTTCACCCTCACCCACCCCGACCGGGTGCACGCGCTGGCCCTGCTCGCCGCGCCGTGGCCGGGCTACCCCTGGTCCGCCGAGATGACCGCCTACGACGAGGCCGAGACGGCGGCCCTGGCCGCGGGCGACCTCGACACCGCCGTCCAGGTCAACCTCGACATGTGGGTCCGCGGACCGGCCCGCCGCTGGGAGGACGTGGCACCCGGCACCGCCGACCGCCTCCGCGGCCCGCTGCGCACCTCCCTGGTGAACCAGTCCGCCGTCGGCGAGCACTCCCGGGGCACCTCCACCGGCGACCTCGCCACCATCACCGCCCCCACCCTGGTGGCGACCGGCGCACTCGACGTCGCCGACTTCCAGGACATCGGCCGCCGCTACGCCGCCGCGATCCCCACCGCCCACCTCCACGAGTTCCCCACCGCCGGCCACCTCATCCCCGTCGACGCCCCCACCGAACTCACCGCCGCCCTCCTCCCGTTCCTCGCCGGATAGGCGGACGGGGCGGAGACCGCCGTCGCCGGTTCCGGAGCGCCCGCGACCGGATCGAGCCGCTGCCGCCGGTTCGGCAGCAGCGGCTCCGTAGGAGTGATCCGGCCTCACCTGCGCTCTGCGGGCCCCGGCGCAGTCCTGCGACGAACACCCCGACTACCGTGAGGAACGGGGCCCTTGAACCGGTTTCAGCAGGACGGACCTCAGGCGGCGGGCCGGGTGAACGTCAGGTGGGTGACGCCGCTCGGGGTGGTGACGGACTCGACGCGGTAGCGGTCCTCCAGGCCCTCCAGTCCGTCCCAGAGGCGCTCGCCGCGGCCGAGGAGGATCGGGACCACGGCGATGTGCAGGTGGTCGACCAGGTCGGCGGCGAGGAAGGCGCGGACGGTGGACGGGCCGCCGCCGATCCGTACGTCCAGGCCGCCGGCGGCCGCGCGGGCGCGGGCGAGCACCTCGTGCGGGGAGCCGTCGACGAAGTGGAAGGCGGTGCCGCCGGCCATCTCCAGGCTGGGCCTGGGGTGGTGGGTCATCACGAACACGGGGGTGTGGAACGGCGGGTTGGCCCCCCACCAGCCGTTCCACTCGTGGTCCTGCCACGGGCCGCGCTGCGGGCCGAACTTGTTGCGTCCCATGATCTCCGCGCCGATGCCGGCTCCCCAGGTGCGCGCCAGGGCGTCGTCGACGCCGGTCTCGCCGCCCGGCTCGCCGTGCATGGCGCGGAAGGTCCGGGTGCGGAGGAACCAGCGGTGCAGCCGTTCGCCGGCGTGGCCGAACGGGGCCTCCAGGCTCTGGCCCTCGCCCGTGCCGTAGCCGTCGAGCGAGACGGAGAAGTTGTGGACGCGTACCAGGGACACGGGGTCACCCTCCGGTGGTCGGCGCGGCGCGGCGGTTCGGGCCGACTCTAGCCGCGCCCGCCCCGGCCGGCGGTCAGCGCCGCAGCCAGCCGGTGAGCGTGTCCCACCAGCCGCGCCGGGGCCCGGGCAGCTCGGCCGCCTTCGGTTCCTCCGGTTCCACCGGCTCCACGTGCTCCACCTGGACGGGGGAGGTGGCCCTGTCCGCCTCCGCTGCCGCTGCGGCCGCCGCCACCGCCTCCGGCAGCTGCTCGCGCGGGGTGAACTCCACCGGCAGCTCGACCAGGTGGCGCGACAGCCAGGCCGAGGTCCAGGTCAGCTCCGACTCCGGGACGGCCAGCCGCAGGTCGGGCAGCAGGGTGAGCAGGCAGTCGATTCCGGTCTCCGCGATGGCCCGGCCGATGTCCTGGCCCGGGCACTCGTGCGGTCCGCTGCCGAACGACAGGTGGGAGCGGTTGCCGTGCAGCGGTTTCGCCGGGTCCGGCCGGACCACCGGGTCGACGTTCCCGGCGGCGAGGCCCAGCAGCAGCATGTCGCCGGCCCTGATCCGGCGGCCGCCGAGCACGGTGTCGCCGGTCGCCCACCGCCCGGCCACCAGCGACATCGGCGGGGCGTCCCATAGCACCTGGTCCAGTGCGTCCGGCACGGTCATATGACCGCCCGACAGGTGGGCGCGGAAGCGTTCGTCGGTGAGGATCATCTTCAGCGTGTCGGCGATCAGGTTGACGGTGGTCTCGTTCGCCGCCAGCAGCACGACCCGCAGGTGCTCCAGCACCTCCTCGTCGGTGAGCCCGGCCTCGTGCTGCATCAGCCGGGTGCACAGGTCCGGCCCGGGGTCGCTGCGCTTGCGCTCGACGGTGCGCCGCAGCGAGGCCACCACGTGGTCGTTGCTGGCGATGGCCGTCTCGGTGCCCTTCATGAGGTCGCGGGCCGACTCGACCAGGCGCGGCCCGTACTCCTCGGGCATCCCGACCAGCTGGGTCATCACCAGCATCGGCAGGTGCTCGGCGAACCGGCTCACCAGTTCGGCCCGGCCCTTGCCGCCGAACTCCTCGACCAGCTCGGCCGTGTACCGGGTGACGAAGCGGCGCACCCCGCGCCGGTCGGTGCCGTTCAGGCCGTCGGTGACGGCGCCGCGCAGCCGGCGGTGCTCGGCGCCGTCCGCGAAGACGCAGAGCGGCTGCCAGGCGATCACCGGCATCAGCGGGGAGGCCGCGGCGACCCGGCCCTCCTGGAACGCCGTCCAGCGGCGCGAGTCCCGGGAGAAGCGCGAGGGCGTGCGCATCACGGTGAGGTTCGCGGAGTGGCCGAGGACCAGCCAGGCCGGGAGGTCGCCGTGCAGCAGGACGGGCGCGACCTCGCCGTACTCGGCGCGCAGCTGCTCGTACAGGCCCGCCGGGTCGGTCTCGGCGGCGGGTCCGTAGAGCCGCCGGAGCCCGGCGACCGGCAGCTCGTCGAGGCCGGGCTCGTCGGAGGCGGGCTCGTCGAGCGCGTCGAGCACGGCCTGGTCCCGGCCGCCCGGGTCGCCGCCCCGGTGGGCGGGGCAGCCGGCCGGCGGGGCGAGGGCGGGGTCGTCACGGAACGGGGAGGTCACGGTGTCTCCGGAGGGGGTCGGCGAGTGGGGGACGGCGGGTGGGGGGAAGGCGAGTGGGGGCGGGGCGCGGGTCAGCGCGCCGGTGGCGGGCCCGCGAGGTCGTAGAGGTAGTGCATGAGCGCCAGCAGCACGTCCCGCCCGGACCGGCGGATCCGGGCGTCGCACGCCACGATCGGGACCTCGGGCGGCAGGTCGAGCGCGAGCCGCAACTCCTCGTGCGGGCAGTCGGGGGAGCCGGGGAAGGCGTTGACGGCCACGACGAACGGCACGCCCCGGTCCTCCAGCCGGCCGATCACGTCGAAGCTGATCTCCAGCCGGCGGGTGTCGATCAGGACGACCGCCCCCAGCGCCCCCTCGAACAGCCCGTTCCACAGGAACCAGAACCGCTCCTGGCCAGGGGTGCCGAACAGGTAGAGCACCAGTTCGTCGCTGATGCTGATCCGGCCGAAGTCCATCGCGACGGTCGTCTCGGACTTCCGCTCGATCCCGGCCAGGTCGTCGACCTCCGCCCCGGCCTGGGTCATCGTCTCCTCGGTGGTCAGCGGGCGGATCTCGCTCACCGAGCCGACCAGGGTCGTCTTGCCGACGCCGAAGCCGCCGACGATCACCACCTTGACGGCCGCGGCGGCCGAGTCCGGCAGCAGATCCTCGTCCGCCGGCCCGGGCACCGTGTCAGAGCCGCTGAAGTCCATGCATCACCGCCTCCAACAGGGCACGGTCGGGGAGAAGGGCGGCCGGGACGCAGGCGCGCGCCTCGACCCGTTCCTCGGCCACCAGGTCCGCCAGCAGCAGGGTCACCGCGCTGACGGGCAGCCGCAGGTACGCGGAGACCTCGGCCACCGAGAGCGGCGATCCGCACAGGCGCAGGATCGCCGTGTGCTCCGGCGGCATCGAGGGGGCGGGTTCCGCCCGGGCGACGACCAGCGTGACCAGGTCCAGCGCGGGCCGTCCGGCCGGCTGGGTGTGGCCGCGGGTGATCACGTAGAAGCGTTCCGGGGCCTCCTCGCCCCAGTCCCGGCCGGTGGTGCTCATGCGACGGGCTCGCCCCTTCGCGGAGGCGTGCTGAGGTGCTCGCCGATCCGGGCGACCAGGTCGCGCATCCGGTGGCCCATCAGCCCGGCGTCCACGCCCTCGTCGGCGAGCACCGCGAGGTAGGCGCGGGCGCCGGCCGCCATGAGGTAGAAGAACCCGCCGCCCATCTCGATCACCACCAGCCGCATCCGGCCGTCCCCGTGCGGGAACTCGTGGCCGACGGCGGCGGCGAGGCTCTGCAGCCCGGCGCAGGCGGCGGCGAGCCGGTCGGCGGCGTCGGGCGCGGTGCCGTGCTGGGCGATCCGCAGGCCGTCGGCGGAGAGCACGACGACGTTGCGGACGAGCGGGACCTCGTCCGCGAGCTGCTTGAGCAGCCAGTCCAGGTTGGTCCGTGGCTGAGTCATCGCTCGTCCCTCCGCGTCCCCGTCGAGTCCCCGTTGCCGCTGCCGTCTTCGCCGCCGCTGCCGCTGCCGCTGCCGCCTTCCGGGCCGGTGCCGTTGATGCCCTCGGTGAACGCGGCCAGCCACAGGCCCGGCTGCACCGCGTCCTGCCCCGCGTCCGCCGGCCCTCCGGGCGGGGCGGGCGGACGGCCGCCGGTGGGCGTGCCGTGGGCGGGGGTGCCGGGTCCGGCGGTGGTCGGGCGGGTCGTGGCGCCGGCCGCGAACCGGTTCGCCGGCGCGGCGTGCCGACGACGCCGGGGCAGACCGGTGGCGGTCCGCTCGGTCACCACCGGGACGTCGTCCCCGCCGGTCACCGGCCCGTTGAACGACCCGCCGCGCGGGCCGCCGAAGGACCCGCCGAAGGAGTCGCGGCGCGAGCCGCCGAGCGAGGCCCCGTTGAACGCCGGGCTGCGGGTGCCGCTGAGCGGCCCGGGCGGCGGCCCGGTGAGCGGGCGGCGCGGCGGCGGCGAGGTGTGCGGCCGGCGGTCGTCCACCGGGTCCGGCCCGGACGAGCCGGTGACCCCGATGCCGTGGGCGCGCCCGGTCGCGGGGGCGGTGGTGATCAGCTCCTGCGGGAAGACCAGCACCGCCCGCACCCCGCCGTAGGCCGAGGGCCGCAGCGAGACCTGGAAGCCGTACGCCTGGCAGAGCCGGCCGACCACCGCGAGGCCGAGCCGCGGCGTCTCGCCGAGGTCGTTGAGGTCGATGCCGGCCTGCGCCTCCGCGATCATCCGCTCGGCCCGGGCCCGGCCCTCCTCGCTGAGGCTGAGCCCGCCGTCCTCGATCTCGATCGCGATGCCGGTCTGCACCTCGACCGCCGTCAGGTGCACCAGGGTGTGCGGCGGCGAGTAGCGGGTGGCGTTGTCCAGGAGTTCGGCCACCGCGTGGATGAGCGGTTCCACGGCCGGGCCGACCACGGCCACCTCCGAGACCGGGTGCAGTTCGACCCGCTCGAAGTCGAGGATCCGGGACATGGCGCCGCGCAGCACGCTGTACAGCGGCACCGCCTTGTTCCACTGGCGGCCCGGCCTGGCGCCGCCCAGCACCGCGATGCTGTCGGCGAGCCGGCCGATCAGCGCGTTGCCGTGGTCGAGCAGCAGCAGGTCGTCGAAGACGGCGGGGTCGTTGCCGTGCGCGTGCTCCATGCTGCGCAGTTCGGCGGCCTGCCGGTGGACGATCGCCTGGACGCGGCGGGCGATGTTGACGAAGGAGCGCCGGGCGGACTCGCGCAGCGCCTCCTCGTTCTCGACGGTCTCCATCACGGCGCGCAGCAGGGTCTGGTGCGCCGCCCGGAACTCGGCGCCGACCGTGACGTCCTGGAGGGTGTAGGCGCGGACGACGTTCTCCAGGCCCTCGCCCATCGTGAGCCTGGTCATCGCGGCGGGCAGGACGGACTTGGCCATCCGGATGTACTCGGTCTCCTGCCGGGTCAGCCGGCGGAGCAACTCGCCCTCGCGCTGGACCGCCCGTGTGCGCAACTCCTCCGCCACCCGGCCCCGGCGGGCGGCCTCGGCGGCGACCAGGACCACCGCCATGGTGCCCACCGCCGCGCAGAGCGCGACCCCGGTCCGGGCACCGGGGGAGGCCGCGGCCACCGTCACGGCGGCGACGGCGGCCGTCGCGAGGGTGGGCAGGAGCCAGACGAGCACGGGGGCGGAGCGCCGGCGTCCGGATGACGAACCAGCACCAAGCATTCAGCATCCTCAAAACGGTCGAAGAGTGGTGGGGGGAAAGGCGGGCGGTCGGCGCCCGGGGGCGTGCGGTGTTCAGGGCGGGGCGGTCGGGCACCGGGACGCGCTGTCGCCGAGCGCTGCGCGCGCCGGCGGGAGCGGCCCGGCCGGACTCCGGGACCCGCGACCGGGCCGGTGTCGGCCTCAGGTTTACCGTGCGCCGCCCGCCGCGCACGGGCGCCCACGCCCAGTTCGCCAATGCGAGCGGACTCCCGGTGAACTTGCCACGAGCACGCGCCGTTTCGTGCTAGGGCGCGCTGTGGTGCGCTCCGGCGTGCAGGGGTTCAGGTCCCCGGCGGGGGCTTCCGTCGGCTGAAGTGACGGGCCGTCGGACGGGTCGCGGACCGGCGGGCGGGGAACCATGGCCCAACACGCCCGACCCCGGGGGGACGGATGTCGAACGGATCCCGGCCGGTGACCGGCCCGGCCGCCCACCTGCTCGACCTGGTGGCCACCGCCGTGGGCCTCGCCGTGGCCGCCGCCGTGGTGGCGGGCTTCGACCTGGGCGATCCGCCCGCGAGCCGGTGCGCCGCCGTACTCGTCGCGGCGCTGCTCCTGGTCGCCGTGCACGCCGCCGGGGGCGCGCTGGTCCGCCGCTTCCCGCCGGACCGCTCGTGCGCGTCCTGCCTCGGGGCGCTGCTGCTGCTCCCGGCACTGCTCGCGGCGGAGCCGGCGGCGCTCTGGGCGGCGGTGCGGCTGGCCGGCGGGCTCGGCCTGTCCGTCGGGCTGTCGGGTCCGGGCGCGACGGTGGTCGCCGCCGTGGTGGTGATGCTGGTCGGGGTGACGGTGCGCCACCTCTGGTCCGTGCTGGCCGACCGCGACGGGGACGGGTCGGCGCTGCGGGGCGTCGCGCGGCACCTGCTCGCCGTCGCCGGTCTCGCGCTGGTGGTCGCCGTGCTCGACGGCACCGCGCTGGGGAACGGCCCGGGCTGGCGGCAACTGCTCACCCTGGTCGCCCTGGGGGCGGTGCTCGGCCCGAAGTTCAGCCGGCTGTCGCTGCCGGGGCGCGGCGTGCGGCTGCGGTCGGCGGCCGGTCTGGCGGTCGCGACGATGGGCAATCCGCTGAAGCTGTGGCTGGTGACCTGGCTCAGCACCTGGATGGAACTGCCGCTGAGCATCGCCGGGTTCGGCACCTTCGCCGTCGCGGCGCTGCTCGTCGCCGTGGTGATGCTGCCGACCTCGGTGGCCGGGCGGCGCGCGGCGGACCCCGGCGGGCCGCCCCTGCCGGGTGCGACGGCCGAGCTGTACGGCCGGCCGCCCCCGACGCTGTGAGCCGCTGTTCCCCGCCCTGCCCCGGCGTTCAGGCCGGCCGGACGGCCCGGGGTCCCGCGACCGCGGCGCCGAGGGCGGTGACCCGGGCGCGCAGCCCGCGGTCGGCCGTGACGACCAGGCAGTCCCGTCCGGGGTGGGCGCTGAGCGCAGCCGCGACCAGGTCGACGATCAGATCGTCGCCACTGCCGCTCGCGGCCTCGACCCGGACCTCCGGCGTCGCCGTGACTCCCCGGGCCGCGCCCTCGACCACCAGCACCACCTCCAGCGGCCCCGTCCGCACCCGCACCGGCAGCTCCGGCCGGTCACCGAGCCCCTGACCACCGACCGGCGCCAGTGCGTCACGCAGCCGCTCCGCCGCGCCCCGTCGGTCCCGCCACCACCCGTCGGGCACCGATCCCACGACATTGGCCCCGTCCACCACCAGCAGCGGCACGGCCCGCGCGGCCTCGTTCTCACCCATGACGGGCCAGTCTGGCACGCCCTCCCGCCGCGGCGCCGCCACGGCGCCGGTCAGCCGTCGAAGCGCCCCCAGGTGATGCCGAGCCCGGCGAGAGGCCGGAGCAGGTGACGGTGGCGGGCCGTCACGAAGTAGCCGCCCGAGGCCGCCGAGGCGGCCGGGGTGTGGGCGATCACGCCGGGGGCGGCATGGATCTCGCTGCCCATGGAGGGGGAGTGGTACGACCGCAGGGGCACCCGGCGCAGCACCCCCTCCAGCCGGGGCAGCAGTTCGGCGGGGGGAGTGCTGCTGCCCCAGGCGACGTAGGGGCCGACCGGTGCCTCGAAGAGGGCGAAGTGCAGGAGGAAGCGGCTGAGGGGTTCCGGCTCGGCGGTCGGGTCGTCGCCCTCCCGGGTGTGCCGGACCGTCGGGTCCGTGCCGGTGGCGTCGGGCTCCCAGGCGATCGACCAGTCCCAGCCGCCCAGGCTGTCCCCGCCGATCACCAGCCGGTCGCTGCGCTCCGCGGCCTGGAACCGCCCGGCGGGCCATAGGCGGTTCTGCCTGCCGAACAGGCCGGGGTGCCGCGCGGCGAGGCGGTGGAACCGGCGCAGCGCGGGCGGTACGGAGCGCGGCGGCTCGGGCGGTGGCTCCGTGGCGGGGCCGGCGGGGTACCAGTCGGTGACGAACAGTTCCAGGGCGAGGCCGGGGTCGGTGCCGACGTGGTCGAGCCACTCCATGCCGGGGAGCCGGGGATCGAGGCCGGGCGGCCGCTCCAAGGCGAGGGCCTCCTCACTCGGGGGGTCGAAGAAGGGCGGGGCCGTCAGAGGTCGGGGAAGCACTGTTCGGAGAACTCGCCGCCGAAGGCCCGTTGCGCGTGGGTGAGCATCCGCCGGGCGTAGCGCGGGTCCTGGACCAGGCAGGAGTAGCCGTCGAGGTCGACGGTGATGACGCCGGCGGTGTCGGCCAGGTAGACGTCCAGTCCCGGGTACATCAGCTCGACGCACGGGATGTCGTCGATGTCCAGCGCGAACACCGGGTACTCGCCGTGCTCGTCGCCCGCGCCGGTGGCCAGCACCCGGCGGGAGTCCGAGCCGCCCGGGAGCAGGAAGCACTCGTCGAAGCGGTCCGACACGGTGTCGAAGCAGGAGCCCCAGACGTCGCCCAGCTCCGCGCGCGCCAGCTCGCCCAGCGACCGGGGCGTGAACCGGCCGTCCCCGTCGAGCCACCCGAACCGGCGCAGGAGTCCGGCGTCGAACGCCAGCCACCGGCGCAGGCTCGGCGGCAGCGGCCGCCCGCTCGGGAAGACCGCCCCGGCCAGCGCCTCGGCCGCCAGCGGCTCCGGCTCCCCGGTCAGCCAGGGCCCGGCCCACGGGCCGTAGGCCAGGATCGGCCGGTGCGGATCGGCCGCGACGGAGGCGATGGCGCGCTCCGTGAGGGCGACGCCGTGCGCTTCGCTCGGGGGGATCGGGGTCACGGGGGTCATCGGGCTCGCCGTCCTGTCCAAGGTTCGCTCAACTCCTGCTCTGCCGAACCGAATCTACGGCCCCGCGCCGACATCCCCGCCGGCCGGGCGGGGGTTCTCGGCAGAGGTCCCGGGGCCAGTGCGGGTCGTCCCGGCGGTCCGGCAGGGACAGACCGAGCAGCCTCAGGTGGTGCAGCAGCTCGCCCGGCGCGCCCCGGGCGGTCAGCCGGGGGGCGGCGTGACGGGCGAGCCAGGAGGTGAGCGTGGTCAGCAGGGCGGCCTTGTCGTGGCGGGTGTTCCAGGGCAGTTCGTCGCCGAGCAGGTCGCAGGACCAGCTCTCGGCGGCCTCCGCGAGGTTCCGGTCGGCGACCGGGTGCTCCAGCGCCTCCCAGGCGCGGAGCCAGGGGCCCAGCTCGCCGGAGGCCTCGACGCACAGGACGAGCGTCCGGTGCGCGTGGGCGAAGGGCGTGGGGCCGAGCGCGGGGGTGAGGAGGCCGTAGGCCCAGAAGGCGTGCAGGAACTCGTGCACGGCGGCGGCCTGCTGCGGCGGCCACTCCTGCCAGCGGCCCCGGGCGAGCGACCCGCCGATCTCGTCCCGGTGGCGGAACGACTCGGAGCGGCTGTCGACGAGGGTGCCCGCGAGCTGCGGCAGGATCCGGCGGAGCACCGCGCCGTGGTCACTCAAGTCGGGGACCTGCCAGGTCCGCCGGAGGAGGTCGGGGTCGAGCCGCACACCCGGGACCTTGAGCAGGGCGAGCTCGTCGGCGCTGCCCCCACGGCACTCGTGGTTGTGCTCCCCGGGGTGTGCGGTCGCCCCGTGGCAGGCGACCGCGAGGCCCTCCAGCGCCGCGCCGAGACGGATCTCCGCGCGGCGGGCGTGCATGTCGGTCATCGGCGTTCGCCTTCGAGGACTCCACCAGCCCGCGCCCGGCGAAGATCGTCACGTCACCGGTCACGGGCGGTGCGGCCGAACCCGTCGGCTCTACCGCCGGAGGGCGGCCGGGTCGGGCAGGGCGAGGTGGCCGTGGAGGGTGTGGGCCTGGTAGGCGGTGCGGAAGGCGCCGCGGCGCTGGAGTTCGGGGACGAGGGAGCGGGTGATCGCCAGGAGGTCGTGGGGGAGGCGGGCGGGGCGGAGGCGGAAGCCGTCCAGGCGGAGTCCTGCGGTGTCCACGGTGCCCCAGGCGAGGAGGAGGTCGGCGAGTTCGGCGGGGGCGCCGGCGAAGACCTCGGCGTCGGAGGCGAGCGGGGCGCCGTCGAGGTCGTCCAGCCGCGCCTTCTGGCGGGCCGCCTCGCCCGGCTTGTCGTCGAGGAGGACGAGGAGGTCGGCGAAGACCTTGAGGGGGCGCTCGGCCGGCCGGGCGACGGCGGTGGCGGCGGTCGCGACCTCGGTGAGGATCGCCGCCACGTCGTCGGGGGAGTGCGGGGTGATGAAGACGACGTCACCGCCCTTGGCCGCCAGTTCGTACGGGATGCGGGCGTGGGCGAGGACGGTGACCGGCAGGGCGTGCTCGCGGCCGTTCCAGAGCCGGCGGACGGTGGCCAGCACCTCGGCCGCGTCGTCGAAGAGCGGGGCGAGGCGGCCGGAGATCGTCTCGGGGGAGCCGAGGTCGGTCTCCTGGAGCGTCGCCGGGGCGGGGCGGCCGAAGTGGGCGGCGTCATCGGCGCGGGCGGAGATCTGCGGCCGCCAGCCGGCCCGGCCGGGCGCGGCCCGGTCGAGGGTGGCCAACGCGGCGGAGAGGTGGCGCGGTTCGGTGTGGGTGACGTTGGTGGTGGGCACCAGTCCGATCCGCGAGGTCAGCGGCGCGACCCGCCCGGCGATCAGGACGGCGTCGAGCCGGCCGCGCACCTGGTCGGTGCGCTCGTCCGGCCCGCGCAGGCTCACCGACTGGACGGCGAGGGCGTCCTCGACGGTGACCAGGTCGAGCAGGCCGCGCTCGGCCTCGGTCACCAGGTCGGCCCAGTACCCGGCGGTGAACAGCTCGCCGGGGCGGGCGCCCTCGGCGCGCCAGGCGGCCGGGTGCCAGCCGGCCCCGTCCAGGGCGACGGCGAGGTGCAGCGGCGGCAGCCCGCGCTCGGGGCGGGTCGTGGACGTGCTGGTCATGCGGCGGTCTCCCGGCTCGGTCGGCGGGCCTGGGCGAGCCCGAGGTGGTCGCGGAGGGTGGTTCCGGCGTACGCGGTGCGGTGCGCGCCCCGGGCCCGGAGCAGCGGCACCACCCGGTCGACGAAGTCCTCCAGCGGACCGGCGCCCGGGTGGGGGGTGAGCAGGAAGCCGTCCGAGCCGCCGCCGCGTACGTACGCGGTGAGCGCGTCGGCGACCTCGTGCGGTGTGCCGGCGATGTCGGCGGCGTGGTCGCGGGCCGCCGGGGCGGTGTCGCCGAGCGCGTAGCCGACGGCGGTGAGGACCCTGAGCCCGTCGGGGGAGCGGCCGTGCGCGGCGAGCCGCTCGGCGAGGTCCTGCCGCAGCGCCCGGGCCTCGTCGAGTCCGGTGTACGGGACGACCGCCACCTCGGCGTCGGCGGCCGCCGACGTCAGGTCCCGCGGGGAGCCGACGGTCCGCACGACGACCGGGTGGCCCTGCGGCGAGCGCGGTGTGGTGAACCGGCCGCTGAGGTCGAAGTGCGTGCCGTGGTGGACGAACGCACCCGCGCCGGGCCGCACGAAGGTGCCGTCGGACGGGTCGGCGGGGACGTCGTCCTCCGCCCAGCTGTCCCACAGCGTCCGGGCGGCGCGCAGGAATTCGGCGGCGTGGGCGTGCCGTCCGGCGTCCGGCGGAAGGGCGCCGTGGCGGAGCCGTTCGGCGTCGGAGGCGGTGGGGCCGGTCGTCACGCTCCAGGCCGCGCGGCCGGCGCTGAGGTGGTCCAGCGAGGCCAACCGCCGGGCCAGCTCGTAGGGCTGATGGCCGGCCGGGCCGAGGCCGGCGGCCAGTCCGAGCCGGGTGGTGCCGGCGGCCAGGGCGCCGAGGGCGGTGAGGACCTCGGGCCCGCCCTTCGCGGACTCGGGCAGGAGGAGGAAGTCGAACCCGCCGCGCTCGGCGGTGCGGGCGAGCCGGGTGAGGCCGTCGAGCCCGCCGGGGTCGGCGGAGCCGTCGGCTGTGGGCGGGAGTACGGCGAGATGGAGCTGTTGCACGGACACGGAGACGATCCCCTCCAGTCGGCCGCCCGTCCGCCGCGCGTTGGTCCGCGCGGCCGGGCCCGTTCATCCTGCGCGGCGGCGCACCGCCCCGGCAACGCTTGCAACGAAGTGTTCATGCGCGGAAACCGGGCGCCATGAAGGTTGCCCTAAGCGATGAGAATTGGTCATTGAAAGGCTGAAACCAATATCTGTCTTCAAAAGCCAGGGTGGAATTAGGAATTCCGCCAGGATCGATGCCAGCATGTGACGTGTGAAGCGTGAAATGTCACATGGCTTCACGCCGTCGCCCCTACCCATGAACGGGAATCACCCGATGAACCGGCTCCTCGCCATCCTCGCCACCAGCGCCGTCCTGACCGCCGCCGGCGCCACCGGCGCCGCCGCCCAGGGCACCGCGTCCGCCGCCGACGCGTCCCCGTCCTCGCCCGCTCCGGGCGTCTGCGTCACCGGATACCGGGGCGTGGTGGTCAACGAGGTCTGCGCCGTCGTCAGCGGCGACCAGGTCACCTTCTACGGCCAGACCACGCCCGGCAGCATCGGCTGGACGGCCCGCACGGTCCCCTACCGGATGACCGCCTCGGTGGTCGGCGGCGCCACCCTGGGCACCATCACGCCCACCGTCCTGGTCGACCGCTCCAGCACCCCGGTGGGCCGCATCTCCGGGACCGTGCCGTGCGGTTCGAGCGCCACGGCGACCCTGGAGACCACCCAGTGGGGCTGGCCGCCCGCCACCGCGACCATCACCGTGCAGGCCGGCTGCTGATCCCGCCGGTCCACGGCACGGCGACGGCCCTGCCCGCTCGCCCGGGCAGGGCCGTTCGTCCTTCCATGATCAGCCGGTCCCCGGCCGCTGCCGCCCGCACGCGGCAGCGGCCGGGGACCGGCGCGCTCAGTGAGCCCAGTGCGCGGGGCCGGAGCGGCTCAGCCGGGCCAGCCGGACCAGGGCGGGATGGTTTCCGGCCTTGCGGGGGGACGGCGAGAGCCGGACGGTTGCCCCCGCCGGGGCCGGTCCGTCCGTCGCCTGGACGGCGGTCGCGCTCGGCGCGTGGTGACGTGCACTCATCCTGGGATCCCTCCTGGTCGGGGAGCGGCTGCCCCGCTCGCTCGCCGGTGCCACCAGGGAACCCGCTCGGGGGTGGCCGGATCAATGCGGGTGACTACCTATCGGTTCCCGGGAACGATGGGTGACCCGGCCCCCGGCCCCGGTCAGCCGTCCGCCGCCGCGTCGGCCTCCGCGTCCGCCCGGGCGAGCGCCTGCGCCGTCCCGGCGCGGCTGGTGCCCAGCTTGTGCAGCACGTTCGCCACATGATGCTCCACCGTGCGCGGCGACAGGAAGAGCGCCTGGGCGATGTCCTGGTTGGCGGTGCCCTGCGCGAGCAGCTCCGCCACCTGCCGCTCGCGCGGCGACAGCTGCTTGCCGTAGCCCCGGCGCCCCGGCGAGCCGATCCCCCCGAGGTCGAGGTCCCGGCGCAGCTTGCGGCACCGCGCGGTGTCGGTGGTCGCGTCCAGGCCGAGGTAGACCCGCTCGGCGGCCGCCATCCGCTCCGCCGCCCGGGCCCGGTCGACGGCGGCCAGCGCGGCGGCGATCCGCTCGTCCGCCCGCGCCGCCTCGTACGGGCGTCCGATGTCCTGCCAGCGGTCCCGGGCCCGGGTGAACGCCTCCACCGTGCCCGCTCCGCCGTCCGCCGCCAGCAGCAGCCCCCGGGCCTGGTCCAGTGCCGCCGACGCGGCGGGCGCGCTCCGGTCGGCGAGCGCCTCGGCCGCCTCCGCGACGACGGCGCCGGCCTCGTCCCGGCCGGCCGTCGCCAGCAGCGCCTCCACCGCCACGGGCAGCAGCTCGGCGGTGCGCGCCCAGGCGCCCGCCTGCCGCGCGGTGGCCAGCGCGGGACCGACCGTCTCGGCGGCGCCGGCGCTGTCGCCCTCCAGCAGCTGCAGCCCACCGAGCCCGGCCGCCGCCCGCAGCGCCACGGTCACCTGCGACTCCCGCTGCCCGTACCAGGCGGCGACCGTGAACTCCTCCCGGGCCAGCGCCAGCCGGCCCCGCCCCGCCGCCAGCCGCCCGACCAGCAGTGAGCGCTCGGCCCCGGCCATCGCCAGGTCGTCGAACTCGGCGCCCAGCGCGGCGAACCGCTGCTCCACCCCGTCCCAGCGTCCGGCCAGCATGTCCAGCCGGATCAGGGCCAGCCGGCTGTAGCACTCCAGGTACGGGATGGCCGTCAGCATGGCCAGCCGCCGGCTCTCCGTCAGCAGGTGCGCGGCCCGGGTGTCGTAGCCCAGCTCGATGGCGATCTCGCCCGTGTTGTACAGCGCCCGGGTGGTCTGGCGCATCACCTCGGGACGCTCCGAGGCGCGCGGCAGCTCGTCCAGCCGGTCCCAGACCGCGGGGTCGCCGGCCCTGGCCTGGAAGGTCAGTGAGGTGGCCCGCACGGCGGCGGCCACGTCCTCGTCCGGGTGGGCCGCCAGCAGCCGCTCCGCCCGGTCGAGCCACTCCCGGGCGTGGCGGCCGGCGCCGTCGCGCTCGTCCATGGCGATCGCCACCATGGCCCGGGCCGCCCGCACCGGGCGCTCCTCCAGCTCCTCCAGGGACTCGCGGATCGGGCCGAACCCGGCCCGGTTGCCGCTGTGCACCGCGGTCAGGAAGCCGAGCGCCAGCCGGATCTCGCCGCGGTCGGCGACCGGCAGCCGGGGGTCGGCGACCATGTCGCTCAGCACCTGCACACTGGCCGCCGGGTCCACGTCGTCGGCCGCGAGCCGGGCCAGCGCCAGGGCGGCCCGGCCGCGCCGGCGCGGGTCGAGGTCCGGCTCGTCCAGCAGGCCGCGCAGCATCCGGCGGGCGCCGCCCGGGTCGCCGAGCGCCACGGCCTGGTCGGCGGCCGCCTGCGCGAGGTCCTGCCAGGCCGCGCGGTCGCCCATGGCCAGGGTGTGCTCGGCGATCCGGGCCAGCGGCCGGGGGTCGAGGGACTCCAGCGCGGCGACCGCCCGCCGGTGCAGCAGCCGGCGCCGGGGCCCGGGAATCCGCTGGTGGGCGACCCGCCGGGCCGCCGGGTGGCGGAAGGCGTACCGGTCGGGCGAGGTCTCGTGCAGGACGGCCGCCTGCAGCGCCTCGGCCAGGCCGTCCGCGCCCGCCCCGGCGTCCAGTCCGGCGACGGCGGTGATCAGGTCCTCGTCCGCGGGCACCGCGAGCACGGCCGCCGCGGCGACCACGGCCGCCCCGTTCGCGCCGAGCCGGGCGAGCCGGCCGGTGACGGCGTCGGCCACCGTGCGCGGGACCTCGGCGGCGGCCAGCGCGGCCGCGAGGCCGGCCGCCCGCCGGGGCGGCGGGCGGTCCGCCAGCGCCCGCAGGTCCTCCTCGACGGCCGACGGCAGGCCCTGGCCGCGCTCGTGCAGCACCCGGACGACCTCGGCGGTGGCCGCCGTCGCACCGAGCACGGTCCGGGCGAGTTCCGCCACCTCCGCGGCGTCCAGCGGCTCCAGCCGCAGCAGGCCGACGCCCGCGCCGGGCCCGAGGGCCGCGCCCCGGCAGGCGGCCGCGAGCGACGGGGCTCCGGGCGGCAGGTCCTCGGGCCGGTAGGTGACCACCAGGGAGAGCCGGGGCGGCAGGTCGCGGGCCAGCCGCACCAGCAGGTCGAGGGTCGCGTCGTCGGCCCACTGCACGTCCTCGACCACCAGCACCGGGTCGTCCAGCGCCGCCAGCAGCGCCCGCACGCCCTGGGCCAGCAAACGCCGGGCGGACAGCAGGTCGCCGTCCACGGCCGGCGCGGCGGGCAGCCGGTCGGCGAGGTCCGGCAGCACCCGGCGCAGCGCCCCCGTGCTGGGCGGCAGCGTGCCCGGCGGGGGCAGCAGCGCGGCGGCGTCCCGCAGGGCGTCCACCACGGGGCCGAACGGCTCCGGCTCGCGCAGCGGGTGGCAGCGGCCGAGGAGCACGGAGCGGCCCGTGCCGGCGGCCGCCGGGCCGCTCAGCGCTCGCAACGCCTCGGCGACCAGCCGTGACTTGCCGACTCCGGCCTCGCCCTCGACGAGCAGCACGGCCGGCGGCCGGGCCAGCGCCTCGGCGAGCCGGGCGAGTTCCCGGGCCCGCCCCACGAAGCCGGGTCCCTCCGGCGCGTCCGGCGCCGTCGGCGGGTTCATCGGCGCCGCGTCGGGTCGGCGGCGGAGGAGGTGTGAGCGGACATGCCCCCATGATGCCCGCGCCCGCCCCGCCCCCGTCGAGCGGGGCCGGGCACACCCGCTCAGACCGCCCCGTACGCCACCGCGGCCCCGTCGGGCGACGGCGACGGCACGGCGGCCGCGGCGAGGTGCCGACGGACGGGGGCGAGCGGGTCCCCGGGCGCGCCGACCGGCCGGACGACCCGGCCCGGTGCCTCGATCACCTCGCAGCCCGCCCGGGCGAGGCGTTCGACGGTCGCCGCCGCCGCGCGGTCGTCGAGCGAGAACACGAACGGCCCGGGCACCAGCACCACGTCCACCCAGCCGCGCTCGGCCGCCGTCAGCAGACTGGCCAGGGCCGGCAGCGGGCCGCGGGTGCTCAGGCCGTGGTCGGCGTAGACGTCGGGGAAGGGCAGCGCGAGGCGGTGCGCCAGGTGCTCCATGGCGGAGCGGACGTACTCGGCCTCCTGGGGGTCGTACGGGCGGCACCGCAGATACATCGCGGGCCGTCGGGCCGCCCGGTTCAGCGGTTCGTGGGGGTGGTGCATGCCGTTCACCTGGCCTTGCTCGCTGCTCACTGCTTGCTGGTTGCCGCTTGCTGTGACGGGTGGGGGAGTGCGGCCGCGGGCCGGGGTCCAGCGGACCTCCGGAACGGTACGGGGATCAATGGGGGCGACTACCCATTGCCGCTCCTGCACCGTTCGGTGCCCGCTCAGCCGCAGGTGGGACACGGTGTGCACGGCAGGACCCGGGCGTCGTCCAGGACCGGGCCCGCCGTGGTGCCCGTGGTGCCGCGGAAGGCGAGCGTGGTGGTGCCCTCGGCGGCCTGCCAGTGGCCGGGGCCGATGTGGTCGGCAAGGGTCCTCCCGGGGACGGAGCGGCGGGGCGGTGAGCGCCGGACACCTGAGATCGTGCGGACCGCCGGGACCCCGGCCAAGGGTGGGGCACCGGCGCCCCGTGGTGCGGGCGGTGGCGATCCGGACTCCCGCACGCGGGTTTGCCGCGCCGCGAGCCGCCCCGATGCCCTCCCACCTGCGGTTTCCCGCGTCGCCCGGCCGTCGCGTCGCGGTCCGGGCGGCCCGTCGGCTCACCCGGGCGCCGCACCGCGCGGCAGTCGGTGGTGGTGCACGAAGCGCCGTGCGCCCCCGGTGCACTTCGCACACGCTCCGGGCGCCCCCGCCGTGCCGGGCCGGTGGGGCGGCCGGGCACGGACGGGAAGGCGCGGTCTGCCGTCGTCGGCAGGGGTCAGGACGCGGGGACGGTGTCGGTGAAGGACGTGCCGGAGGCGCGGTAGCCGGTGACGAGGGTGCCGACCTGGGCGGGGGTCAGCACCTGGTCCTTGACGTGCAGGACGTAGTCCACCTGCTCCTCGTACGTGCGCGCCTCGGTACCGGTCTGCCCGGCCAGGTCGGTGAGCCACTGGTTGAAGGCGATCACCATCGGCCGCTCGGGGAGGTAGCGGGCGTCGTGGCGGGAGAACTCGACCCCGTCGACGTAGTAGACGATGGTGCTGTCGTCGATGGTCAGGACCAGGTCGTGCCAGCCGGCGAACGACGTCCGGGAGGTCGTGTACTGGTTGACCGAGCCCTCGGCGCCGTACGTCTCCCAGGAGGTGGTGAAGAAGATGTTCGAGGTCTCGCCCCAGCCGCCGTTGGGGAGGTACTCGAAGTCGTACTCGGAGTAGTCGTCGGCGTCCGGCGCCTTGAGGTCGTTGATGGCGAAGAAGCTCTGGACCAGGTGGTCGCCGTCGGGGCCGGTCACCGGGGCGTCGGAGAAGCGGACCCGGGCGGCGTACGTGCCGTTGCGGAACTTCATGGCCTGGCTGTGGAACTCGCTGTGCCGGGTGGACTCGGCGGTCCCGGCGCTCGACGTCCGCAGGGTCATCACCGAGTTGCCGTCCTGCTTGGCGAAGGTGACGTTCTCGGGCGCCCAGGTCGCCCCGGCGACGCCCGGCCCGCCGCCGCCCGCGCGGGCGTTCCAGCCGTGGGCGGCGAGCGCCGGGTCGGCGTGGCCGGTGTAGTCGAGGTCGTCGAAGAGCACCTGCCCGCCCGGGACGGTCGGCCGGGTGGGGGCGGTGCCCCAGACCTGGACGCCGGCGACGCTCGCGGTGACCTTGGTCCAGTTCGCGTACCCGGTCTGGGCGGCGCCGAAGGAGTAGTCGTCGCCCTGCTGCATGGACTGCCAGTCGGTGCGGTGGACGCGCAACTGGAGGTCGCCGCTGTCGGCCCCGGGGGCGAGCGTGCCGGCGCCGCCGGTGAAGCCGATCTCCAGGTAGCGGTCGGCGGCCGCGCCCGGCTCGTTGATGGTGCCGATGGTGCCGGTGACGTTGGCGCAGCCGCGGACGGCCCAGTCGCAGGCGAAGCGGTACGCGGCGAAGGGGGAGTCGGAGCGGAAGTAGTAGCGCAGCTTGACCTGGTCCAGCGAGATCGGCGTGGTCCCGGTGTTGACGACCTTGAGCCACGGCGAGGCCTGCGAGCTGCCGCTGCCGCCGTTGCGGTACTGCACGGCGAGCGGCTCGCCCGCGGCGGCGGCCGCCGGCAGGGCGCCGAGCACACCGGCGCCGAGCCCGACGGCGACGGCGGCGGCGAGCGCCGCGCGGACGCGGGGGAGCCGGCGGCTGGTTCTGACGGTCATGGGGGTTCCTCTCCTGACGTGGGGGATGGCGCGCGGCGCCGGCGGAGGGGAGCCCGGGTTCACCTCGGATGCGGCGGTGGGGGAGGAGGTGGCGGGCCGCGCGATCAGAAAGTGGCATAGACCAATTTGGCTGGTCAAGCCCGAAGTGCGGCGATCGGCCGGAACGCGGACGTCCGCCGCCGGGAGTGGCTGATTGTGCCTGTTGACGGCCGCCGAACGGCGCTTGCGGCAGTACGGCCGAGAGGGGACCGGCGACGGTCATCCCGGCCGGCCCGGGTACGGGCGCGGGTGAAGGTCCGCCCGTCCCGGCCGTGTCCTCGGCTTCGGTGCCGCCCCGACGGCCACCGGGACCGACCGGGCGGCCTCCGTGGCCGGGTTGCCGAGGGAAGAACTCTTGGGGGGCGGGGTGCGGCCAGGGCCGGATGTTGGCTGGTCGGAGGCGCCAACTGATGCGTGCCGGAGCTGAGTTGAAGTGTGATTGGCATTGTCGCGGGGTGGCCGGGTGGTGAGGATGGGCGCACCTCCGGCCGGTGGGGCCGGGTGGGTGATGCCCGGGAGGGATCTTCGATGCGTTCGACGGCTGCCCGTGTGATGACGGGTCTCGTGACCGCGGTGTGCGCGGTGGGGGTGCTGGCGCCGGCGGCGGTGGCCGACCCGCCTCCCGGGGTGGTGCCGGCCGCCATCGACCTGGTGGGGGTCGGGGCGGACACCACGCAGGGATTCATGAACCGGACGTCCAACGACTACGACGCCACCGTCACGCCGGGGCAGCCGCGGCTCTTCAGCTGGGACGCGACCGGGCCCAGCCCGATCACGACCAAGACCGGGGCGCCGTTCATCGCGCGCCCCGACGGCAGCCTCGCCGGGTTCAACGCGCTGGTGGGCACCACCTCGTCGACCGTCGACTACGTCCGCTCCGCGCGCCAGCCGGCGGTCGACCCCAGCCCCCAGCCGTACCTCTTCGTGCCGTTCGCGCGCGACGCGGTCACCTGGGCGGCCAAGTCCGGCGGCCACGCGCCGGCCAACCTGAGCACCAACCAGCTCAGGAGCATCTACCAGTGCACCGTCACCAACTGGACCCAGCTCGATCCGTCGTGGATCAACGCCACCATCAAGCCGGTGCTCCCGCAGCCGAACTCGGACACCCGCGCGGCGTTCCTGAAGGCGATCGGCGGGGGCACGCCGGTGACCCCGGGAGCCTGCGTGACCTCCGGTCCGCGAAACGACCGCGGCACCGACCCGCTGCTCAACGACGACGACGTGGTGTTCCCGTACTCGGTCGGCGTCTACGTCGACCAGGTGTACCGTGGCCACGGCACCGGGGCGGAGTCACCGGGCCTGCTCACCCTCCGTGCCGTCAACGGGATCGCACCCGTCGACAGCCTGACGAACAGCATCAGCCCCGCCTTCGCCGCCACCGTCTACGGCCGCATGCTGTGGCACGCCTTCCGCACCGCCGAATACACCGCCACCACCGCTCGCGGTGTCGCGCTGCGCAGGATCTTCGGCCCGGCCTCCGGCCCGGGCTGGATCTGCGGCCACCCGGCCGTGATCACCGGCTACGGATTCCTCACGGTCCCCAACTGCGGCACCAGCGTCTACGCCACGGGCATCAGCCTCTGAACCCGGTGGGCACGCCGCCCGTGGGAGGGCCGGGCCGGTGGGAGTCGGTCCGGTCCTCCCGCGAACGGGCGAGGTCAACGGCGGGGCGGCCCGCGCAGGTGTGGTCGGTGGTGCTCCGGCCGGTGCAGGCCAAACGCACGGTGCTGTTCCGACAGCGGGAGATCCGTCCCCCTGCCCACCCCGCCGACCTGCCCCCCAGTGCGCCCAACCGGCCCCTGACCTCGGCCGGGTAGCCCGCCGACGGTCCTCGACCACCGTGTCGACCTCCGCACGCGGGGACCGCCAGGAGCCCGACGGCCGGCGGCCTTGATCGGGTGTCCGGGATCGACCGTCGGCCAGGTCGGGCAGTGGTGTTCCTCCGCCCGGGCAGCCGGCCGTCCGCCCGGGGGCGGGGCACAGTGGTTCGGGTGCGGATCGGGCCGGAGCGGTGTCTTCCAAGGCGTTTGAGGCCACGACAGCCGGGGAACGGGAGTTCGACAGTGCGCCGGGCCGCGATACGATCCCGCGTCACGGCAGCCGAAAGGGGACGGGGAGTTGGGTGAGAGTGCGTCGGGCACCGTCCCCGACCGGCATCCGGACGAGCACGTACGGCTCGCGCGCTACGGCCGGGCCTTCGCCGCGGTGGCCCCGGGCGGCGCGGCCGCGCTGGTCGCCCGGGTGCTCACCGATCCCGACCCGACCATGGCGAACAGCGCCGTGTGCGAGTACCTCGACCGGCGGGCCGCCGAACTCCTCGCCGACCCCGGCTGGTCGGCCTGGTGCCGGGAGCTGACCGGGCCCGTGGCGGTGGACGACTTCACCGCCCGGCGGCTGCGGGAGTGGACGCTGCTGCGCGCGATCGCCCTGGACGAGCCGTGGGACGCCGAGCAGGTGCTCACCGCGTCCAACTGGCTGCAGCTCCGCCTCGCGGAGGAATCGCGGGACGCGGCCGCCCTGGCCGTGCCGGCCGGGGGCGGTCGTACCCGGCGCATCCGCAACACCGCCGCGTCCCGCAGCCCACGCCCCGGCCGTCCCCCCCTTTCCCCCACGCAGAAGGGCCCGCACTCGTGAGCCTCCCGTCGCACCGGCAGCCGCCCGCCCCGGCCGATGCCGGCCCGCCCGTCGGCCGGGTCGATCCCGCCCTCGCCGACCGCCTCACCGACGCGGTACTGCTGGCCGGCCTGCCGGTCGCCTTCGGCGACCACGGGCCCGGCGTGCGCATCCGGCCCGCCCGGCCCGTCGACGCCCGCGACCAGTGCGCGGGCATGGCCGCCCTCGACTGGTTGCCGTCCCCGCGTCTGACCGGCGCCGCCGCGGTGGCGGAGCCGGGCGACGCGGCCGGGCCGGCCCGGGAGGTGGTGGAGATGGCGATGACGAACGCGCTCGCTGAGTTCCTGCCGGCCCTCGGGCTGGAGACCAGCCGCGACCGGACCGGCCGGGAGCTGCGGGTCGACGGACGGGCCGTGACCGGCGGCGGTCTGACCGTCCCGCCCGGCGTCCTGGTCGCCCGCCAGGTCGGGCCGACCCCGGTGGAGCTCGGGCTCCCGGCGGACGTCGTCAACACCGTCCGCCGCAGCGCCACCCTCGCCGGCCTCCCCGTGGCCACCCACCTCGGTGCCACCGGCATCACGCTCGCCGCCTGCGCCCGGACCGGCGGCACGGACGACCGCAACGGCGCGACGGACCTCGGCTGGAACCCCGCCCGCCGCCTCGCCGACCTGGCCGACAGCACCCTCCCCGAGGCCGCGCAGGCCGCGACGGCCCGCGCGGCCGTCGACGGCGCGATGCGTCACGCCCTCGGCACCGCCCTGCGGGCCTGCGGTACCCGGCTCCGCTGGCTCCACGCCCATCAGCGCCTGCGCGTCTACGTCGAGCCCACCCCGGCCGCGCGCCGCTGACCCCGGGCCCGGGGGCGCGGACGACCGCAACGGTGCGGCGGACCTCGGCTGGAACCCCGGCCCGTCGCCTCGCCGACCTGGCTGGCAGCACTCTCTCTGAGGCCGCGCAGGCCGCCATTGCCCGTGCGGCCGTCGACGGCGCGATGCGTCACGCCCTCGGCACTGCCCTGCGGGCCTGTGGCACCCGGCTCCGCTGGCTCCATGCCCATCAGCGTCTGCGTGTTTACGTCGAGCCCACCCCGGTCGCGCGCCGCTGACCCCGGTCCCGGGGGCGCGGACGACCGCAACGGTGCGGCGGACCTCGGCTGGAACGCGGCCCGTCGCCTCGCCGATCTGGCTGGCAGCACTCTCTCTGAGGCCGCGCAGGCCGCCATTGCCCGTGCGGCCGTCGACGGCGCGATGCGTCACGCCCTCGGCACTGCCCTGCG
>NZ_JBIBHU010000018.1:0-44870 GCF_042957205.1 Kitasatospora sp. NPDC008115 | reverse complement strand
CTGCGTGTTTACGTCGAGCCCACCCCGGTCGCGCGCCGCTGACCCCGGTCCCGGGGGCGCGGACGACCGCAACGGTGCGGCGGACCTCGGCTGGAATCTCGCCCGTCGCCTCGCCGATCTGGCCGGCAGCACTCTCTCTGAGGCCGCGCAGGCCGCGACGGCCCGTGCGGCCGTCGACGGCGCGATGCGTCACGCCCTCGGCACTGCCCTGCGGGCCTGCGGTACCCGGCTCCGCTGGCTCCATGCCCATCAGCGTCTGCGCGTCTACGTCGAGCCCACCCCGGCCGCGCGCAGCTGACCCCACGCCCGGGGGCGTCCCGGGGTGCCCCTGAGCGCCGGGTGGAGGTCAAGCGGCGAGCGGCCGCGCGGCCGTCCCGGCACCTCGCCGAGACGGCCGCGGCCCGCACACCCGGGTGTTCCGCCCCGGCCGCGCGGCGGTGCGGCTGCTTCAGCGGAGCGCCGAGCGGAGGGGAGCGGCGGCGAGCGACAGCGCCGCCAGGACGAGCAGGCCGCCCAGCCAGAACGGCCCGCGCTCCCCGGCGGCCGTGGCCAGGGCGGCCGCGCCGGCGAGGGGGCCGGCGGCGGCGCCCACGTTGAGGGCGGCGGTCGCGCAGGCGCCGGCCAGCGTCGGGGCGGCGGCGGCCTCGTACAGGACGCGGGTGATCAGTGTGCCGCCGACCGCGAACGACAGCGCGCCCTGGACGAACACCAGCGCGAGCACCGCCGCCGGCCGGTCGGCCAGCACGGCGAGGGCCGGCCACCCGATCAGCAGCAGCGCGCCGCCGACGGCGAGGACCGGGCCCGGGTGCCGGTCGGACAGCCGCCCGGCCACGGTGACGCCGGCGAACGAACCGGCGCCGAACAGCACCAGGACGACCGGGACCCACGATCCGTCCAGCCCGGCGGGCCCGGTGACCACGGGCGCGAGGTACGTGAAGGCGGCGAAGGTCGCGGCGTTGACCAGCGCGGCGAGGAGCATCACCGCCCCCAGCCGGGGGTGCCCCAGGCGTGCGAACTCCGCCCGCAGGGCCGGCCGTTCGGCGCCGTCCCGTGGGCTGCGCCCCTTCGGCACACCGGCCACGATGCCGAGGGCGGCCGGCAGGCAGAGCGCGGCGACGGCCCAGAAGACGGCCCGCCACCCGAGCGCCGAACCCAGCGCCGCCCCGGCCGGGACGCCGGCGACCGTGGCCACCGTGGTGCCCGACAGCAGGACGGCGAGCGCGCGTCCCTTCCGGTCGGCGGGTACCAGTGCGGCGGCGGTCGTCAGCGCGAGGGCGAGGAACCCGGCGTTGGCGAGCGCCGCGACCACCCGGGTCGCGAGCAGGACCGTGAGGTTCGGGGCGGCGGCGCCCGCACCGTGCGCCGCCGCGAAGAGCAGGACGAACCCCAGGAGTCCCCACCGTCCGGGCAGGGCGCGGGCGAGCACCGCCGTCACCGGCGCGCCGACGACCATCCCGACCGCGAAGGCCGAGGTGAGCGTGCCGGCCGCGCCGACCGTGACGCCGAGGTCCGAGGCGATGGCCGGGAGGAGGCCGGCGAGCATGAACTCCGAGGTGCCCATGGCGAAGACCGCCACGGCGAGCAGGTACAGCGGAAGAGGCATCGAGTGGCTCCGAGGTGAGGAGAGGCACGAAAGGGCGACTCGTCACCGCGGCCAGCACCCGGGACACCCGCGACCGCACGCCTCCGGCCCGCTCGGCAGGGCCGGCGGACTCAGGGACTCATCGGGGGTTCAGGGGGCTGACGGCGTGTGACCGAAAGCCCCCACCTCGTCCGACTCGGGACTCGACATGCCCGGCACGCTACCCGACCTCCACCGCACCCGCACAACGGTTTTCGCCGCCGCTTCGTGCGCCGGCGGGAGTCGTGCGCGGCGCCGACATCATCGAGCGGTATCTCCGTTGGCGCTCTGGCAGGACGGTCGACCGAGCGCCGACCCTCGTGGCGGAACGCGGCTGTGGCGGCCGCAGGTTGACCGAACGCCAAACTGGTCCAGACCATTGACGACGGTCGTCGCGCTCCCTACGGTATGGGCATTCACCTGGCGCAGGCATGCCAAGATCCCACGGCTGGCGCACCCCCACGCGCGCCGCCTGCTGCGTCGGGCGCACTCTCCATCCCCCCACGGAGGAGCATCATGCGCAAACGCCACATCATCGGCGCGGCCCTGGCCGCGGTCGCCGTCCCGCTCGCGATGGCCGTTCCGGCCAACTCGCACGGGTTCATCAACCTCCCGCCGAGCCGTTCGGCCCTGTGCGGCGCGGGTGTCGTCCAGAACTGCGGCGACATCCAGTGGGAGCCGCAGAGCGTCGAGGGCCTGAAGGGCTTCCCGGCCCGCGGTCCCGTCGACGGCACCATCTGCGCGGGTGGTGACGCCCGCTGGGCGCCGCTGGACAACCCGCGCAACGGGGCCTGGCCGACCACCAAGGTGACGGGCGGCGCCCAGCAGACCTTCACCTGGGAGATCGAGGCCCGGCACTCGACCACCAACTTCCGGTACTTCCTGACCAAGCAGGGCTACGACCCGACCCAGAAGATCACCCGGGCCAGCCTGGACCTCACGCCGTTCCTGACGGTTCCCTACAACCGCCGTCAGCCCGCCGCCATCACCACCCACACCGCGACCCTCCCCACGGGCCGCACCGGGCACCACGTGGTCGTCGCGGTCTGGGACGTCGCCGACACGGCGAACGCGTTCTACTCCTGCACCGACGTGCTCTTCTGATCCACCCGCACCCCGAACGAACGTCGGCCGGCCCCGCGAGCGGGGCCGGCCGACGGCGTTGTGCGGCGTGGGACCGGGCTCAGCCCTCGGTCCAGCCGTGACCCTTCGCGCACTGCAGCATCGCGTTGCGCACCTTCAGGAGCTGCTCGCCGGTGAGCGACGGCGCGTGTTCCAGCAGCAGCTCGGTCACCTCCAGCAGGAACTCCGCGGAGGTGAGGACGTCGCACTCGACGTCGTCGCCCTCGGCCGCCGGCACCCGGGCGGCAACGGACACCGCCGGGCCGGCCGGGCGGACCAGTGCCCCCTTGGGCAGGCGCACCGAGGAGGCCTTCAGCCCCCGGTCGCCCTCCTCCATCTCGAACTCGACCACCAGGCCCGAGTGCACCATCGACTCGGGCATCAGCATGTCGTTGACGTGCAGGAAGACATCCTCCCCGCCGTGGTCCGGAGCAATGAACCCGTACCCGCGCACACTGTCGTACCGCACCACTCGACCAGTGATCACAACACACCCCCAATGACAACAACCCGGGCCCCCTGCCCGACACCTGAGGTAGAGGATAGAGGATCGGACGGCCGCCTTCGCCAGCGGCACCTGGAGGAGCGGTGCCCGGGGCGTTCCGGCGCCGGCGCCGCTCGCGAAGGGCGGGAACCGGCCAGGTCTGCGCCCGGGCCCGGCGCGGCGGCCGGTGGGCCCGCCACCTGGCCGATCCGCGCGTTCCGGCGCTCCCACCGGGGCGCGCGATCCCCGGCGAGCGCTGCGTCCTGCGCGCGAGCGCCGGGAACACGGGCCCCGCGGCGGCCCCCGCCTCCCACCCGCACGGGCCAGAACGTCCGATTATCGATCCCACGGGGAAGAACAACTGATCGTCCGTCAGTTGAGCGACGAGTGGTCCGCGCCCCGCGCGGTCCCGATGACGACCGACCTTTGACGGCAGTCCTTTCGACCGGCAGTCCTTTGACGGCAGTCATGACCGACGACCGACCTGAGAACGACCAGGAGACAGTTGTGCGCATACTCTTCACCGGCCCGGCCGCACCCAGCCACGTCTTCCCGATGGTGCCGACCGCCCAGGCCCTCCGGGCCGCCGGGCACGAGGTGCTCTTCGCCAGTCCGCAGCCGCTGGAGCCGCTGCGCCAGACCGGGTTCCCGGTCGTCGAGATCGGCGACGGGCGGTCCGTGCGGGAGGCCTTCGAGGAGATCATCGGCACCGAGGCGCACTACGCCCAGCCGGACCTGACGCAGGCGGAGATCCTGGAGATCGGGGCCGCCGCCTTCGCCCTGGCCTCGCGCTCCACCGTGGACGACCTGCTGGCCGTCGCCACCGGCTGGGACGCCCAGCTGATCGTCCACGACTCCTGTCTGGCCTCCGCCCAGCTGGTCGCGGCCAAGCTCGGCATCCCGGCGGCGCTGCAGAACTTCGGCCTCAGCTCCGGCCTGGAGATGGCCGCCGCGCTGGCCGCCCACTTCACCGACCTCTACGAGAAGCACGGGGTGGCCGCACCCGCCGAGTCCACCCCGTTGAACATCGTGCCCGCCTCGCTCGGCGGCGACCCGGGCGGCCTGCGGATGCGCTACGTCCCGTACAACGGCGGCGGCGTCGTCCCCGCAGGGCTGCTGCACCGGGGCACGCGGCCGCGGGTCGCGGTCACCCTCGGCACGGTGCTCGCCGGGGTGGACGGGCTGGCCGCCATCGCCCCGCTGGTCGCCGCCGCCGCCGAGGTCGACGCCGAGTTCCTGCTCGCCGTCGGCGACGCCGACCCCGCCGGGCTCGGCAGCCTGCCGGCCAACGTCCACCTGCTGCCGTGGGTGCCGCTGGCCGAACTGCTGCGGGTCTGCGACGCGGTCGTGCACCACGGCGGCTCCGGCAGCACCCTCACCGGGATGCAGGCCGGTCTGCCCCAGCTGCTGCTGCCCCAGGGCGCCGACAACTTCATGGTGGCCGACGCCATGGCGGCCTACGGGGCGGGGTTGCGCTCGTCCTCCGCGGACGTCGACACCGCGCTGCTCACCCGCCTCGTCACCGACCCCGACCTGCGCGCCGCCGCCACCCGGCTGCGCGCCGAGAACGACGCCCTGCCGACCCCGGCGGCGGTCGTCCCCGACATCGAGGCCCTCATCACCGCCCGCCCCTGACCCGTCCTCCGGCGAGCGCCCCCGACCGCCCGCGCGGGCGGTCGGGGGCGCTCGCGCCGCTCACGGCCCCGCCGTTCGAACCCTCACGCGAAATTCGCTCCCGTGTGTCGGCGCCCGGCTCTAGGGTGCTCCCAACACGACCTGGGAGAAGAACCCGTGAGCCAAACGTTTCGCGTCGACCTGCGCGGAATAGTCGATCTGCTGAGCCACCACCTCTACACCAGCCCCCAGGTGTACGTCCGCGAACTGCTGCAGAACGCGGTCGACGCCATCACCGCCGTGCGCCAGGACGACACCGGCACCTCGCCCCGCCGCACGCCCCGGATCGAGATCTCCTCCGGCGACGCGACCGGCGACGGTTCGCTGACGATCAGCGACAACGGCATCGGGCTGAGCGAGGCCCAGGTGCACGAACTGCTCGCCACCATCGGCCGCAGCTCCAAGCGCGACGAGCTCGGCTTCGCCCGGCACGAGTTCATGGGCCAGTTCGGCATCGGGCTGCTCTCCTGCTTCATGGTCTCCGACGCCATCGAGGTCACCACCCGCCGGGAGGGCGAACCCACCGTGCTCTGGCACGGCCGCTCCGACGGCGGCTACGCGCTGGAGCGGGCCCCCGCCGACCGGCAGCGCCCCGAGGCCGGCACCACCGTCACCCTGCGCCCTCGCCCCGGCTGCGAGCACCTGCTGACCCGCCGCGCCGTCACCGACCTGGTCACCCACTACGGCTCGCGGCTGCCGCACCCGGTCACCGTCGACGGCGAGCCGGTCACCGGCGGACCGGCCCCCTGGGACCGCCCCGAGGGCGAGGGAGCCGCCGAGCGCCGGGCCCGCCTGGAGGCGTACTGCGAGGAGGTGTTCGGCTTCGCGCCGTTCGACGTCGTCGACATCGCCTCGGCCGAGGCCGGCCTGCGCGGCGTCGCCTTCGTCCTGCCGATGCCGGCCAACCCGGCCGTCCCGGCGGCGCACCGCGTCCACCTCAAGCGGATGCTGCTCGCCGAGGGCGCGGAGCGGCTGCTGCCCGACTGGGCGTTCTTCGTGCGCTGCGTCGTGGACACCGGCGAACTGCGGCCCACCGCCAGCCGGGAGGCGCTCTACGAGGACTCGCTGCTGGAGGCGACCCGGGAGACGCTCGGCGACCTGCTGCGCGGCTGGCTGGTGCGCCTCAGCGTGCAGGAACCGGGCCGGCTGCGCTCCTTCCTGCGGGTGCACCACCTGGGCGTCAAGGCGCTGGCGCTGCACGACGACGAGATGCTCCGGCTGGTCGCCGAGTACTGGCCGATGGAGACCAACGTCGGCCCGCTGACCCTCGCCGAGTTCACCGCCCGCTACGGACTGCTCCGCTACACCCCGCTGCTGGACGAGTTCCGCCGGCTGGCACCGGTCGCCGCCGCCCAGGGACTCGCCGTCGTCAACGCCGGCTACGTCTACGACGCCGAGCTGATCGACCGCTTCGCCACCCTCGACCGCTCCCTGGAGACCGAACAGCTGCGCGCGGCGGACCTCACCACCCACCTGGCCCGGCTGGACGCCGCCGACGAGCGGGCCCTCGCGCCCTTCCTGGCGGCCGCCGACCCGGTGCTGGCGCGGCTCGGCTGCGACGTGCTGGTCCGCTCCTTCGAGCCCTCCGGCCTGCCCGCCCTCTACCTGCTCGACGACGACACCGCCTTCCAACTGGACGTGCGCGGCACCCGCGAGCAGGTGGACGAGACCTGGGCGGCGATCCTCGGCAGCTTCCGGAGCGAGACCGAGCCCCGGCCCCGCCTGGTCCTCAACCACCGCAATCCGCTGGCCCGGCAGGTGCTCGCGCTGACCGAGCCCGAGCTGCGGTCGATCTGCCTGGAGGGCCTCTACGTGCAGGCGCTGCTGCTCGGCCACCACCCGCTGCGCCCGGCCGACACCGCAGTCCTCAACCAGTCCTTCCTCGGCCTGATCGGCCGGGCCGTCGCCGGAGGCGCGCAGTGAGCCGGACCGAGCAGGACCTGCGCGAACTCTTCCGCAGCACCCACGTCATGCCCGACGGGGCGGCGAAGTTCGCCGCGCTGGAGGAGGTGATCCGCCACGCCGACGCCCTCGGACTGGTCGAGTTCGCCTTCGAGGTGCGGATGGAGGCCACCGAGGTGTTCCAGCAGAGCTGGGCGCCGGCCAAGGCCTTCCTCACCTTCTCCTGGTGCCTGGCGGCCTACGACCGCGAGCCCGGGCGCTTCGAGGGCGGCCACGAGGAGACCCTGCTCTGGCAGTTCAAGTGGATGGTCTCCAGCGTCCACCAGTTCCCGGAGATCCCGCTGGGCCGGACCGCCGACCTGCTCGACGACATGGAGCGGCGCTACCGGCGCGGCGGCCACAGCCCGCACGCCGTCCTCCAGCACCGCGGGCTGGTCGCCGAGGCCACCGGCGACCTCGCCCGCGCCCAGGAGTACTACGAGCAGATGGCGCTCACCCGGCGCGACGCCCTGTCGGACTGCTCCGGCTGCGTGCCGAGCAGCCAGGTGCGGACACTGGTCGCGCTCGGCCGGGACGAGGAGGCGATCCGCCTCGGCGAGCCGGCCCGGGGCTCGGGCTGCACCGAGCAGCCGCAGTGGATCAACTCCGAACTCCTGCTGCCCTACTTGCGGACCGGGCGCGGCGAGCAGGCCGCGGAGGCGCACCGCACCGCCTACCGGCGGATCCGCGGCAACCCGGGCAGCCTCGGCGAGCTCGCCTCCAACCTGCTGTTCTGCGCCCACAGCGGCAACCCGGGGCGCGGCCTCGACCTGATCGAGCGCCACCTGTCCTGGCTGGACCGGGCGCGGACCCCGCTGGCGGACATGGAGTTCGCCGCGGCGGCCGTCGCGGTGCTCTCCGCGGTGGAGACGGGCGGCGACGGGGCGCCGGTGCTGCGCTTCCCGACCGTCGAGGGCCGCCGCCGCCCGGACACCACGGTCACCGCGCTCGCCGCCGAACTGCGCGAACGCGTCCTCGCCCTCGCGGCCCGGTTCGACGCGCGCAACGGCAACGGCTACCAGAGCGCCCGGATGGGGGAGTGGATGGCCGCCGGGCCGATCGGCGAACCGGTCCCGCTGCCGGGGACCGGTACGGACCTGCGCTCGCGCAGCGGCGAGCGGGTCCACCGGCTGACCGACCGGGTCGCCGCCCTCGTCGCGGCCGGTGACCGGCCGGGCGCCGCCCGCGCCCGCGTCGAGCTGGCCGAGACCCTGCTGGCCGCCGAACATCCGGCCGAGGCGGCGGAGGCCGCCGAGGAGGCCGTCCGCGAGCTCGACCGGTACGGCGCGCCCGAGGAGGCGGCCTCCTGCCGCTGGCTGCTCGCGCGCGTGCACCAGCAGCACGCCCGGCGCGGCGACGCCGCCGAGCGGCTGCGCCAGCTCCTGGACGACACCGACGACGCCGACCGCCCCGCCTCCCTGCCCGCGCGCCCCGACCTGGAGGCGCGCCTCGGCGAACTGCTCGGCAACGGCGCGGAGCCGGCCGCCCGCTACCTCGCCGCCTCCCTCGGCTTCGCCGCCGCCGGGCGGACGGCCGACCGGCTCCGCGCCCTCGTCCAGGCGATGTGGCGCCACCCGTACAGCGACACCGAGGCCGAGACCGGCCTGCTGCGGGACATCCTGACGGAGGCCAGGACCGTCCTCGCCGACGCCCCCGACCCCGCCCACACCGGCGAGGTGGTCGCCGTCCTGCGCGGCTACGTCGACCAGATCCGTGCGACGGGCCGCCACCGCGAGGCCGCCGACCACCTCACCACCGCCCGCACCCTCCTCGAACAGCAGCTCGCCGCCGACCGGGCCGACCCCGGCGCGGCGGAGGAACTCACCGACGTCCTCACCGAACTCGGCCAGGCCCGCCTGCGCCTCGGCGACCCGGCCGCCGCCGAGGAGGCCGCCCTCGCCGCCCTGGCCGCCGCCGGCGACGACGGCTACACCTGGGACGCGGCGCTGCTGGCGGCCCGCGTCCTGCGCGCCCGCGGCGCCGCATCCGAGGCCGCCGAGCTGATGGCCGCCCACGACATCACCGAGGACGACCTGTCGGAGGCCGAGGAGTACTGACAGACCAATGGAGTTGACGTTTCGTCAGGCTGTCTTGACGTCAGGGCGGCCTGACGGAAGACTTCGTCCATGCCGACTCCGGAGGACCTCGAATCCCGCTTCACGCTGACGACCGCCGTCGCCCGCTACGACGCGCTGCGAACCCGCGACGCCCTCGCGGGCCCGGCCGACGAGGACGACGGCGCCGAGGCCGCGCTGACACGCGCCGAAGCCCTGGAGCTGCTCGCGCTCGGCGAGGTGATCGCCCGCAAGGCCGCCCACGGCCGCCAGTTGTCCGTGCGCTCCGCACGCCGGGCGGGCGCGTCCTGGGCACAGATCGGCGCGGCCCTGGGCACCAGCAAGCAGGCGGCCTGGGAGGCCCACAACCGGTGGATCGACGAGCAGGCCCGGCGGCCGGAGGACCGGGGCGGCCACTGGGGCTGGGACGAGCGCGACCTCGCATCCGCCCGTGCGCTCGCCGGTGACCCGGGTGAGGAGGACCGCACATGAGCGCCGACCCGACGACCGCGCTCCGCCCCTTCGAACTCCACGTCCCGCAGTCGGCCCTCGACGACCTGGCCGCACGACTGGACGCCACCCGCTGGCCGGACGCCCCCACCGCCCCCGGCTGGACACAGGGAGTGCCGCCCGCCTACCTGCGGGAACTCGCCGACCACTGGCGTACCGCGTACGACTGGCGTGCGCAGGAGGCCGAGCTGAACCGGCTGCCCCAGTTCACCACGGCGATCGACGGCGCGGACATCCACTTCCTGCACGTCCGTTCCCCCGAATCCGACGCGCTGCCGCTCCTGCTCACCCACGGCTGGCCGGGATCGATCGTCGAGTTCCTCGACGTCGTCGGTCCCCTCGCCGACCCGCGCTCCCACGGCGGCGGCGCCGCCGACGCCTTCCACGTGGTGATCCCCTCCCTCCCGGGCTTCGGACTCTCCGGGCCGACCCGGGACGCGGGCTGGGACGTCCACCGGGTCGCCGGCGCCTGGGCCGAACTGATGCGGCGGCTGGGCTACCGCCGCTACGGCGCCCAGGGCGGGGACTGGGGGCACGCCGTCACCCTGGAGTTGGCCGCGCTGGCGCCCGAGCAGGTCGTCGCGATCCATCTGAACACCCTGCTGACCCTGCCCCCCGACGATCCCGCCACGGCCGCCGAGCTCGCGGCCGGGCTCACCGCCGACGACCGGGCCCGGCTGAACCGGCTCCTGGAGGCGGAACCCGAGATGTCGGGGTACGCCAGGATCCAGGGCACCCGCCCGCAGACGCTCGCCTACGCGCTGACCGACTCTCCGGTCGGCCAACTGGCCTGGATCGTCGAGAAGTTCAAGGAGTGGACGGACAGCGCCGAGGTGCCCGAGGACGCCGTCCCCCGTGACCGCCTGCTGACCAACGTGATGCTGTACTGGCTCACCGGGACCGCCGGATCCTCGGCCCGCCACTACTGGGAGGCCGCCCACTCCTCGCGCCCGGTGCGTACCGGGCCGCGGCCCGCCACCCCCACCGGGGTCGCGGTGTTCGCCGCCGACATCGCCCGGCCGGTGCGGCGGCTCGCCGAGCGCGAGCACGACATCGTCCACTGGTCCGAACTGCCCCATGGCGGCCACTTCGCCGCCATGGAACAGCCCGGCCTGTTCACGGCCGACGTCCGCGCCTTCTTCCGTCGCTTCCGCTGATGCGGGGAGCGCGTCCGGTGCGTCCGGTGCGTCCGGTGCTCAGCGGCAGGGGAGCAGGGCGAAGGTGTAGCCGCGGGACTTGAGGGTGCGCAGGATGCCCGGCAGGGCGGCCACGGTCTGGCCGCGGTCGCCGCCGCCGTCGTGGAGGAGGATCACGGAGCCGGGCTTGACGGCGTCGAGGACGCGGCGCTCGATCGCGGCGCGGCCGGGGCGGGCCCAGTCCTGGGGGTCGACGCTCCAGAGCTGGATGCTCTTGCCGAGTCCGGCGGCCCCCGAGCGGACGGCGCCGTTGACGCCGCCGTAGGGCGGGCGCAGGCACGTCGGGGTGGTGCCGGTCTGCGCGCGGATGCGGGCGTCGGTGGCCGTCACCTGGTACTGGAAGGCGGACTTGGAGACCTTCCGCAGGTCCGGGTGGGACCAGCTGTGGTTCTGCACGCTGTGCCCCTGCGCGCCCACCTGCCGGGTGACCCCGGGGTAGGCGGCGACGTTCTGGCCGATCTCGAAGAACGTGGCCCGCACGCCGTACTGGGACAGCAGCGCGAGCACCTGCGGCGTGTAGCGGGGGCTCGGGCCGTCGTCGAAGGTGAGGTAGACGACCTTGGCCGGAGCGGCCTGCGCCGGGACGGCCGGCAGCACGACGACCGCGGCCGCCGCCGCGACCAGGGCTCCGACGGCGACCCGGGCGGCGCGGCGCCCCCTGCGCCGGTCCGCTCGACGGGCTGAAGACACAGGTCCTCCCAACGGCCGCGGCACGGGAACGAACCCGCTGCCCGCCCCCTCCCCGGCCCTTCACCCAATGTAGCGGCCCACCCCCACACCGTCCCCGGTCCGCGTCAACGGAGGTCGCACTTCGGCCGACTCAGGCCGGTTCCCGCAGGGGGGGCGGTATGCGTGGCAGGACGTGAACGGTGCGGTGGGGGTGGGGGCGTGACGGTGAGGCGGGTGGCGGAGTCGGCGGCGCCGCTCACCTGGTCGGACAGCGACGGGAAGCCTATGCGGCGCAGCAACAGGGCGCTAAGCTGCGAACTTCTGAGCCAGTACCTGACAGGCCGTGCCACGGTCGGTGCTCCGGGCCGCCCCTCACCCGGATTCCATCGGTCGTGTCATGCCCCGTCGCCGTTCGGGTGCTGGGAACTCTGATGGATCCGAATGAAGGAGGGGCAGATGGAGTCGTTTCCCGCACGGGTGGTGCGCTCGTCGAGACGCCGTGCCGATGTGTTCGCCCGCGCCTACCAGCGCGTGGCGCCCGGTGTCCTGCGGGTCAGCGTGGGGGTGTTGTACCTCTGGTTCGGGCTGCCGAAGTTCTTCCCCGGGACCAGCCCCGCCGAGGACCTCGCCACCCGTTGCATGAGCCTGATGACCTTCGACGCGGTGCCGCCCGACGTCTCGCGGTTCCTGCTGGCGCTGATGGAGGTCACGATCGGGATCGGCCTGGTCACCGGCCTGCTGCTCCGGGTGGTCCTCGCGGTGTTCTTCGTCCACATGACCGGGGTGTTCGCGACACTGGTCCTGCTGCCGAACGACGTGTGGACCAACGGCGTGCCGCCCGTTCCCACGCTGGAGGGGCAGTACATCCTCAAGAACATCGTGCTGATCGTGGCCTGTCTGACCGTCGCCACCCGAAGGGCGCGGCCCGCGGCCGAGCCCGGCCCGGACCCGGGACCGGCGGCGTCCGCCGGCGCACCGCTCCCGTCGGGCACGGCTCCTGACGAACCGCAGGACCCGGTGGCCCGGAGCCGGACGACCGCCGATCTGCGCGGGCAGTTCGCCGCCTGAACGCTGCCGCCGAGGACGGCGCGGGGCTGGGGCGCGCGCCTCGGCCCCGCCGGGCCGTGCGTCGACGAACTCGCGTACGATCGGCGGTCATGTTTGGTTTACGTGCCCCGATCGAGCCCCACGACCGCCGGCGCACGGGGGAGTTCAAGATCCGGTGAACGGATCCCGTCGTGCCGTGACCCGGGTGGCCGCCGTGCTCGCCACGCTGGTGGTCCTGGTCTCCGTCTCCGAGTGCTCACTGCTCAAGCGCGAGGGGGTGGAGCGGGCCGGACCTTCCGGCGGGAGCGAGGGTCTCGTCGATCCGCCGCCGTCCCCTTCCTTGCAGGTCCCCGACCTGCGGACGCTGGCGGACTGGCCGGACGAACCGGTGGCCGAGCAGTCGGCGCTGCCGCCGATCAAGGCCCAGGTGATCGAGCCGGGCTACACCGGCGAGGCGTTCCTGAAACGCCTCGCCGCCCGTCGGGGCATCACCTTGAAGGCGAGGCAGAAGATCGACTTCCCCGGCCGGCCGAGCGTCTGGCATGCGGCGGGAAAGGCGGAGGCGGGCGGGACCGTGCGGTCGATCGCCGCCGTGTGGTCGGAGGGCGGGGAACTGATGTCCGTGTTCTGCTCGGTGACGGCCTCCACCTCCGCCACGGACTCGGCTTCAGCCCCGGCCTCGGCCGCGAACCGCAACGCGTTCCTGCGGGAATGCGCGGACCCGGGCCGTCCGCGGGCGGCGCCGACGGAGGTCCGGGCGTGGTTGGACGGCATGGTGCCCCGGGTGGACCAGGTCTTCGCGACGGGACCGAACCTCATCGTCACCAGTCCGCTCCTGCGGCGCGGCCCGACCGCGGCCTTCCTGCGGAAGTACCACGACGCGGAGCGGGCCGCAGACACCTACGTACTGCGCCTGTTCGGCACCGGAGACGCCAACTGACGGGCTGGACGGCCGCACTGACGGCTCGGTGCCCGGCTCAGGGCGCCCCCGGGCCGTCCGGCAGCCGCACGACGGCGGCGCCGGCCTGGGACTCGCCGAACCCCCAGCCGGCCACCAGGGAGGCGCCGACCGCGTCCAGGGCGTCGGACCACGGCCAGTGGTCGGCGCCGCAGTAGAAGCCGCCCGTGCTGCGCGCATCGGCCTCGCTCAGGCAGAGCATGCGGAGGTGGTCGCGCAGCGCCGGGTGCGCGACCGCCGCCAGCCTCTCCTCCCAGGGCTCGTCGGCGCGGCGGTCGCCGCCGATGTCCTGGACCGACACCAGGTGCCCGGGGCCGCGCCCGGTGAACGTGGCGGCCCGCATCGCGTCGGCGAGGGTGCCGTCGGTGGCGACGCGCAGCAGCACGGCCAGCCAGTTGTTCAGCTTCGTGGCCCGCGCGCCGGTCAGGTCGACCCCGTGCCGGTCCAGGAGCGTCCCCAACTCCGCACCGCGCACCAGCGCGTCACCGGCCTCGTCGACCGTGGCAACGGCCCGCAGATCGGTGACGAAGGCGTCGTCGAACGGTCGGGGGCCCTTGTGCCCGTCCTCGCCCCACGGCCCGGTCCCCTCCAGGAGCGCGGCGTCGAAGCGGAACAGCGACCCGCTCAGGTCGAAGCGCCACGCCGAGGGGGAGAACGGGTACTCGCCGTCCAGGTCCGGAAGGAGCCTCGGCGTCCGGGCCGACAGCGCCTCGGGGGTGGCCCAGGGGTTCGGGAACAGGAACTCGTCGAGCGTGTCCGAGGCGTAGTACACGCCGTATCCCGCGGCGGCTCCGTCGAGGGCCGGATCGCCACCGAGCAGGATCTCGAAGGCACCGGCCAGCGCGGCGTCCCACCCATTGAGGTCGGCCGCCGTGGCGGTCTCGGGCGTCATGATGCGCACTCCTTCGCGTCGTGTCACACGGGTCGACGCAAGATACCGGGCGCCACCGACACCTTCCACGGCGGCCGGGGCGCTACGCCCGGTGGTACGGCGCCGGCGTGGGGGTCTCGGCGCCGAGGGCGGCGGCGGCGTGGCGGGGCCAGTAGGGGTTGCGGAGGAGTTCGCGGCCGAGCAGGACGGCGTCGGCGTGGCCGTCGGTGAGGATCCGCTGGGCGTGGACGGGGTCGGTGATCAGGCCGACGGCCGCCACCGGGAGGTCGGTCCCGTTGCGGACCGCCTGGGCGAACGGCACCTGGTAGCCGGGGCCGGAGCCGACCTTGGCGTCGGGGGCGATGCCGCCGGTGGAGACGTCGAGCAGGTCGACGCCGTGCGCGCGCAGTTCCTTGGCGAGGCGGACGGTGTCCTCCGAGGTCCAGCCCTCGCGGTCGTCCTCGGGGTTCTCGGTGAGCCAGTCGGTCGCGGAGACGCGGAAGAAGACCGGCAGGTCCTCGGGCCAGACGGCGCGGACGGCGTCGACGACCTCCAGGGCGAAGCGGATCCGGCCCTCGAAGGAGCCGCCGTACGCGTCGGTGCGGCGGTTGCTGTGCGGGGAGAGGAACTCGTGGATGAGGTAGCCGTGCGCGCCGTGGATCTCGGCGATCTGGAAGCCGGCGTCGAGCGCGCGCCGGGCGGCGTCGGCGAACTGGCCGACGATCTCGCCGATCTGCTCGACGGTCAGCTCCTGCGGGGCGATCCGGGTGGTGTCGAAGGGGACGGCGCTGGGGGCGAGCGGCGTCCAGCCGTGCGGCTCGTCCGGGGCGATGGCGCGGCCGTGGTCGACCCAGGTGCGCTCGGTGGACGCCTTGCGTCCGGCATGGGCGATCTGCACACCGACGGCCGTGCCCTGCGCCTTGAGGAAGTCGGTGATCCGGCGGAAGGCCTTCACCTGGGTGTCGTTCCACAGCCCGAGGTCGTAGGGCGAGATCCGGCCCTCGGGGCTGACGGCGGTGGCCTCCGTGAGGATCAGCCCGGCGCCGCCGACGGCGCGCGACGCGAGGTGGGTGAAGTGCCAGTCGGTGGGGACGCCCGCCTGCTCGCCGTCCGGCGCGGCGCTGTACTGGCACATCGGCGCCATCCAGACCCGGTTGGGGACGGTCAGCGACCGCAGGGTGTACGGGCTGAAGAGGCTGGTGCTCATGTCAGGCTCCTGGTCGGGACGGAGGACGGGGAGGACTCGTGCGCACGAGAGATTGCAGCTGCAATCTCTGCTGCCACAATAATTGCGTGCGCGGCATAAGCGCAAGCGACGGCTTCCCGGACCGCCGCCCGTCCCGGCGGAGGCCTCAGAGCGCGCGGATCTCCCTCCTGGTCAGCGCGTACCCGAACGCGCCCAGCAGGCAGAGCCCGGTCGTCGCGAGCACCCCTCGGCTCCCGAACGCGTCCACCGCCGCGCCGGCCGCGATCACCGAGACCGGGAAGACCCCGAGCGCGCAGAAGGTGACCGCCGCCATGACCCGGGCCAGCAGCTCGGGCGGGGTGCTCTTCTGCACTCCGGTGACGACCAGCACATTGGTCACCGTGCTGGCGCCACCGGCCAGGCACAGCAGCAGCACGGCGCCCACGATCCCGGTGAACGGCACCAGGCCGATCGCCGCGCCCATCACCAGGCCTGAGGTCATCGCGGTACGGCCGCGCGAGCGCAGGTCGGTGAGGCCGGCCGCGAACAGGCCGCCGACCAGTGCGCCGCCGGTGAACGCGGCCAGCAGCAGACCCAGCCCGACGGCGCCGGCGGCGAAGCCGTCGGTGGCCAGGGCCGGCAGTGCGACCCGGGTGGCGCCGCCCACCGTCAGGTTCGCGATCACCGTGACCGTCAGCACCGCGCGCAGCAGCGGCGACTCCCGCAGCAGGGCGCGGAAGTTCCGTGGCACGGAGGCCCGTTCGGAGATCGGGCGGGGCGGTGCGACGGGACTGCCGCGGCCGATCAGCAGCAGTGTCGCCGTCGACACCGCGAAGGTCGCGGCGTCCAGCCCCAGGGCGGCGGCCGGGTTCAGCCAGGCGACCAGCGGGCCGGCCACCGCGGGGCCGAGCAGGCCGGCGCCGAAGGTGACCGTGCTGTTCAGCGCGTTGCCCGCGTGCAGGTCCTCGGCGGGCAGCAGGGTCGGGGTGATCGCCCAGGCGGCCGGAAGGAACACCCCCGCCCCGAGGCCGACCAGCAGTGCCAGCCCGCCGATCAGCCAGTAGTCCGCCTGCCCGCCGGCGGCGACCGCGCAGAGCCCGGCGGTGGCGAACAGCCGGCCGAGGTCGGCGGCCAGCATCACCCGCCGGGCGCCGAACCGGTCGGCGAGCATCCCGCCGAGGGGGGTGGCGGCCAGCCGGCCCGCGCCGTAGGCGGCGACCACCAGGCTCAGCTGGCGGGCGCCCCCGGCGAGGGAGTAGACCAGCAGCGGCAGGGCGACCACCTGGAAGGCGTTGCCGAACTCCGAGGTGGCCTGCCCGATCACCAGCAGCCGGTAGCCGCGCGAGCGCAGTGGCGCGAGGCCGATCCGGGGGCGGAAGCGCAGCAGGCCCGCCGCGCCGCCCGTCCCGGTGCCGCCTGTCCCGGTGCCGCCTGTCCCGGTGTCGCCTGTCCCGGTGCTCCCCGCCCCCGTGCTGCTAGCCATGGAGCGCGACCGGCAGCGACTCCAGGCCGCGCAGCATGATGGTGTTGCGCCAGGGCAGGGTCTCCTCCGCCGCGGCCAGCTCGATCCGGCTGAAGCGCTCCAGCAGCCCGGTCAGCGCGACCTCGCTCTCCAGTCTGCCGAGGAAGGAGCCGAGGCACCGGTGCAGGCCCTGCCCGAAGGCCAGGTGGCCCGGATCGCCCCGGTCGAGGATCAGCCGGTCGGGGTCGGTGAAGCGGTTCGGGTCCCGGTTGGCCGCGCCGAGCGAGAGCAGTACCAGTTCGTCCGCCGGGATCTCCACGTCGTCGACGGTCACCTCGGCGTTGGTGAACCGCAGCGTGGCCATGCTGACCGGGGACTCGTAGCGCAGGAACTCGTCGATCGCGACCGGCATCGCCGCCGGGTCGGCGCGCAGCCGGGTGAGCTGGTCGGGGTGGTGGAGCAGCGCCAGGGTGGCGGTGCCGAGCAGGTTGACGGTGGTCTCGTGGCCGCCGATCAGCAGCAGGAAGACCATCGAGAACACCTCCTGCTCGGTGAGTTCCCCGGCGTCCCGGGCCCCTACCAGGTCGGTGAGGATGTCCGCGCGCGGCGAAGCCCGCCGGGCCTTCATCAACTCCCGCAGGTAGTCGTTGAGTTCGGCGGTGGCCTGGTCGAAGGTCAGCTCGCCGCCCTGGGTGAGGATCGCCGTCGACCAGGTGCGGAAGGCCTGCATGTCCTCCGGCGGGAAGCCCAGCAGCTCGCAGATGACCATGATCGGCAGCGGGAAGGCGAAGTCCGTGACCAGGTCGGCCCTCTCCCGTTCGCGCAGTCCGTCCAGCAGGCCGCCGGCGATGCGCTCGACCAGCGGCCGCATCCGATCGACCCGCCGGCGGGTGAAGACGCCCTGGATCTGGCGGCGCAGCCGGGTGTGGTCCGGCGGGTCGCTGTTGAGCATGTGGACCACCTCCGAGCCGAGCGTCAGGCCGGAGCCCCGCCCGCTGGCGATGGCCTGGCTGCGGCGGACGTCCTGCCCGAACCGCGGGTCCATCAGCGCGGCCCGGACGTCCTGGTAGCGGGTCACCAGGTAGACCGGCAGGCCCTCGCCGAACTCGACGACGGAGACCGCGCCGGCCTCGCGGATGCGGGCGAGCGTGGGGTACGGGTCGCGGATGAAGGCGGACATCCGCGCGGCGGCGTCGTCGTCGACCGCGGTGGTCATGGATCGCTCCTCGGACTCGGGACTCGAAGACGGGGACTCGAAGGCGGGGACTTGGGGGCTCGGGGGCGGACCTTCGCGACTACACGGTCAGCGACGGGAAGGGCCAGCGCCGCACCCGCATCGGCAGGAACCAGACGCGGCCCGCCTGCTCGGCGATCAGACCCGCCTCGGCGAAGTCCCGGTGGACGGCGTCCGGCAGCAGGCCGGCCTCGACGCCCTCGGCCAGCGCGTCCAACTGCGCCAGGTGGCCGGGCTCGTCGACGGTGAACAGCTCCAGCGTCCCGAACCGGCGGTCGCGCACCTCGACGAAGCCGGGGCCGCGCCGGAAGACGCACTTGCTCGGGAAGTACGTGGCACGCCAGTCGGCGGCGACCTCCGGCGGCGCGCCGGTCAGCCGCTCGGGCGGGTACAGGTGGTGGAACCGGCGCCGCGTCGCGCAGCCGTCCGTGCAGACCGCCTGCCAGAGCACGGCCAGCCCCTGCCCGGTCGCCTCGCGCAGCAGCATCAGCGCCCGCGCGGAGGCGGCCGGCGCGTCCGCGCAGAGCCGCACCGGCTCGGTCAGCCGCAGGCAGCGGACCCCGGCGCGGTGCAGCCCGGTCACCTCCGTGCGGGCCGGTCCCGCCAGCGTGCGGCGGCCGAGCGCGAAGCCCGGCAGCTCCCGCACGGCGGGGTCGTAGTCGAGCCAGAGCTCGACCTCCGGGGCGGCCTCGCGCCAGGCGGCGCCGGTCCGCTCAGCCGGTGGCGACGGCATCGAGCACCTCCTCGGTACGGGGACGGGCGGCGGTGGCGGGGCCGTGCCGGTGGCGCATCCGCATCAGCACCTGGTTGTCGGACTCGACGGCGACCTGCACGTAGGCGCCCCCGTCGTGGAACAGCAGGCCCAGCTCGGTGAAGCGCTCCAGCACCGGCCCGACCTCCGACGCGCCGCCGGGTACCCGGGCGGCCAGCGCGGCCGTCGAGCGGGGCTGGTCGAGCAGCCGGAAGATGGCGAGCTCAACCGGGTCGGTCAGCTCGACCACCCGCCAGTCGTACCCGGGCCGGGTGTTGACCAGGACGACCCGCCCGTCCGCGTCCCGGTAGCTGAGCCGGCTGTCGGGGAACCGTTCGAGCCAGGTGTCCACGGCCGCGCCCAGCCGCTCCGCGAGGGCGCCGCCGATCCCGCGCGGCGGCGCGGTGAAGACGTAGGCAAGGTCGTTCAGTTCGCTCTCCGGCAGGCGGTAGGTCGCCCGGTACTGGAAGGCCGGCCGGGTGATCGCGAAGCCCAGCTCGGGGCGGTCGAAGTAGGGGCTGAACCGCTCGATCGCGATCCGGCCCGCCCCGGTCGGCGGGTCCAGGTGGTGCAGCGCGGGCAGCTGGCGGATCACCGACTCGTAGTCCTCCTCCTGCTCGCCCGGGAAGCCGTAGAGGTAGTTCCAGGTCACCGAGACCCCGGCGCTCTGCGCGTCCCGCAGCGCACGGACGTTCTGGCAGCCCGTGACCCCCTTGTCCATGATCCGCAGGACCCGGGTGCTCAGGCTCTCGATGCCGGGCTGCACCTGGGCCGCGCCCGAGTCGCCGAGCAGCTGGAACTGGCGGCGGCGCAGATTGGCCTTGATCTCGAAGTGCAGCCGCAGGTCGACCGGGAGCTCGGCCAGCGACTTCAGGACGGTGTCGAAGTAGCCCATGTCCAGGATGTTGTCGACCACGTAGACGTCCAGCAGTTGGTGGCGCTCGGCGAGCGCGAGCAGCTCGGCGAGGAAGTCCGCGGGCGGCTTGGAGCGGAACTCCATCGAGGAGCCGTTGAGCCCGCAGAAGGTGCAGTGGTGCTTCTCGCCCCACCAGCAGCCCCGGGAGCCCTCCAGGACCAGCTTGGGATCGACCCAGCCGGCCGCGACGGAGGCGTCCAGCCGCTCGAAGAACCCGTCGTAGCGGGGCGGGAGGATCGCAGCGGGCGGCAGCGGGCGCCGCGCCATCGCGTTGGCCGTCGGCCTTCCGGCGTCGTCGCGCCAGCACAGCCCGGGGACGGCGGCGAGGTCGCCGCCCGCCAGGAGCGCGGGGAAGGCGGCCTCGCCCTCGCCGCGCACCACGTAGTCCAGGAACGGGAAGTTGCGGTGCAGCGCGGCGCCCTGCGGACCGTCGCAGTTGGCGCCGCCGAACACCGTGCGCACCTGCGGGCAGCGCTGCTTCAGCAGCCGCGCGGCGGCGAGGCTCGCGGTGTTCTGCTGGAAGGTGGTGGTGAAGCCGACCAGGTCCGGCGGGTCGGCGGCGAGTTCCCCCACCAGCCGGTCGACGAACGCCGGGGCGAGCGCCCGGGTGGCCCGGGTCAGCGCGATCTCCCGCTCGCTCGCGCCGTTGGCGGCCAGGTACTCGAAGTAGCCCGCGGCCCCGTCATCCGAGGCCCCGTCACCCGTGGCAACGTCGCCCGAGGCCCCGGCACCCGCCGCGTCGTCGTCGCCGTACAGGGCGCCGGCGAACGCCCAGTCGCCCGCGCCCTGGAAGTAGGACTTCTCGGAGAAGTACTGGTAGTCGTCCGCGCCGAATCCCGCATGCTCGGCCGCCCAGTCCACGAAGTCCAGGTTGGCGTACCGCACGTCGACCTGATGGCCGGCGCGGGCGGCGGCGGTGTGCAGGATTCCGAGCGCCAGCGACGGCACGTCGATCGCGCCCCAGGGCATGTGCAGCAGGACGATACGCATGGTGGCCACTTCTGTTGTCCGCCGGCGGTCGGTGAGGTGCCGCTCCGGGGCGCGCGGGCGCCCCGGAGCGACGGAGGGTCACTTGCCCTCCGGGGCCTTCTTCGGCTTCGGCTGCCCCTTGAGGGCAGGCGCGACCGGTGCGGCCTTGGTGATGTCGAGCGCGAAGTTCTGGACCACGACGGCGCCCCGGTCACGCTCCGGGGTGCCGATCGGGTCGTTCTGGATGCTGCGGCGCTTCATGGCTGTTCACCTCCTTCCGACGACTCGGCGGATCCCTCGGGGCGGTCGCCCCGGGGTGCGCGGGGGAGCGGCGCCGGCCAGGCCCGTCCGGCGAACCGGACCATCGCGGCCAGCACCGACCGGTGGTCGGCGGTGCGGCGGCTGTAGTGGCCGCCGTCCACCCAGAGCAGTTCGTGCGGCACCGAGAGCCGGCGCAGGTCGGCCGCGTACCGGGCCACCTGGCCGGGCGGGCACCGCTCGTCGGTCCGCGAGGCGACCAGCAGGACGGGCGAGCGGACCTGGTGCACGTACGACCGGGGGTCGGCCGCGCGGTAGCGCTCGGGGACCTCCTCCGGGGTCCCGCCGAACAGCTCCCGGTCGAGTTCGCGCAGCGCGGGGGTGGTGGTGCGGTAGGCGGCGGGGTAGTCCGCGATCGGCTGGGCGGCCATGCCGAGCGACCACAGCCGCGGCTGCGCGCCCATCGCCAGCAGGGCCAGGTAGCCGCCCCAGGAGAAGCCGCACAGGCCGGTGCGCTCGGCGAGCGCCGTGCCGTCGGCGACCAGCTCCGCGCGGACGGCGGCCAGGTCCTCGATCTGGGCCAGCCCGACCCGGTGGCCGTAGTCGTGCTGCCAGCGGGCGCCGTAGCCGGTGGAGCCGCGGTAGTTGCTGCGCACCACCGCGTAGCCCTCGCCGACCAGGGCGTTCACCCGGGGGTCGTAGGAGTCGCGGTCGTGGGTGGCGGGGCCGCCGTGCACCAGGAACAGGGTCGGCCACGGGCCCGGGCCGGCCGGGGTGCTGACGAAGCTGTGGATCCGCCCGTACGGCCGGGGCGTCCAGCGCGCGCTCCGGGAGGTGTCGTCCCGCTCCGGGCCGGGGCGGTGCGCCGCCTCCTCGCCGGGGCGCAGCACCAGCGGGCGCGGCGGTGTCGACTCGCGGCTCCACACGCAGTGCAGGGTGCCGTCCGGGGCGCAGGACAGGTCGTGGATCGTGCCGCCGGGGGTGCGGATCTCCCGGACGGGCGGAGGCTGCCCGGTGGACGGGCCGAGGTCGGCGAGCAGCAGGCGGCTGCGCCCGGCCCGCTCGTGCTGGATCAGCACCCCGCGCGGCCCGCCGTACCAGCCGGCCGATATCTGCGAGTCGAACGCCAACCCCGGGTACCTGCGCAGCCCCTCGCCCGCCCGCCAGGTCGCGACCGTGTAGCGCTCGTCCTCCTCGGCCACCAGCAGCAGTTCCGGCTCGTGCGGCGCGAGCGGGTTGAACTCGATCGGCCAGAGCCGCAGTTGTTCGTCCCCGGGGAGCCGCAGCGGACCGCCCGCCGGGGCGTCGGCCCGGGCGTCGGCCGGCCACAGGACCACCGCGTCGTCGCCGTCGGGCCGGCCGCCGAGGGCGAGCAGGCGGCCGTCCGGCGACAGGTCGGCCAGGCCCAGGTACCCCGGCGCCGAACCGATCAGCCGTGCCCGGCCCGCGGGTGGTCCGACGTAGCAGTGCGAGGCGTCGCCGACGCCGACGGCCACCGCGGCGAGTGTGCCCGTCCGGTCGAAGGCGACGCCGTACGCCCGGCCGTGCGGTACGCCGTGCAGCGCCTCGCCGTCCGTTCCACCGTTCGTTCCACCGTTCGCCTCGCCGTCCGCCGCGCCGCCGAACGGCGCGCGCCGCCACCGGCCCTCCCCGGCGCTGTCGGCGTCGAACCACCAGATGGCGTCGCCGTCCGGCTCGATCTCGCTCAGGTGGACGCCGTCCGGCCGGTCGGTGACCACCCGGCGCAGGCCCGTCCCCAGGTCCCAGGCGACCGCCTGCCAGCGGTCCTCGACGAGCCGCGTCTCGACCGCGCGGCCGGCCGCCAGCGCGGCGAAGCCGGGGGACTGGAACGCCTGCGTCACGGGCCCGGCCCTTCCGGCTCGACAATGGGAACAGGCTGCGCTGAACGCTTCGGGAACCAGTGAACCGGCTTGCGAAAGGGGCACGTGTGGAGGGGCGCGGCCCACTCTAGGGGGGTGTTGTGACGGCGAACAGACCTCGTGCACGGATGGCCGAAAGAATTGTCGGGCTCATGCCGCCTTGAGGGGGCGGGCGGTGATCCCCCTCCGGTGCGAAGCCTTCGTGGGTGCGGGTGCGCGGACCCGCTCCGGAGATCAGGATTTCCCCGAACTGGCCTTCCCCTGAGCCGAGTTCTGGCATCATCGGCCTCGATCCAGGAAAGGCGGGGAAATGGGTGTGAGGTATCCGGGCCGGTCCGGGGCGAAGCTGCTCGCGGTGGCGGCGGCCGCCGCACTGGGAGTGGCCGGCTGCTCGTCGGGCGGGTCCTCCTCGGCGGACGCCGCCGGTGCGCCGTCGACGGCGGCGAGCGGCGCGTCCGTGACGCCGTCCGCGACGGAGAGCCCCTCCGCCGCCTCGGACACCGCGTCGCCGGACGCGACGCCGACCGAGGCCCCCTCGCCCACCGCCACCTGCGCCGACCCGGCGCTGCTCGGCGACACGGAGCTGAGCGGCTACCTGGTCCGCCTCCCGGGCTCACTGCGCATCATCGACCTGGGCGTCTACATGTCGCTGGACGGCCTGCACCTGGACACCCAGGAGACCAAGCGGTTCTGCGCGCCGGTCCCGGTCAAGATCACCCGCTTCGCGGTGCGGCTGTCCAACTACGGTGCCGGGGCGACCGGGCGGCCGTCCTACTCCTACCGCCCGCTGGACACCGTCGAGGTGCCGCTCGGCCCGGCCAACGGCGTCGCCCCGGGCAGTACGCCCCCGGCCACCGCGACGTGCTCCGGCGTGCTGTCCGTGGTGCACACCGGAGCGCCGGTCGCGGACACCGAACTGCCGGAGCGGCTCAACCTGGTCGCCCCGAGCCCCGCGCCCACCGGCCCGTACAGCCAGCAGATCCGGGTCACCGGCCCCCGCCTGGTGACGGCCGGCCTGGTGCTGCCCGCCGACACCCGCGGCTGCTGACACCTGCGGCTGCTGACACCGGAAAGGCCGACTTTTCCGGAATACCCGCCTGCGGGCGGACTTCGTGGGACATGATCGGCCCTGTGCCGAGTGACAACATGAGCCCGAAGACCGCCGACCTGACCGCCTCGTGGACCGCCTGGTGGTTCCGGCGCTGCGAGGCGCACCTGAACGCGGTCACCGTCGAACTGTCCTGGTGGGGACACGACTTCCCGGACGGGCCGCCGGACGCCGAGGACGCGCTGATCCTGCTGCGCCGCACCGCCGCCGGCCTCCAGGCGTCCGGGCCCGGCGCGCAGGGCGCGGGGACGGCGGAGCTGCTGCTCCGGGCGACGGCGCCGCTGGAGGCGGCCGAGGCCTTCACCCGTAGGCTGGACCCGCACGTGCTGCCGCTGGTCTCGCACCACTTCGGCACGGCCGCCCGCCGCCTGGCGGCCGCCCGCGAGCACCTCGCCGCGAACGGTCCGCTCCAGCGCGGGGTTTGAGCGCCCTCGGAGTCCGAGCGAACCGGAGACCGTACGTGAGTGATCGGCCGACGCCGACGTCGGAGGCAGCCGAGGTCCGGCGGGCGTGGGGCCGGGTGACCGCCTGGCTGGAGCGGCACGACCCCGGCGTGCCGGCCGCCCTCGGCGGCCCGGGGGACCCGGCGGCCGTCGACGCCGCCGCGGAGCGCATGGGCCTCGAACTGCCGGACGGGCTGCGCCAGTGGCTGCCGGCGATCGACATCGACGCCGGAGCGTGCCCGGGTGGCCTGGACGGTGTCGTCCCCGACGGACGGCTCCTGCTCGGCCTCACCGACATCGAGCGCGTCCACGGCCACAGGATGGCCGTGGAGGAGTCGGAGCCGTCCGACGTCCCCGGCCACCCGCACTGGCGCCGGGAGTGGCTGCCGATCGTCGCGGAGCGCGACGGCCGCTACGGAACGTTCGTCGACACGCGCACCGGCGCCGTGGGGACCTGGCGCGAGGGGGAACTCCCCGAGGAGGGTGAGCACCCCTCCCTGTCCGCCTTCCTCCAGGAGACGGCGGACCGGCTGGAAGGCGTCTCCACGGGCGACTGGAACGGACCCGCCCGCGCCCGCCGGCTCGCTCCCCGCCCGGCCGACGACCCCGTCCGCCACTGGGCCCGGGAAAACGGTCACCTCCTCAACGACCGGGGCCGGATCCCGGCGGCCGTCCGCGAGGCCTACGAAGCGGCACAGTGACCACCGCGCCCTTCGAGCGGCCGGGGCTCCGTGTGCCCGTCAGGGGACCAGGACGACCTTGCCGCTGACCGTGCCGGACTCGGCCAGGCGCAGCGCCACGGCGGCGTCGGTGAGCGGGAGTTCGGCCGCGACGCGGGCGATGACGTCGCCCCGGGCGACGGCGCCGAAGACCGCGGTGAGGTCGGCCCGCAGCCGGGCACGGAAGGCGTCCTTGCGCAGGATTCGGCCGGCCCAGATGCTGTAGAAGTGGGCGCGGTGCCCGTTCGGCAGGGCGTTCCAGGCCCAGGTGCGGGCGAGGACCCTCAGCACCGGCCACGTCCTGGAGCCGCTGTCGTCCCGGGTGGAGGCGCTGCCGTAGGCGACCAGGACGCCGCCGGGGGCGAGCAGGCGCCAGGAGTCGACCACGCTGCGCCCGCCGACGTGGTCGAACACCGCGTCCACCCCGCCGGGGGCCAGCTCCCTGACCCGGGCGGGCACGTCGCCCTCGCGGTAGTCGACCGGGACGGCGCCCAGCCCGCGCAGCTCGTCGTGGTTGCGGGCGGAGGCGGTGCCGATCACCGACGCCCCGGCCGCGCGGGCCAGTTGGACCAGCACGGAGCCGACGCCGCCGCTCGCGCCGTGCACCAGGACGGTCTGCCCGGCGCGCACCCTCGCCAGCCGGTGCAGCATCTGCCAGGCGGTGATGCCGTTGAGCACCACGGTCTCCGCCTCGGCCGGGGTGAGGCCGTCGGGCACCGGCACCACGTCCGCCGCGTCCAGCGCCACATGGCTGGCCCAGCCGCCGATCTTGACCAGCGCGGCCACCCGCCGTCCGGCCAGCGCCGGGTCCACGCCCTCGCCGGTGGCCAGCACCCGGCCGACCAGGTCGTAGCCGGGGACGAAGGGGAAGGCCGGCTGGTCGTAGTACCGCCCGCGGCGCATCTGCTGCTCGGCGAAGGAGACGCCGGTGGCCTCCACACCGACCACGACCTGCCCCCGGCCGGCCGGGGGCACGGTGCCGTACCGGAGTTCCAGCCCCTCCGGAGCCACCACACCCGGCAGGACGACCTGGAGCAGACGCTGGTCACTCATGGCCGCGCCCTCCTTCTCGGTAGAGGATTTCGCGTTCTCGCGCTCGTTATAAGTTCTAACTCCGCATTGCCGTGAGTGTCAACAACTTCAGTGAGACCCTCTAACTCGACTGCCCGGCCGACGAGCCCCGTGGTACCGTCCACTCCGCCGTGCGCCGCTGCGAACCGAGGAGGTGGGACCGATCAACGCTGTGACAGGTCGGGCACCCCTCCCTCGCATGGCCCGGGAGTGCCCGGAGCAGGCACCCCGGAAGGCTCGTACCGCCCATGCGCTTCACCACTGACACCTCGTCCGACGGCATCCGTGAGCAGCTCTTCGTCCTGGGGGAGACCCCCGGCGCGCTCTGGACCCCGGACGGTCCCGCCCGCCCCCGCCCGCTGATCCTGCTCGGACACGGCGGCGGCGAGCACAAGAAGGCCCCCGCCGTCCTGGAGCGCGCCCACCGGCTCGTCGCCGAACGCGGCTTCGCGGTGGTCGCACCGGACGTGCCCGGCCACGGCGACCGGCCGGTGCAGGAGGAGTACGACCGGATCGCCACCGCCAACCGGGCGCGCATCGAGGCCGGCGCCGAACCGGCGCCGCTGCTCGCGGAGTTCCACGCCCTGGTGGCGCGCCGGACGGTCCCCGAATGGCGCGCGGTGCTGGACGCCGTCCAGCGGCTCGACCACGTCGGCGCCGGGCCCGTCGGCTACTGGGGCGTCTCGCTGGGATGCGGGCTCGGCGTCCCGTTCGTCGCGGCCGAACCCCGGGTGCGCGCGGCGGTCCTGGGCCTCGGGGGCGCGCTCGCCTCCGCCGGGCAGGCCGCGCGGATCACCGTCCCGGTGCACTTCCTGCTCCAGTGGGACGACGAGCGGGTTCCGCGCGAGGCCGGCCTCGCCCTGTTCGAGGCCCTCGGCTCCGCCGAGAAGACCCTGCACGCCAACCCCGGCCCGCACGGCGGCCTCCCGGCCTTCGAACTGACCGGCGCCCTGCGGTTCTTCGCCCGCCACTTCGGCTGACCGGCACCGCCCCCGGCGCGCGCCGCAGGACGCGCGCCGGGCGGCGCTCAGCCCATGGTCTTGGCGCCGTCCAGGGACTCCCGCAGGATGTCGGCGTGGCCGGCGTGCTGCGCCGTCTCGGCGATGACGTGCAGCACCACCCGCCGGGCGGACCAGCGGACACCGGGCTTGTTCCACGGCGCCTCGGGCAGCGGGTGCGTGACGTCGAGGTCCGGCAGCGAGGCGACCAGCGCGTCGGTGCGCCGGGCCACCTCCTCGTAGGCGTCGAGAACGCCGGCCAGGGTCTCGCCCGGCAGCAGCCGGAACTGGTCGGCCCGCTGGTCCAGGTCGGCCTGCGTCAGGTTCATGAAGTCGGGCATCGCCGACGGGCCTTCGAGGATGAAGCCTGCCCAGGACTCCTCGACCGCCGCGACGTGCTTGATCAGACCGCCCAGGCACAGCTCGCCGGCGGTGGTCCGCAGCGCGGCCTGCTCATCGGTCAGGTCCCGCGTGGTGAAGCGCAGGAACTGACGCTGCGTGGCGAGCTGCGCCAGCAGGTCGCTCCGCTCGCCGGTGACGGCGGGGGCGGTGGTGGTCGCGGTCTCGCTCATGGCTGTTCCTCCGTGGAAGCTCCGGTGCCGGCGGCCGCTGCCGTCCGACGTGATCCACAGTAGGAGGCATGTAGGTCAGATCCTGTCCTCGACTCCGGGGGAGCGTGCAACGCTGACGGGCTGTCAGTGAGCTGTCGGCGGGGTGACAGCGGCGCCGGTGGACCGCCGGCGCCACGGAGGATCCCGACTCCTTCGGCGGCTTCGACGAGCCCGGGCCGGAGGCGGCGGAGGTCTTCTGCGCCGCCACCCTCTTCGACCTGCCCGACTACTGACGGGCCGGGCACCGCCCGAACGCCGCTCGACGCGGCTACTGGCCGGTGCCGGCCTCCTGGACGACCCGGAAGGCGATGAACTCCGCGGGGCGGATGGGGGCGATGCCGATGTCGATGGCCACCTGGCCGGCCTTCACCCGCTCGGCCGGGTTGTTGGTCTGGTCGCAGATCACGTAGAACGCCTCGTCCGGCGTCCTGCCCACGAGTGCTCCCTGGCGCCACTGATCGCTCAGGTACGAGGCGACCGCCGAGCGCAGGCTCGCCCAGAGGCGTTCGTCGTTCGGCTCGAAGACGGCCCAGGTCGCGCCGGCCCGGATCGAGTCGGTCAGGTGGTTCACCAGGCGCCGGACGTTCAGGTACTTCCAGTCACGGCTGGTGGACAGTGTGCGGGCGCCCCACACCAGCAGCCCGCGGTCGGGGAAGACCCGCAGGCAGTTCACCCCGACCGCGTTCAGTTCGCCGTTCTCGTCGTCGGTCAGCGCCTTCTCGATCGCGGTCGCCCCCCGGACGTTCTGATTCGCCGGGGCCTTGAACACCCCGCGTTCGGCGTCGGTGCGGGCCCAGATCCCGGCGATGTGGCCGCAGGCGGGAACCGTGCGGGCCGTACCGTCGACGCCGGGCACCTCGATCCAGGGGTGGTAGACGGCTGTGAACTGCGCCTCGGTGTCGTCCAGCCCGAACAGCGCGGGCGTCTTGACCGCGTCCGCTGCCGAGGCGCCCTGCTCGGTGTGCAGCAGCGCCATCCGGTTGCCGAGGCGCGCGCAGTGGCCGGCGATCGCCTTGGCGATCGCCGGTGCCTCGCTCTCGGCCTGCCACAGGTCGGGAGCGACCACGATGTTCACGTCGGCCACCGCCTCCAATGCGGTCAGCCCGGCGGTGTAGGCCGTCGGCGTGCCACCGCCCGTGCCGACCACGTAGCACTCGGTGCCGCCGTTGGCGAAGAACCCGTACACGGCCTCGGCCAGATTCGCACCGGCCTCACCGCCACCCTCGCCGCCGCCCTCAGCGCCGACCGGGTACAGCCGCGTGAAGTCCTGCCAGCCGCGTACGGGCCTCGGCTCCGCCGCGCCGCTCTTCAGCGGTGCCACGAACGCCGCCGTGGACGTTCCCGCGCCCGCGATGATCCGAACCCCACTCTGCATCCTGGCTCCTTGGACGTTGATGGAAGGCAGCAGAACGCGGGTGGCCGGAACCACCCGCAAGCGCGAGCGTAGGGAGGAAAGTGATGGGGCGTCAGAAATGTCATGCGATCGAGTGTTCTCTTCGCAAACCTCTGGACAACCCGTTCATCGGGTGACCGGCCCGGCGAACGGGCCCTGGAGCTGCCCTTCCCGGAAGCGGAGGCCGAGGCGCCGCCACCTGTTGTCAGTGGTGGACCGGGACGGGCGCTGCGGTGGGCGCGGCGGCCGCGGGGGAGCGGCGTTCCAGGGCGATGGACCAGAAGGCCAGGGCGAGGGCCGAGGCGGCGAGCAGGGCGCCGACCCAGTTGGGCGCGGTGTAGCCGAGGCCGGCGGAGATGGCCAGGCCGCCGAGCCAGGCGGCGAGGGCGTTGCCGAGGTTGAAGGCGCCGATGTTCACGGCCGAGGCGAGGGTCGGCGCGCCGTGCGCCTGGTCGAGGACGCGCTTCTGCAGCGGCGGGACGGTGGCGAAGCCGAGGGCGCCGACGAGGACGATGGTCACGGCGGCGGTGGCCTTGTTGTGCGCGGTGAGGGTGAACAGCGCGAGCACGACGGCGAGGCCGCCGAGCGCGGTGCAGAGCATCGGCATCAGGCTGCGGTCGGCGAACCGGCCGCCGACCAGGTTGCCGAGGAACATCCCGGCGCCGAAGAGCACCAGCAGCCAGGTGACGGAGCCCTCGGAGTAGCCGGTCACCTCGGTCATCATCGGCGCGATGTAGGTGATCGCGGCGAAGACGCCGCCGAAGCCGAGCACGGTCATCGTCATCGCGAGCAGCACCTGCGGGTTGCGGAACGCGCCCAGCTCGCGGCGCAGGTGGGCGCCTTCGGGGCGGGGCAGTTCGGGCACCAGGCGGGCGATGCCGATCAGTCCGACCACGCCGAGCGCGGCGACGACGGCGAAGGTGGCGCGCCAGCCGACGCCCTGGCCGAGGAAGGTGCCGAGCGGGACGCCGACGACATTGGCGACCGTGAGGCCGGCGAACAGGGTGGCGAGGGCGCCGGCCTTCTTGTCGGGGGCGACCAGGTCGGCCGCGACGACGGAGCCGATGCCGAAGAACGCGCCGTGGGCGAGCGAGGCGACCACCCGGCCGGTCAGCATCACGCCGAAGCCCGGCGCGACGGCGGACAGCGCGTTGCCGAGCACCAGCAGGCCGAGCAGCAGCATCAGCATCCGCTTGCGGTTGACCCTGGTGCCGAGGACGGCCATCAGTGGTGCGCCGACGACCACGCCGAGCGCGTAGCCGGTGACCAGCAGGCCCGCGGTGGGGATGGAGACGCCGTAGTCGGCGGCGATCTCGGGGAGCAGGCCCATGATCACGAATTCGGTGGTGCCGATGCTGAAGGCGCCGATGGCCAGGGCGAGGAGGACGAGGGGCACTGGGCTCCACCCTTCTGGATTGCTTGAGTGAGCTCCTTGCGTGTGCTGACAATAATTGCAGGCGCTAGATATATGCAAGCGCATAATGTCCGCGCACCGGTCGTTCCCGCGCATGCAAAAGACCGGTCCCGGCGAATCGCCGGAACCGGTCAGGGTCAGGAACGGTGCAGGTCAGCCCCGGTAGACGCCCGCCTCGTACAGCGAGTACCCCCACCCGGTCGCCCGCTGCTCCCCGTGGATCCGCACGTACCGCGCCGGGACGGCGGGGAAGCGCGCGGTGTCCAGGCCGCCGTCGCCGGAGGCGGTGGACCACACCGTCCGCCAGGCCGCCCCGTCGGTGGACACCTCGATCCGGTAGGCGCGGGCGTGGGCCCGCTCCCAGTCCAGGGTGACCCGGCCGACCAGGGTGGTCGCGGGCAGGTCGATCCGCAGCCACTGGTCGTCGCTCCAGTCGCTGGCCCACCGGCTGGAGGGGCTGCCGTCGACGGCCCGGCCGGGCCCGTAGTCGGTGAACGGGTTCCACTCGGCGGAACTGGCGGCGGCCGAGGCGCCGGCGGCCAGGTTCACCCCGGACCGGTGCCGCTCGGAGGCGCCCCAGGTGGTCAGGTAGGACTCCGCGCCCCGGAACAGGTCGTCGACCACGTCCTGCCCGCCGACCAGCCGGACGTCCTCCAGCCAGTCCGGCACCAGCCCGTAGTGCGCGGCCCCGTCGGTGTTGACGTCCCAGGTGCGGCTGCCCGCCGTGGCCCGCTCCACCACCGAGCCGCCGTCGGCGGTGCGGAACGGGTAGCGCACCGGGTTCGCGGTGCCGGAGCCGCGCGGACCGGGCCAGCCGCCGACCCCGTTCATGTCGGTCCCGTAGCCGTACCCGACGCCGTACTTGTCGCGCAGCGCGTCGGTGCGCCGCGCCTCCGCGCTGAACGCCTCCGCGCCGTTCATGTACTGGGCGACGAAGCCGCCGAGCCGGTAGACGCGCTCCGTCCAGCCGAGGTCCATCCAGCTGTGGGAGGAGATCGCGCCCGGGTACGCCTCGGACTCCAGGACGTCCAGCGCCCGCCCGGCCGCCTTGACGCTCATGTGGTCGAGCTCCAGCATCATGCCGCGCCGCATCATCCCGCGCAGGGCGTACTCGCCGAGCTCGCTCAGGCCCCGCGTGTTGCACTGGGCGCCGGCCGCGTACGCGGGCGGCGTCACGCCCGGTGGCAGCTGGTTCTGCACGGACGCCGTGGCGGGCGCCAGGCCGATCGGGTTGTCGTGCTGCGGGCCGGTGCACGGCTCGGTCTGCCAGAAGGTGCCGGTGGACAGGAACTGGCCCGCGTTGATCGCGGTGCCCAGCGCGCCCTCGTCGAACCGCACGCCGCACAGCGCGTTGTCGAACTTGTGGCACAGGAACATGCTGCGCACGCCGAGCCCGTACAGCTCGTCGAGGCCGCGGTCGATGTCCGCGCGCCCGCACTGGGCGACGTCCAGCACCTGCTTGCAGCCGAACGGCTCCGAGGTCTCCACCCCGAGCACCACGGCGAGCTTGCCCTGGTGGACGACCTCCCTGGCCTGCCCGCTGTCGGTGACGATCCGGAACCAGCCCTTGCCGGGGCCGCCGTACATCCTGTCGACGTAGGCCTGCATGTCGTGGCTGAGCTTCGCCTGGAGGCGGATGGAGGTCATCTCGTCGCAGTCGCGGTCCTTGAAGAAGTAGACCGAGCAGATCACGCCGTTGGTCACCAGGTCGTTGACGAGGACCCGCTCGCCGCCGCGCCAGGCGCGCTCCACCCAGGCGTAGTAGTTCTGCTGGTGGGTCAGCGAGTCATGGGCCGGCCAGTCGGCGAAGGTCGGCCAGCCGACCGGGTCGTGCCGGCCGTCGCCGCCGTTGGTGATCATGTCGAAGACGGCGAGCGAGCCGTCGGGGTAGTGCTCGGGGCAGTCCTTGAGGGCGTCGGTCACGCCCGCCTCGGAGAAGGCCTTGCCGCAGATCAGCCGGCCGCCGAAGGCCTCGTTGGAGAGGATGTGGTCGTGCGCGTCGACGAAGCCGCGGACCCGGCCCTGGGCGTCGGTGCCGGTGAACGGCTCGCCCGTGACGCCGATCGCGGCGTCGGGCGCCGGCCGGGCGACCGGGTCCCACCAGTTCGCGCCGCCGGCCCCGCGCGCCGGCGCGGCGAGGGCGGCGGCGACCAGGGCGAGCAGCGCGGCGAGCAGGGTGGCGAATCGCAGGCGTGCGTGGGGGAGTCGGGTCATGGGCACCCCAGTTCCGGAGGGACGGACGGGCGGTCCGACGACGCGGCCGACGCCCGCCGTCCGCGGCACCGCGGCGCCCCCGGGGGCGGCTGTCGGCGTCCGCATACTCGGTGTGACGAGAATCGCCACTGTTGGACATTCCGTCAATAGTCGTGACGGAAACGGCTGTTCCGTGTGCGCCCGCTCGGTGGCCGGGCTCAGCGGCCGGGCTCAGCGCCCCGGCCCGGCGGCCCCGGTGCCCGGTGGCCGGTCGTGCGGGAGGAACAGCGCCGCGCCGAGGCCGACCACGCCGAAGCCGGCCAGGACGATCATCGCCGCCGCGTAGCCGTTGGGGGAGAGCGCGGAGACCAGGATGGTGCCGGCCACGGCGGTGCCGAGCGAGGAGCCGAGGTTGGAGATGCTGCGGGACAGGCCGGAGATCTCGCCCTGCCGGCTGTCCGGGAACGCGGACTGCACCACGTTGACCGACGGGGTGAGCATCAGGCCGAGGCCGAGCCCGATCAGCAGCAGTCCGGGCGCGAACGCCCAGGCGCCGCCGAAGGCGCGCACCAGCAGGAGCAGCACCAGGATGCCGGCGGTGGTGGTGGCGAAGCCGGTGACGATCAGGGTGCGCTGGGCGCGCCGCTTCGCCAGCCGCTCGGCGGCGAGCGAGGAGGCCAGCAGGCCCACGGTGGCGGCGGTGAAGACGCCGCCGGTGGCGATCGCGCTGTAGCCGCGGACGACCTGGAGGTAGGCGCCGACGGTGAACGAGACGCCCATCAGGACCAGCCACTGGGCGTTCTGGGTGACCAGGCCCAGATTGGAGACGCGGTTGTGGAACAGGCTGGTGGCCAGCAGCGGTTCGCGGCCCGCCCGCTCCAGTCGGCGGATCCAGCCGAAGAAGGCGGCCAGCACCGCGGCGCCCGCGGCCAGCAGGCCGATCATCAGCCAGGTGTTGTCGTCCGCGGCGAGGATGCCGGTGACCAGCAGCACCAGACCCGTCGCCGACAGCACCGCGCCGACGGTGTCGAACGGCCGGCCGGGGTCGGCGGGCAGCGGATCCTCCAGGGTGCGGGTGAGGAACAGGATCACCGCCACCACCAGGACCTGGAAGCCGAAGTTGGCGCGCCAGTCGATCGCCGTGGTGAGCAGGCCGCCGATCAGCGGACCGGCCGCCGCGCCGACGCCGCCCAGCGCCATGATGGTGCCGAACGCGCGGGCCCGGGCGGCCGTCCCGGTGAACAGCAGGGTGGTCAGGATGTAGACCGGGGGGATCAGCAGGGCGGTGCCGACGCCCTCCAGCACCGAGTTGCCGAGGATCAGCACCCCGAGCCCGGGGGCGGCCGCGCTGAGCAGGGCGCCGACGCCGTAGACGGCGAGGCCCAGCATCAGGCAGCGCTTGCGGCCCCAGCGGTCGGTGAGCTTGCCGCCGGGGATCATCAGGGCGGCCATCACCAGCAGGAAGACGGTGATCGCGACCTGGACGCCCTGGACGGTGGTGTCGAGGTCCGCGCTGATGTCGTTGATCATCACGTTCATGCTGGAGCCCGCGAAGCTGCAGATGAACTGGGCGAGGGCCAGCGGGGCGAGGACGCGCCGTGCGGCCGGGGCGGGACTCGCGGCAGCGGTGGTGGTCATTCCCGGCTCCGTCCGTCGGGCGCGGTGAGCACCGCGTAGAGCGCGGCCACGTCGATCGCGATGATCATGAGCGACCAGGCGGGGTAGCTCGCCACGAAGACGAACTGCACGAAGACGTTGGCGCACAGCACCGTCGCCGGGAACCAGCGGCTGGGGAGGTCGCCGGTGAGCAGCGTGATGCCGGCCAGGCCCTGGGCGACGGCCAGCGCGAGCACCGCCCAGCCCAGGCTGTGCAGGTCGCCGAAGACGTAGCGGTCGGTGCCGGTGACGACGGGCGAGTCGATCAGCGCCGCCATCGCGTCCCACCCGTTGAACAGGGCCAGCAGGATCATCGCGACACCCGCGAACGGCAGCAGGTTCCGGCGGGGCCGTGCCGGGTGGGTGGACGAGGCCATGACCGGACTCCTTTCGTGGACCTGTGCCCGGGCCGCACGCGGGCTCAGGCGGTGCCCCGGCGGTCGAGCTCCTCGTCCAGGGCGAGCGCCGCATCGATGAGTGCCAGATGGGTGAACGCCTGCGGGAAGTTGCCCAGTTGCTCGCCGGAGGGGCCGATCTCCTCGGCGAACAGGCCCGCGTGGTTGGCGTAAGTGAGCATCTTGTCGAAGGCGTAGCGGGCCTGTTCGACCCGGCCCGCCCGGGCGAGGGCCTCCACGTAGAGGAAGGAGCAGAGGTTGAAGGTGCCCTCGGTGCCGCGCAGCCCGTCGGGGGAGGCGGCCGGGTCGTAGCGGTAGACCAGGCTGTCGCAGACCAGTTCCCGGTCCATCGCGTCCAGGGTGGAGAGCCAGTCCGGGTCGGTGGGGGAGAGGAAGCCGACCTTGGGCATCAGCAGCAGCGAGGCGTCCAGGACCTCGGTGTCGTAGTGCTGGACGAAGGCCCCGCGCTTCGGGCTCCAGCCGCGCTGCACGATCTGGCGCAGGACGTCGTCGCGCACCGAGCTCCAGCGGTCCAGGTCGGCGGGGCGGGCGTGGGTGCGGGCGAGCCGCACGGCCCGGTCGAAGGCCACCCAGCACATCAGCCGGCTGTAGGTGAAGTCCTGGCGCCCGCCGCGGGTCTCCCAGATCCCCTCGTCGGCGCGGTCCCAGTGCTCGGTCAGCCAGTCCACCATCCGGCGGAACGCGTCCCAGCCGCGCAGCGCGCCCATGTCGCCGTCCCCGGCGGCGAACGCGTAGGCGGCCTCGCCGTAGATGTCGAGCTGGAGTTGGTCGGCGGCGGCGTTGCCGGCCCGCACCGGGGAGGAGCCCTGGTAGCCCTCCCAGTGGCCGAGCGTCTCCTCGCCCAGGTGCGGGTCGCCGTCGATCCGGTACATGATCTGCAGCCGCTCGCCCCCGGCGCCGGCGGCCTCGATCCGCTCGCGCACCCAGCGGCGGAACGCCTGCGCCTCCTCGCGGAAGCCGAGCCCGATCAGGGTGTGCACGGAGAGCGAGGCGTCCCGGATCCAGGTGTAGCGGTAGTCCCAGTTGCGCTCGCCGCCGACCTGCTCCGGCAGGCCCATCGTCGCGGCGGCGATCAGCGCCCCGGTCGGCCGGTAGCTGAGCAGCTTCAGGGTGATCGCCGAGCGGTCCACGATCTGCCGCCAACGGCCCTGGTAGTTGGACGACCTCAGCCAGCCGTACCAGTACGCCCGGCAGGCGTCGAAGGCGGCGAGGGCGTCCTCGTCGCTCGGCGCGGGAGGCGGCTCGCCGCCCGGCGGCAGCGAGGTCAGCTCCACGGTCGCCAGCTCCCCGGCGGCCAGCGTGAACCGCGCGGTGACGTCCTCGCCGTCGGCGTGCAGGGTGACCGGGGCGGTGGTGCGCACGCACAGCTCCTGGCCGGGCGAGCGCAGCAGCGCGGTGTGCTCGTCGGGCAGGCTGAGCCGGTGGGCGGCGCGGCCGTAGTCGAAGCGGGGCCGGCACTCCAGCACGAACGGCACCCGGCCGCGCACCACCCGCGCGCCCCGGATGATCCGGTGCCGGTCGGACGGGCTCGCCGAGGTGTCGGGGAGCATGAGGTCGATCACCTCCGCCACCCCCTGCGGGGCGAGGAAGCGGGTGACCACGATCGCCGTACCGGCCAGGTAGAGCTGTTTCACCCGGGCGTCCGGCACGGCCTCCCGGTCGACGGCCAGCCGGCACCGGCCGCCCCCGGCGTCGTCCAGCAGGGAGGCGAAGAGACTGGGGGAGTCGAACCGGGGCGTGCACCACCAGTCGATGTCGCCGTCGGTGGAGACCAGGGCGGCCGTCTGCAGGTCGCCGATCACGCCGTGGTCGGCGATCGCGGGGTAGGAACTCATGGTGGGGCTCCCTCGGCGGACGGCGGGAACTGCCTGCGCCGCCACCGTACGGGCGGCGGCACAGGCGGTGGATCACCCCGGGCGGGTGAGCGCCCGGGGCACCGGGGAACGGCGGACCGGCGGGTCACCTCATGGGGGTGATGCGCCGCGCCGCACCGTGCGGCCAGGCTGGAGGCCACCGTCGAGGCGAAGGGAGCCGGCCCCATGCGCTACGAGATCCGGGTGTCCGGCGTACTGCAGGAGACGACCCGCAGGGAGGGCTTCCCCGAAATGGAGAGCAGGGTCGTGCCCGACCACACCGTCCTGTACGGGGACGTGGTGGACGAGGCCCATCTGTTCGGACTGCTGAACCGCTGCCAGGCGCTGGGGCTGCGGGTGACGGAGCTGCACCGCCTGCCGGAGTGAGGCGCAGAAGCAGGCTCACGGCCCCGGCTCGCGGCCCCGGCTCACGGCTCACGGCTCGTCGAGCAGGTGCAGCCGGGCCGCGGTGCGCACCGCCTCGCGGCGGTTGGCCGTCAGCAGCTTGCGGTTGATGCTCTTGAGGTGCGTCTTGACGGTGTTCGGCGACAGGAACAGCTCGTCGGCGATCTCCTGGGTCGACAGCATCCGCGCCGCGTGCAGCAGGACGTCCCGTTCCCGCCCGGTCAGCGGTTCCGTCGGCGGCTCCATCGGCGGCCCGGCGGGCGGTGGCCCGCCGTCCGGGTCCGGGCCGTCCGGGTGCGGCCCCGGGCCGGGCGCGGCCGGGCGCAGGTCGCCGGGCAGCCAGGGATGCGCGAGGGCCAGCTGCGGCCGCCGGCGCAGCCGGCGCCGCACCCAGGGGGCGCACTCGCGGAACGGCCGGCGCAGCCGTTCCGGCTCGGCGGTGGCGAGCGCCTGCGCCAGCAGCCGGGCGCCGTCCGGCCCGTCGGGCTCGGCGCAGGACTGGGCCAGCAGCAGCAGCGCCCGGGTACGGGTGGCGCTGCCCACGGCGGGGTCGTCGCACAGGGCACGCAGCTGTTCCAGGGCCTGAGCCTCGTCCAGCCCGGCGGCGAGGTGCGCCCGGGCCGCCACCACGCGCGAGTCCGGCGCCCGGGTGGGCACGCCGTCCAGGGCCGCCACCGCCGCTCGCGGGCGGCCCGCCGCCAGGTGCGCGGCGCAGGCGGTGACGGCCAGGCGCTCACGGCTCCACTCGGACGGCCGGTCGGCGAGTTCGTGCTCCCGGGCCTCCGCCAGCAGCCGCAGCGCGGTGTCGGGCCGTCCCTGGGACACCTCCAGCCTCGCCCCGACCACGGCGTTGCCGAGCGCGACCAGCGGATCACGCCCGGGCGCGGGGCGGGCCGCGAGCCGGTGCAGCGCCCTGCGGGCGGCGGCCGGCTCGTCGCGCTCCAGCGCGGTGGCGGCCAGCAGCAGGTCACGCAGATCGGTGCGGCTGTCGGGCGGCAGGCTGGAACGGTCGGCCTCCTCGTCGGCCTCGCGCACCCGGTGCTCGGCGCGCCCGGAGCGGCCGCGCAGGTGGTCGATGAGCGCCAGCCGGCAGAGCGCGTCGTGGCGCAGCCGGGCGGTGGCGGGCGAGGGCGCGGCGCGCGCCGCGCGCTCCAGCGCCGCCCGCGCCTCGTCGAGCCGGCCGTGCCACAGCAGCGCGGAGCCGAGGCCGGCGTCCACCAGGGCGAGCAGCTCGGGGTGGCCGTCCAGCAGCTCGGCCGGTGCCCGGGCCGCCAGCTCGTGGGCCCGGCGGGCGGCGCGCTCGGCGAGCGCGGCCGAGCCGAGCAGCCGGGCGGCCTCCGCGCGGACGAAGGCGGCCGCCAGGTGGTACGGGGTCTCCTGCTCCGCCAGCAGGGGTTCGACGCGATCCACGATCCGCAGGGCGCCCTCCGCGTCGTCGCGGCCCAGGCGGAGGGCCGCGCGGACGAGTTCGGCGGCCGGGGTCCGCTCGGCCGGCGGCATCCGGGAGAACAGGGCGCACAGCCGGGTGGCGTCCCGTCCGGCGACCAGCTCCCCGAGGGCCGGCTCGTCGACCAGCAGCCGCGCGGCCAGCGCCCAGTCGCCGCCCTCGGCGGCGTGGTCCAGTGCGGCCCGGTGCCGGCCGTGGTCGGCGAGCCAGTGCGCGGCCCGCACCCGCAGCTCGTCGACCCGCTCCGGCGCGGCGGCGCGCAGGTGCAGGCGCAGGATGCCCGCGAACATCGGGTGCAGCCGGTACCAGCCGTCGGACAGCGCCTCGGTGAAGGCGTTCTCCTGGTGCAGCCGCTCCAGGATCCGCCGGCCGTCGCGGCGGCCGGTGAGCGCATCGGCGAGGTCGGGGTGGACCCGGCCCAGGATGCTGCAGCGCAGCAGGAGGTCCTGGGTGGGCGCGGGCTGGGTCCGCAGCACCTCGGCGAGCAGGAAGTCGGAGAGCGCGGCGTGCCCGGCGTCGATCCGCCGGAGGTAGGCGCCGGGGTCGTCGGCGTCCTTGGCGGCGAGCGCGAGCAGCCGCAGCCCGGCCGCCCAGCCGGACACCGCCCGGTGCACCGCGTCCACGGTGGACGCGTCCAGGCGCAGCCCGTGCCGCTCCAGCAGGGCGCCCGCCTCGGCGCGGCTGAGCGCGAGGTCGGCGGCGTGCAGTTCGCCGAGCTCGCCGGCGGCCCGGTAGCGGTGCAGTGGCAGCAGCGGCTCGCGCCGGCCGACCAGTACCAGCCGCAGCCGCCCGGCGGTGTGGCGGACCAGGTCGTGCAGCTGCCCGGTCAGCCCGGGGTTGTCGATGTGCTCGAACTCGTCCAGCACCAGGACCAGCGGCTGCGGCCGGGCGTTGATCCAGGCGGCCAGCCGCACCAGCAGGGACGGCTCGACGTGCTCGGCCCGGGCCGGGGCGCCGACCTCGTCCGGCAGCCCGGGCACGCCGCCCTGAAGGGCCTCGCGGACGTACGCCCAGAAGGTGCCGGGCTGGTTGTCGCCCTCCTCCAGGGTGAGCCAGCCCGCGGGACCGGGGAGCCGGCCGCGCGCCAGCCAGTCGGCCACCAGCAGGGTCTTGCCCGCCCCCGCGGGCCCGTCGACCAGGGTCACCGGCCGGGACGCGGCCGCGTCGAGCCGGCGCAGCAGCCGCTCGCGGCGCAGGAAGGTGGCGGCGGGCGGACCGGGCGGACGGACCCGGGTGTCCAGCAGCGGGTCCCCGTTCGGAAGCCTCGCGGGTGCGGTGCGGGTGTGCGGCATGTGGCCACCGCCTGGTGGTTCCGCCGTGCGGGAGGGCACGGCCGGGTGCGGAGCGGCGGGCCGCGGGCGCGCCGTTGCGGGCGCCTCCGGGAGACGCCACTTCGACGGTAGTACGGCCCGGGCGCCGGGTGCCATCCGAGCGGGGGCGCGGCCCGCGTCACCCTCCGGGGGTGAGGCCGGGCGCCGGAGCGGCGGCGACGATCGACGGGAGGGCCGGCCCCGGTGGAGCGGCCCGGCACCGACCCCGCAGGAGGCCGTCGTGACCGACCCCGGACCGGCGTCCCGCGGGCCCGTCCCCGGCCCGCCGGGCCCGCCCGGAGCGGGCCCCGGGCGGGCCGCGCGGACCGACTACGCGGGGGCGGTCTACGGCTCGATGCTCGCGGCCTCCGTGATCGCGGCCTCCAGCCCGAGCGGACCGCACCCGAGGATCTCGCTCGTCCTGCTGCTGGCGGTCACCGGGCTGGTGTTCTGGGCGGCGCACGTCTACGCGCACGTCGCCGGGCAGCGCGAGGCCGGCCGCCAGGTCACCTGGCACCAGGTGCGCGAGGTGGGGCGGCACGAGTGGCCGATCGTCGAGGCCGCGGCGCTGCCCGCCCTGGCGGTGCTGCTCAGCCCCTGGCTCGGGACGGGGGAGAACGCCTGGCTGGCGCTCGGCGTCGCGGTGGCCCAGCAGGTGGGCTGGGCGGGCCTGGGCGCCCGCCGGGCGGGGGCCGCGCCGCGCCAGGTGCTCGTCGAGGGCGCGGTCAACCTGCTGCTGGGCCTGGTGATCGTGGCGGCCAAGGTGGCGGTGGGGCACTGAAATCACCCGCAGCGGGTGGTCCCCGGGCCCGGGCCGGTGTGGCGCAGTGGTGGCCGGGGACGTGCCCCGCACCTGGCGTGCCCCGTACCCCTCGTGCCCCGCACCCGGAGCCGGATCACCTGGAGGCCATCATGACCGCCGCCGTTCCCCACGGCGCCACCCCGTCGGCCGGGGCGCGCGCGACCGACGACCACGTCGGGTCCGGGCTGCTCACCTTCGCCGGTGTGCTGCTGGTGCTGGTGGGCGCCCTGAACGCGCTGGACGGCATCTCCGCCATCGCCGGCTCGCACGTCTTCATCGGGGACGCCCACTTCGTCTTCGGCGACCTGCTGGCCTGGGGCTGGGTGATGCTGGCCCTGGCCGTCGCCCAACTCGGGGCCGCCTACGGCGTCCTGGCCCTGCGCACGCAGTGGGCCCGGTGGGCGGGCGTCGTGGTCCTGGTGCTCAACGCCTTCGCCCAGATGTCCTTCGTCCCGTCCTACCCGGTCTGGTCGCTGACGATCATCGCGATCGACGTCGTCGCCATCTACGCGCTGACCGCCTACGCCACCCCCGGCCGGTGGGCACCGGCACGCTCCGAGCAGCCGCCCGGTCCCGGCGGCGACACCTGAGCCCCGGACACCTCGGACGCCTCGGACGCCTCGGACTCTTCGACTCCTCGGCCGGAACCGGGTGGCATACCACGCGCCGCCGCGGGAAGACGCGCTCCCGGGCCGGTGCTGACGGTCCGTCGGAAGCCTCCGGCGGGCCGTCGGGCGTCCACCGGCCGCACCGCCGCCACCGCCGAGGAGGTACCCGATGACCCGGCCCGTCCCCCCGAACCTGTCCGTCGCCCACCTGGCCGCCGAGGCCGCCGAACTGCTGCGCGCCGCCGGCGCCGCCCCGCAGGGCGGCCGGCCCGGCCTGCGGCACGCCGCCGAGGCGGCCGAGACCGTCGGCGCGCTGGCCGGGCTGACCGCGCGGCTGCCCGAACTGCTGGACCACGTCGAGGCGTTCCTCAGCAGCGAGCAGGCGGCCGGCCGGATCGCCTCCGCCTCCGCCTCCGCCGGCGCCGGGGACGCGGCGTTCGCGGCCGCCAGGACCGCCCGGGACGCCCGCGAGCAGCTCTACGAGGCCGGCCGCACCGCCGCCCGGCTCGCCGAGTCCCTGGCGGCGGCCACCACCCTGCTCGCCCCGCTCGGCGCGAACCGGGCGAGCGGCGGCCCGACCGTCCCGCACGTCTGACCGCGCGCCGTCCGCCCGGGTCAGTCCGCGGGCCGCTCCAGCCGCCAGACCACCTCGATCCCGCTGTCCGCCGGGGCGGCGGGCGGTGAGAGCGGCCCGCGCCGGACCTCCGCGAACCCCAGCCGGCGCGGGACGGCGCCGCTGCGGACGTTGGCCAGGTCGTGCGCGATCTCCACGTACTCCACGCCCGGCAGCGTGAACATCTCGGCGGCCAGCGCCGCCGCCGACCGGGTCGCGATGCCCCGGCCGGTGGCGTCCGGGTGCAGCCAGTACCCCAGCCGCGGCCCCCGGGGATCGGCCGCGCGGTAGGCCTGGCACATCCCGAGCAGGGTCCCGTCCCCGGCGGCGGCGATGGCGTAGTTGAACACCTCGCCCGCCTCCCACCGCACGACGGACCGTTCGAGGAAGCCCCGGGTCGTTTCTTCGTCGTGCCCGGTGATCCAGTGCTCCCAGGGCCGCAGATGCTCCCGCGACTCCTCGAACAGCACCAGTGCGGCCGCGAGGTCCGGCAGTCCGCGCCAGCGGCGCAGCGTGAAGTCCCCGCAGTCGATGATCCCCCTCGGTCGCCCCATGGGGGTCATCATGACCCGCGCCGCCTCCGCACGCCAGAGTCGCGGGGCCGCACCTCGCAGCCGCACCAGGGGCTTCGCTCAGCGCTCCTGACGGAAGTCGACGTGCCGGCCGGCGACCGGGTCGTACGTGCGCAGCACCATCCGGTCGGCGCTGGTGCGGCGGTTCCTGCGGGTGACGTAGGTGTAGCCGGTGCCGGCGGTGGAACGGAGCCTGATCACCGGACGCAGGTCGCTGCGGGCCATGGGGATTCCTCCCGATCTGAGACGGAAATCGTTTTCACCCGCGTCCGACACGAGCCCCGCCGCACGCATTCCCGGCCGCGCGCAGGCCCCGGGACCGGGCGAACACTGGAGACATGGACCCGATCGAAGCGCTCCGGCGGATCGCCTTCCTCCTGGAGTGGCGCGACGCCTCGCCGTACCGGGTGCGGGCGTTCCACACGGCGGCCGACGCCGTCCGCGCGCTGCCGGCCGGCCCGGTGGACGAGGCCCGCGCCCGGACGCTGCGCGGGGTCGGCCCGGTGACCGCCGAGGTGATCGCCCAGGCCTCGGCGGGCGCGGTGCCCGCCTACCTCGCCAGGCTGGAGGAGGAGAGCGGTCCGGCGGCCCGGGCCGGCTGGGACCTGGTCACGGCGAGCCGGGGCGACTGCCATCTGCACTCCGACTGGTCCGACGGCGGCAGCCCGATCGAGGTGATGGCCGAGGCGGCCGGCGCGCTGGGACACCGCTGGGCGGTCCTCACCGACCACTCGCCGCGGCTCACCGTCGCCCACGGCCTCGGCCCCGACCGGCTGCGGCTGCAGCTTGCCGCGGTGGCCGCCGTCAACGCCCGCCCCGGCCTGCGGCTGCTGACCGGCATCGAGTGCGACATCCTGGAGGACGGCTCGCTCGACCAGGAGGAGGAACTGCTCGACGGCCTCGACGTGGTGGTGGCCTCGGTGCACTCCAAGCTGCGCTCCGACCCCGGACCGATGACCGCCCGGATGGTGGCCGCCGTGCGCGACCCGCACGTCGACGTGCTCGGGCACTGCACCGGCCGGATCATCACCGGCCGGGGCCGCCCGCAGTCGCGCTTCGACGCGCGCGAGGTCTTCACGGCCTGCGCCGAGTCCGGGACGGCGGTGGAGATCAACTGCCGCCCCGAGCGGCGCGACCCGCCGGACGACCTGCTGGCGCTGGCGGCGGAGGCAGGCTGCCTGTTCGCCGTGGACACCGACGCCCACGCGCCCGAGCAGCTCCGCTGGCAGTCCACCGGCTACGCGCGCGCCGCGAAGGCCGGTCTGGGCCCGGACCGGCTGGTGACGACCTGGCCACTGGCGCGCCTGCTGGAGTGGACGGACCATCGCTGAGCGCCCGTCGCGGCTCAGCGCTCAGCCCGCGCCCGTGCCGCCACCGCGTCGGCGAACCGGCCGGGGCCCTGCGGATCGGCGTCCAGGAAGAGGTTCGGTTCGACCAGTTCCAGCTCCAGGACCACGGGCGCCCCGCCGGCGTCCAGCACCAGGTCCACCCGGGCGAACAGCGGGGGACGGGCCGAGGGCACCGCCGCCAGGGCCGCCAGCGCGGTGCGGAGCTCCGCCTCCGTCGGCCGGTACGCGGCGACGCCGGGGTGCGGGAAGCGGTCGTTGTCGATCACCCCCGGCTCCGTCAGCAGCGGCTCCTTGCGGACCGCGTGGCTGAAGACGCCGTCGAACAGGACCAGCGCGCGTTCCCCCTCCGCCACCCGGGGCAGGTACGGCTGGACCATCACACCGCGGCCCTGCTCCAGCAGCGCCCGGGCGTGCCGGGCGGCCTCCCCGGACCGGCCGGCCTCGTACCGGGCGGTGTCCACGGCGCCCGCCGAGACGACCGGCTTGACCACGACGCCGTCCGGCCCGTCCGGCCACGCGGGGCCGCCCGGATCCCCGGGGACGGCAGGGGCGGCCGGGGACCCGGGCTCCAGGAACCGGGTCGGCACCACGGCGACCCCGCGCCGGGCCAGCTCCGCGAGGTAGTGCTTGTCGCTGTTCCAGCGGATCAGCGGCGCCGGGTTCCACAGCCGGGTGGCGCGCGCCGTGCCGTCGGCCCAGGCCAGGAACTCGTCGAGCCGCTCCGCGTAGTCCCAGGTCGAGCGGACGACCGCCAGGTCGAAGCGCTCCCAGGCCGTCCGGCCCGCACCGCCCCACACCACCGGCTCCGCCGTCAGACCCCGCTCGCCGAGCGCCGCCACCACGGCCGGCAGGTCCTCGTCGAGTGCGAGACCGGCCTCGCTGGTCACCAGGGCGACCCTGCCAACAGTCATGCCCCCAGCTTGGCCCCGGCCCGCCCGGACGTGCCCGCCGGGAGCGGAAGCGGGGGGGGGGGCCGCGCCCCCCGGGGGGGGGGGGGGCCCCCCCCCCGGGGGCCCCCCCCCGCGGGGGCCCGCCGGCGCGGGGGGGGGGGCGCCCCCCCCCGCCCGGGGGGGCGGGCCCCCGGCC
>NZ_JBIBHU010000017.1:0-208491 GCF_042957205.1 Kitasatospora sp. NPDC008115 | reverse complement strand
ATGTCGCAATCCACACCGAGCCAGAAGGCCCTCACTCATTTCAAGATCACCACACCGTGAACCCCGTCACCAACCTCCGTGGTCAGTACATCTAGACCGCCGAAGTCACCGGAGCCGCCGGGGCCGTGGAGGTTGCCGGGGCTGCAGAGGCTGCCGGGGCCGGTGGGGTCGGCTCCAGGTCGTGCAGGGCCCGGACCAGTGGCGCCAGTTCGGGGAGGTCGGCGGCCTCGGTGAGCGTCGCTTCCAGGGTCGCGTCGTGCAACGGGCGTGCCGCGGCGAGCAGTTCGCGTCCCTGCGGGGTCAGCTCGGTGTAGATGCCGCGCCGGTCGTCCGCGCAGAGGTAGCGGCTGAGCAGCCCCCGGTCCTCCAGGCGGCTCACCAGCCGGGTGGTCGCGCTGCTGCTCAGCGCCGCCGCGCGGGCCAGCTGCTGCATCCGCATGTGCCAGCCGTCCTGCCGCGACAGCGCCTCCAGCACCGTGTACTCGACCACCGAGAGCCGGTGCTCCGCCTGCAGCGCCTTCTCCAGCGCCGAGTCGATCAGCCCGTGCAGCGCCGCGAGGGTCCGCCAGCCGCAGGCGCGGATCTCGGCGGCGTCGTCCTGGATCCCCATGGCTCGCCTCTTTCTGTTCCCGGTGGAAACGTTCTTCCCTGTCCAATTATGCCATTCGGCGCGGCTTACCTGCTTGTGCAAATAGTTCGCCTCATCGGCCCGGGTCCGCCTCCCCGGAAGCAGTCTCCGCCAGCCCGGACCAGGCCGTCACGCAGAGCGCCGAGGCCAGTTCCTCCTCGTACCAGGCCGCCGCCAGCCAGGCGGACGCGAACGCACCGTGATCGTCCGCGATCACCCGCCCGAAGACGTCGCGCGGCTGGTCCACCGCCGACGCGAGCAGCCCGTCGAGCAGCGCCGCACCGGTGGCCAGCCCGGCCGAGCGCAGCCGGGCCCGGTCGCCGTCGACCGCCCGGGAGCCGAGCGCCAGCGCGGCCCGCCCGCCGGTCACCGCCTGCGCCACCCGGCGGGCGAGCAGGTGCACGGGGGTGGCCGGCGCCTCGCCGCCCGTGGGCACACCGCCGGGTGTCGCGGGGCCGGTGGGATCGGTGGGGTCGGTGGGCGGGAGGGTGAGGTCCGCCGTCTGGAGGCGCTCCAGGCCCAGGTTGACCCGGGCCGCGCGGTCGGCGGGCAGCGCCAGGGCGGGTTCGTCGTGGGGCGCGGACCCCTCGTGGGGCGCGGGCTCGTCCCTCGGCGGCACGCCGACGGCCAGCAGCCGCAGCTCGGGGCGCGCCGAGCGCTCCAGCCGCCCGATCACCCGCAACCGCAGACCGGGCGCGGTGGCGAGCAGCGCCAGGTTGCCCCGGTAGGCCAGCCCCGGGTGGTCGTGCGCGGCGCGCAGCGCCACCACCACGCCGTCGCACTCCGCCAGCAGCCGCGGCTCCCCGCCCGGCCCGGACGGCACCGCGCCGAGCAGCGTCACGTCCAGGAAGAGCAGCTCGCTCCCGGCCGGACGGACCTCCGCCGGCAGCGCCCCCGCCGCGAGCGCCCGTGCCACCTGGGCGGCCGGCGGTTCGCCCCAGAGCCGGGCGAGCGGCTCCGCCGTCCAGGCCGCGCCCGCCGCGCGGACCGCCCGGACCGAGGCGCCCGCCCCGAGCCGTCCGGCCGCCGACCTCGTCGCCCCCTGCACCGCGAGCCCGGCCCGGGTGAACTCGCGGTGGCTGAGCATCGCGTCCCCCAGCCGCACGGCCTTGTTCCCTGCCCCGACCGCCTGCGGCGCCGCCGCCGTGGCGTCGGTGTGCGGCATGACCTCCGCCATCGTGTGCAGCCCGCCGCCCGCGTCCACCGCCCAGGTGAGCACCCCCGCGTGGGTGGCGGTCAGCACCGGCTCGGTGAACAGCCCGTAGAGGCGCAGACCGCCCGCCGGCGCGTAGGACTGACGGGCCACCCCGCGCAGCTCCGCGACGGAGGGTTCCGCCGGGCCGGACGGTTCGGGCGTGACGGCCTGCGGCGTGACGGCCTGCGGCGCGGCGGCGAGGGCCAGTGCCGTGCTGAGGCCGAGGAGTTCGCGCAGGCCGGCCACCAGGTCGGCGAGCCGGTGGTCCGGCTCACCCGAGCGGGCGGCGCGGATCCGGGTCACCACGGCCACCGCCGCGGCCGCCGGCCGGTACAGGCCGGCCAGCCGGGCCTGGTGGGCCGCGCGCAGCAGCTCCGCCTGGAGCACCGCGCCCGCACCACCGACCCCCGCCGCCAGCACGGCGGCGCCCACCCGTTGCAGGTGCCCTGCGGCGGCCCGCTCGGCGGCGGTGAGCTCCTCGGCGGGTTGGGCGGGTTGGGCGGGGGCGGACGGGGCCGCCTGGTCCGTCCGGTCCGACGGCGGGACTTCGGTGGTCGCCGCGTTCCCGTCGGCCGTCAGCTCGTCGGCGGGCAGTTCGTCGTCGGCGAGCGGGCAGACCGTGACCGCCGCGGCCCGGTGCACGCAGGCGGGTGCCAGCAGGCAGCCGCAGCGCACGTCCGCCTGGTCGGCGACCACCCCGCCCGGCGCGTGGAGGACGAGCACCGTCTCCTCGTCGACGGCGATCCGCCACTCCTCGCCCGTCCGCTCCACCGGCCGCTCGGCCAGCTTGGCGGCCGCGCCGTCCAGCCGCTTCTGCAGCCGCGCCGACAGCCCGGCCACCACCTCGGCGACCACCTCCGGCCGGACCGCCGGCCACTGCGCGTCCGTCACTGCTCCTGACACCTCCGTCATCGGACCTTCTCCCCCACCCAGCGGGCCAGCTCCAGCGGGCTGAGCGCCGCCACCGGCATTCCGGCCGCGACCAACTGGCTCGCGACCGCCTTCGAGTACCGGGCCGTCCCGGTGTCGTCCAGCGCGGCGCAGCCCAGCAGGTGGCAGCCGGAGTCGACCAGCGCCCGGGTCTGCGCGAGCAGACCGTTGACCGGGCCGCCCTCCTCGAAGTCGCTGACCACCGCGATCAGCGTGCGGGACGGCACGGTCACCAGGCTCCGCGCGTACTTCAGACCGCCCGCGATGTGCGTGCCGCCGCCGATCCGGACCTCCAGGAGCAGGCCCAGCGGGTCCGTCACCTGGTCGGTCAGGTCGACCACCTCCGTGGAGAAGGCGACGAAGTGGGTGCTCAGCGAGGGCACCCCGGCCAGGATCGACGCGGTCAGCGCCGCCCAGACGGTGGACGCCTCCATCGAGCCGGAGACGTCCACGACCAGGATCAGCCGCCAGTCGGACGCCTGGCGGGCCCTGGTCCGGAAGACCGGGCGCTCCGGCACGATCACCATCGGGCCCGGCCCGTCGGTGGGCCGATCACTGCCGGGGTCGGCCGGGCGGGCGGTGGCGAGGTTGGCGCGGATGGTCCGGTGCAGGTCCAGGCCGCCGCCGGGGCGACGGCTCGGGCGCGGCACGCTGATCCCGGTGAGGGCGGGGCGCAGCCTGGTCGCCAGCTCCCGGCTCAGCTCGTCGACCAGGCGCCGGACCAGCGGGCGCAGCCCCGCCAGCCGGGCCTCGGGCAGGCCTCCCGCGTGCTCCAGAACGGTGCGCAGCAGGTCGACCGACGGGCGGACGGCGCCGGGGTCGATCGCCTCCAGGGCGTCGCCGCGTCCCTGGGCGACGGCGGCCGCCAGCACCTCCTCCCGGAGGCCCGGCCCGAACAGGGCGGTCAGCTCCTCGGCCCACTCGCGCACCCCCGGGTACGGGGCCTCGCGCCCGCCCCGGTTGCCGCCCGCGCCGCCCCGGCCCTCCAGGCCGGGGCCGGAGCCCTCGCCGTGTCCCGTGCCGTACAGCTCGTCGAGCGCGGTCGCGAGGCGGGCGGCCCGGCCACCGAGGCCGCCGCTGCCCGGTCGGCCGAGCAGCAGCCGCCAGCGCTCGGCGGGGACGAGGGCGTGGGCGGGGTAAGTGGGGTCGAGGGCCTCGGCTTTGGCGGGGGCGGGGGTCCGGGGCTCCGCAGTGGGTGCGGGGAGGAGGGCCGGGAGCAGCCCTCGGCGGGCGAGCGCGGCGCGGGCGGCCAGGTCGGCGCGGGACCAGTCGGCGAGCAGCGCGGGCGGCACCTCGGCGGGGAGCGTGTCCAGGCGGGTGCCCAGGCGTTCCTCGACCAGCTCCAGCAGCCGGTCGCGGGCGGCCGGGCTGAGCGTGTCGAACCCGCCGCGCAGTGCGGGCAGGCGGTCCAGGAAGGCGCCGTCGGCCAGGGTGACCACCCGCTCCAGCACCGGTTCGAGGACTTCGGGAGCGGTCGAGAACAGCCCTTCGGCGGCCGTGAGCAGTCCGACGAGGGACCGTTCGAGGGCGTGCCGGGCGTCGGGCCCGGTGGCGCCGTCGAGCCAGGAAGCGGCCCGGTCGCCGAACACCGTCGGCTCCTCCTGCCGGAGCAGCACCCGCACCGCACCGGCGGCACCGCGTACGAGGGGGCTGCCGCCGTCGGCGAGTTCGGCCAAGGTGTGCCGGAGCCGGACGCCCCCGGACAGGTCCGCCCGCCGCGCCAGCTCCACCAGCGCCCGGGCGTCGTCCGCCTCGTCCGACCCGCCCAGCCCCTCCAACTGCCGCACCGCCGCCACCGTCACCACCTCGGCCGCCGCCGCCAGCCGCGCGAGAACCGGGTCCACGTCAGGCACCCCGGCCGAACCGCCGACCACCGGCGAAGCCGCAGGTTCCGCACCGGAGGCCGGAGCGGAGGCAGCCCCGGCACCGGCGGACACCACGGCCCCGCCGTCCGGCACCACGACCGCCGCGCCACCGGCCGGCGGAACCACGGGCGCCACGGTGGGCGCCACGATCGCGGATGCCGGGCCGGGCGTGGCCACGGCGCCGGCGGGCGAGGCATCCGAAACCACGCCAGGCGTCCCCGCCCCCACCCCAGCCGACGCAGGGGCGGGTGCCGGGGTCGCGGAGTCAGTGGCGGCGGACGGGTCGGCGGCGGACGGGTCGGCGGAGGCCGGGCGGTGGGTGGTGGTGAGGCGGTCCAGGAGGGAGAGGGCGTTGAGGAGGTCGGGGAGGGTGCCGCCGGTGGGGAGGACGGCGGTGAGCTGGATGAGGCGGGTGTCGGTGAGGGCGGGGAGGCCGCAGGCGGCGGCGTCGGCGAGGCCCCGGAGCACCTCGCCCGCCGTGGGGCCGTCCGCCTGGAGTTCGCGGCGGAGCCGTTCCCGCAGGGCGCCCTCGGCGGCCTGGGCCGGGGTGACACCACGGGTGCCGGCGACGGTCAGCATGGCGGCGACGGCCGGGGTCCAGCGCACGCGCCAGCGGGTGGTGAGGGTCTCGGTGCCGCCCGCGCCGGCGGTCTCGACGGGTTCGGCGTAGGGGACGCCGCAGGCGGTGAGGCGGTGGAGGAGGAGTTCGCGGCGCCGGTCGAGGGGCGAGCGGAGCGGGTCGAGCCGCAGTTCGCGGGGGGCGGGCTCGGCGGTGTCGCCGGGACCGGGGAGGCCGAGGTCGGCGAGCAGCCGCTCGACGGCGGGGCCGAGGCCGCTGCGCGGGGCGGCCGGGGTGGGCTCGCCGGTGCGGGTGCCGATGAGGACCTTCTCCAGCGCGCGGGCGACCGCCCGGCCCCGGCCGAGGGGTTCACCCTGGGCGAGGACGGTCTGCACCGCCTCGACGAGCTCGCCGCGGCCGGGGGCCGCGAGTGCGCGCAGCCGGGCGAGGTCGCCGGCGAGCCGGACGATCTCGCGGGCGTCGGCCGGGCCGGAGGGGTGGTCCTGGGCGCGCAGGGCCTCGCAGATGCGCACGGCGGTGCGGACGAGTGCCTCGGCGAGCCGGTCCGGATCGCCGGCGGCGTCGAGCACGGTGTGCTGCCACTCGGGGTCGCGGATGCCGGCCGGGTAGCCGGAGCGGGCGTCGAGCAGCGGGTAGGTGTAGGGGATCAGGGAGACGACGTGCCGGGGGTCCGGGGCGGGCCCGGCGGTGCGCTCGTCGGCGGGGCCGCCGGCGGCGTCGCACTGCTCCGCGTCGGACCCGGCCGGGGTGAGCGCGGGGGCGTGGAAGGCACCGATGACGGCGGCGACCCGGCGGCCGCCGGTGCCCGCTTCGCGGATGCGCTCCCGCATCCAGGCCTCGCGCCGCAGGTCGTACGGGTCGACGCCGGGGCCGTCCTCGGCGTCGCGGCGCAGCGCCCAGCCGACCAGCAGGGCGGCGCGGCGCACGGCCTCCGGGGTGGAGCCGGGGGCGGCGGTCTCGACGAGGCGGTCCCAGAGGTCCTCGTCGTCGTCGCGGCCGGTGAGCCGGTGGCGCAGCGCGTCGGCGACACCGGGGCGGGCGTCCTCGCCGGGGCGGGCGTGGCCGCGCTCGGTGTGGCGGTCGCGGACGGCGAGGGGCAGGTCGCAGGCGACGGTCTCCACGCCGTGGCGGCGGGCCCAGCGCAGGGCGGCCAGTTCGGGCGAGAAGTCGGCGAAGGGGTAGAAGGCGAGGCCGGTGCCGTGGCCTGCCTCGGCGCCGACGCCGTCGGCGTGCTCGTCGGAGCGGTCGGCGGCGGGGGCGGCGGCGAGGGCGACCGGGGCCTTGGTGGCCTCGTCGGCGAGCAGGTCGAGCCAGGGCTGGAACTCGGTCGGCAACTCGACCAGCAGCACGTCGGGCGCGGCGGCGTCCAGCAGGGCGGGCACGACGGCGCTGAGGGAGGGCGCGTGGTGTCGCACCCCGATCAGGTAGGGGCCGGGCGTGTCGAGTCCGGACGAGGCCAGCCGGGCGGCCTGGGCCTCGACCGTCCCGCGCGGGTCGTCGAGGCCGGGGCCCGCCCCGCCGGGCGGCACCGCGCTGCTCATGTGTTCACCTCTCGGTGGAAGGTCGGGAGTCGGGTGTTGGGTGTTGGGGGTCGGGTGTTGGGGGTCGGGTGGTCGGACCGGCCCGGCGCCCGCCGGGGGCGCCGGGCCGGCGGGGACTCAGTGCTCCAGGGCGGAGCGCAGGTCCCACAGGGTGCGCCAGGTGGCGGCGCCCTGTTCGGCGCGGCGGCGGACCGGGCCGTCCCAGTAGCCGAGCAGGCGGGCGGCGTCGGCCGGGTCGTCCTTGCGGACCACGCCGATGAGCTGGCCGGGGAGGCGGCCGAGCAGGTCGCCGCCGTCGGGCAGGTAGGCGGCGGTGACGCCGAGGGCGGTGGCCACCGAGACGGCCTCGGCGGTGCTCATCACGGTGGAGGGGCGCTCGACGTCCCAGCCCTCGGTGGAGCGGCCGGTGCGCAGGTCGCGGAAGGCGGTGACGAGGGCCTCCAGCACCGCGTCGTCCACCGCGTAGCCGGCGCCGGCCCGGGCGACGGCGGCGGTGGACTGGCGGCGGACCAGGTCCACCTCGGCGGCGAGGCTGCCGATCGGGCCGACCGTCTCGAAGTTGAACCGTCGCTTGAGGGCGGCGGACATCTCGCTGACGCCCTTGTCCCGCAGGTTGGCCGTGGCGATCAGGGTGAACCCGGGGACGGCGTGCAGCTGGCCGTCGGGGGTGCCGGCGAGTTCGGGGACGGCGACCCGCCGCTCGGAGAGCAGCGAGACCAGGGCGTCCTGGACCTCGGGCAGGCAGCGGGTGACCTCCTCGACGCGGGCGACCGCGCCGGTGGTCATCGCGGTGAGCACCGGGGAGGGCACCAGGGCCTCGCGGCTGGGGCCCTTGGCGAGCAGCAGGGCGTAGTTCCAGCCGTACTTGAGCTGGTCCTCGGTGGTGCCGGCGGTGCCCTGGACGGTGAGCGCGCTGGAGCCGCAGACGGCGGCGGCGAGGAGTTCGGAGAGCATCGACTTGGCCGTGCCGGGCTCGCCGACGAGCAGCAGTCCGCGCTCGCCGGCGAGGGTGACGACGCAGCGTTCGACGAGGGCCCGCTCGCCGACGAACTTCTGTTCGATCGCCAGGCTCTTCCGGCCGGCCTTGAGCTTCTCGCCGCCGCTGCCCATCACGAAGGTGACGACGGCGCGCGGGGTGAGCCGCCAGCCGGGCGGGCGCGGGCCGGAGTCGTACGCGGCGAGGAACTCCAGTTCGGCGGCGTACCGCTCCTCCGGCAGGACGACCTGCCGGGCGGCGGGGGCGGCGGCCCCGGGGGTGTCGGTGGTCGTGGTGGTCATCGGCGGGCCTTCCTGCGCTTGCCGGTCTGGAGCTCTTCGAAGCCGGGGGCGTCCCCGTCGGTGACGCGCTGCCAGGCCCGGGCGAACAGCTCCGGGACGGACTGCCGCGGCAGCACGGCGTGGTGGGTGGGCAGGTCGTAGAGACCGGCCTTCCAGGTCTCCACGGGCAGGCCAGGGGCCGTGGCCTCCTGCCAGCCGCAGGGGAGGAAGAGGGTGCGGCCGGCGCGGGCCCGCTTGGCCTCGACGACCAGCCCGGAGGCGAGCAGTTCGGCGCGCGCCTTCTTCAGCCGGGCGGGCTTCCAGCCCGTCCAGCGGGCGACGTTGCGGTCGGTGGGGTCGGGCAGGGCGAGCAGTTGGAGGTAGACCACGGCGGCGTCCTCGCCCAGTTCGCGGGTCTTGGCGACCTCGGTGACCAGCTCCGGCACCGTCAGCAGCGGGTGGTGGGGCCAGACCTCGGCGTCCGCGGCCTCGCCGGGGAGCTCCGGCAGGGCGACCAGCCGGTCCAGTGCGCCGTCGAGGAGCCCGGCGAGGACGGTCCGCTGGCGGGTGAGCCAGTAGCTCTCGGCCAGGCCGGCGAGCAGGTCCAGCGCCGGGTCCTGCGGCCCGGTCAGACCGGCCGGGCGCCACCAGATGTACTCCGCCTCGTCGTGGCCGGGCGACAGCACCACGGCGTCGCCGCAGCGGACCAGTCCGTCGGCGTCGGCGCCGCCCTCGGCCGGCAGGCCGAAGCGGGTGCGCAGGACGGGCGCCAGCGGCTCGCCCTTGCTGTTGCGGCGCAGGTCGTAGGCGAGCAGCAGCTCCGGGTCGGCCAGGCGGGTGCGCAGCGCCTGGACGGCCGGGGCGAGCGAGGCGCGCAGCGGGCTGTTCCAGGGCAGCCGGTAGGCGAGCCAGGCGAGGGCGTCGACGAACTCGGACGGGCTGCTGTAGTTCGGCACGGCGTCCGCGTCGTCGGGCAGCAGTCCGACGGTGCCCGCCGTCCCCTCGGCGCGCATCCGCTGGCGGGTGGTGCGGCTGAGCCACGGGGTGGTCGCGAAGTTGAGGACCTCCTCGACCCTCTCGGCGCTGGTGCCGCTGACGGCGGCCTGGTCCGCGTCGGGCAGGGTGACGATCCGGCCGATGCGCTCGGTCCAGCGGGCGGCGCCGGCGGCGCTGTCCGGGCCGGTGGTCCAGAGGTCCTCCGGGTCGGCGGGCAGCAGGGCGGCCCAGACGTCGGCGAGGGCGGCCCGCCCGCGCCCGCGCAGCCAGTCGCGGGCGGCCTTGGCCTCGGCGGACTTGAGGCCGTACTCCTTGAGCGTCGCGGTGGGCAGCGGTGAGCCGTACCACTGGACGAGGGCTTCGGTGGGGCTGAACAGCAGGGTGGAGCGGACGGCGCCGATGCCGGTGCGCTCGCCGAAGTCGGCGGCGCGCTCGGCGCGGTGGGTGATGGCGCCGCGCTCGGCGAGCAGGGCGGTGAACCGGGCGACCCAGTCGGCCGTGACGGTTTCCTCGGTGACGCGCTCGACGCCGGTGCCGAAGTGGGCGACCGGGCCGAACGCGCCGCTCGGGTCGTGGTCGGCGGCGAGCCAGAACACCTTGTCGTCGTGGTGGCTGCAGCCGAGGATGATCACGGTGCGCCCGCCGTGCCGCCAGACCTGGCCGGCCCGGGGCTCGTGCCGCTCCTCCTTGGTCCGCCCCTCGGTGAGCGGCTCGGTGAGGCGGACCTGGCGCAGGGTGGCGCCGCGGTCGGCCAGCGGGCCGGCCGTGAGCTCGGTGAGCAGCAGCGCGAGCGAGGCGCGGTGCTCGTCCGAGGTGAGCGGTGCGGCGGCCGCGTAGGCGAGGGTGCCGACGTTGCCGAGCGCGTGCAGCCAGCCGTGGTGGGTGTCGTCGCCGAGCAGGTCGATCCGGTGCGGGGTGCTCCAGCCGTCGCCCTCGGCCGCGGGCGGCTCCGCGAGGACGGCGGTGACCGCCCGGAGGTTGTTGAGCACGCGGTAGTTGACGGTGCGCTCCCAGGAGCGGCCGAAGCCTCCGATCCCGGGCAGCAGCAGGGTGGCACCCGCTTCGAGTTGGTGGTCGATGCCGTGCTGGGGCCGGAAGGCGTACTCGGAGGCTTCGCCGGCGGTGCGGCGGGGGGCGTCCTCGGGCTGCGGCAGGTAGCGGGCGATCGTGTCGAGCAGGAAGGCGGCGGCGCGGGCGAGGCCGGTGACGCCGGCCAGCAGCCGCCGGTGGGTGATGCCGGGCAGCAGGTGCGCGACGGCGTCGAGCGGAAGCTCCTCGACGGACTTGCCGCTGCTGACGACGGGCCGGCGCACGCCCTGGACGGTGATCCAGCGCTGCTGCCCGGCGGGGACGGGCTCGGCGTCGACCGGCCAGGCGGCGTCGATGAGACGGGCAGCCTGCTCGCCGGTGACGCCGCGCAGCACCGTGGAGCCGTGCTCGTCGCGCGGGCGCAGGGCGTGCCAGTGGGTGAGCGGCAGCACGACGGCGGTGCCGGCGGCGTCCAGGCCGCCGGGGTGGCCGGGTTCGAAGTCGGCGGTGAAGCCGGTCGGGTCGGCCTTGACGGTGCCGCCCGCGGTGGCGGTGGCGCTCGCGGTGCCGTTCGCGGCGGCGTCCTCGGCGGTCAGGCCGAGGGCCAGGTGGCGCTGGTGGCCGTCCTGGACCACCGGCCGGGCGCCGCCGGGCAGGGCGAGCAGGCCCAGCGGGTAGGCCGGGGTGTGGAACCGGGGGTTGTCGGCGACGAGGGTGGTGCCGTCGGCGGTGCCGGTGGTGACCCGCAGGTCGTCGACCCGCACCCAGCTGCCGAGCACGGTGCCGTCGGTGCCGAGCGGGGTGTCCTCCAGGCCGGGCAGGAGCGGCAGCAGCCGGGTGCGGCCGACCTCCAGGCGGCCCGCCGCGGCGCTCGCGGCGATCCGCGGCGGCTCGGAGACGCGGCCCACGGTGCCGGTGGCGGCGTCGAGTTCGTGCAGCACCTGGCCGCGGTTCCAGCGGGCGGTCCAGTGGCCGGTGCCGTCGGTGAGGACGTGGTCCTGGTCGGGCATCCGGGTGTCTCCGACGTGCAGCGGACGGTGCCCGCCGCTGCGGCCGCCGCCGGGCAGCGGGAGGGTCGCGATGTTGATCTCGTCGCTGCCGCCGTAGTAGCGGACGATGGTCTCGCCGCCGAGTTCGAAGGTCTCGGCGGGCCGGCCGGACCAGTAGGCGTGCTGCTTGCCCTCGTGGTGCCAGGCGACCAGCAGTTCGCCGTCGACGAAGCGGAAGTGGGCGTGCTGGTGGCCCTCCAGCTTGTGGGGGATGCGCACGGTGTGTTCGAGCACGATGCCCTGCGGTCCGGCCACGACGACCTGGTTGCCCCGGCCGAGCACCAGGTGCGGCCAGGCCTCCTGGAGCACCAGCCCGTCGGGGAGCTTGCGGCCGTTGCCGTAGCCGGGGGTGTCGCCGGCCCCGGCGCCGAGCCTGGCGAGCGCCTCGTCCAGGGCCGGCCAGCCGAGTTCGTCGAGGATGCCGGCGCGCAGGGCGCGGGCGAGCAGCCCGGCCACGTCGAGGTCGGCGATCCGCCGGGCGGCGGCCGGGTTCTCGTCGCGGATGGCGGTGCGGTGGGCGCTCAGCCCGCGCAGCAGCGCGGCCGCGCTGTCCAGGCCGCGGACCGTCTCCAGCAGGTCGGCGCGGGCGTCGGACCATTCGATGAACAGCTCGCGCAGCACCGGCCGGGCGGCCAGACCGCGGCTGTCGACGGTGTCCCAGACAGCGGGGACGGCGGTGCGCAGCATGGGCCGGAAGCGGGGGTCGGCGGCGATGGCGGCCAGGGTGCGGCCGTCGGCGCCGGAGGCGGCGACCCAGTGCTGGAGGGAGAAGGAGTGGCCGTCGGGGTCGGCGACCGGGACGCCCTCGGCGAGCAGCAGGTCGAGGAGTTCGAGCTGGGTGGCGCTGCGGCGCACCCCGCTGCAGAGGTCGACCGGCACACCCTCGGCGCGCAGCCGCTCCGCCATGCGGGCGGCCAGGGCGACGGTCTCGGTGTTCAGGCCCCGGTCGCGCCAGCCGCGGCCGAGGTGGTTGGTCCAGCGCTGGAGCCAGGCGGCGGCCGGCTCGGGGGCCCCGGCCGCGTCCGTGGCGCCCGCGTCCGTGGCGGGCGGGTCGGTGAGCAGCCGCTCGGCGCCGCTGTCGGCGAGGAGGGTGAGCCAGGCGGTGTCCTGGACGTCGGCGTCGTCGTTGCCGGGCGGGGTGGGCACCAGCTCCAGCAGGCGGGCGCGGACGGCGGCGTCGCTGCGGCCGAGCTCGACGATCTGGCCGCGCCAGGACTTCCAGAAGGTGGCGGGGGCGCGGTTGACGGCGGGTGAGGCGAGCAGTTCGGCGAGCAGTTCGCGCTCGTGCTCGTCGCGGTCCAGGCCGGCGGCCTTGAGCAGGATGCGGGCGTCCTCGGCGACCCCCGCGTAGGGGGCCATGCCGGCGGCGGAGCGCTCGGTGCACAGCTGGCGGAACCGCTGCCAGGCGGTCTGCGGGTCGAGCCGCCCGCTCAGCTCCTTGACGTACTGGCGCAGCGCCTTGACGCTGAGCGCGCCGGCCAGGGCGAACTCCAGGAAGACGGCGCGCAGCCGCTCCTCGTCGATGGCGAGGTTGTGGGTGCGCTCGGCCTCGCGGGCCCTGCCGAAGAAGGTGCTGGCGTAGGTCTGGTTGCCCTGTTCGAGGAAGATCCGGCCGACCTGCTCACAGTAGGTGGGCAGGAAGTGCGGGACGGCGCGGCCGAGTCGGCGGGCCAGTTCGTCGAAGCCGTCCTTGGCGTGGCCGGGCTTGGACTTGGCCTGGCGGGCGAGCCGCTCCATCTCCTTGACCAGGGCGAGCGCGTGGTGGCCGTTGGCCGGGTCGTGGACGAGCGCCCAGGCGGGGAAGCCGAGCGCCTCCTGACGGACCTGGCCGACCTCGACGGGCTCGGTGTCGGGGACGAGGCCGAGGAAGTCGACGGCGGCGTCCTCGGCGGGGCCGAGCGCACCGGGGACCAGGCGCACGATCCGCCGCCCGTCCAGGGCGGGGTGGGCGTAGCCGCGGGCGGTGAGCACGTCGGCGGCGCTGTCGGGGGTGCCGACGCCGGTCAGGGTGCCGCGGGCGAGGATCGCCCCGGCTTCGAGCAGCCGCTCGTGGCGGGCGTCGTCGCCGGGCGCACCGGTGGTGCGGTCGGGTCCGGTGGTGGTGGTCATGCGGCTTCCTCCCCTTCGGTCGTGCGGCCTGCGTACAGTGCGGCGGCCATCCGCATCCCCTCGGACCAGGCGACCGGTCCGACCTCGGCCAGCGGCAGGACCTTGCCGTCCGGGCCGGTCCAGCTGAGCGAGCCGGTCTCGCACTCGTCGTACTCGTAGTAGTCGCCGACCCAGACCCTGGCCTCCAGGGCCCGGCCGTCCTCGACGACGGGCAGCACGGCATGTCCGCCGCGGACCCGGTAGCCGAGCCGGGCGCAGCGGCCGACCAGGTCGCGCAGGGCGGCGTAGCGCCCGCCGGCGTAGGTGTCGACCTCGGTGCCGGTGGTGACGGCGGGCCGGTGCCAGACCTCCCGGTACAGCTGCTGGACCTGCTGGGAGACGCCGAGTTCGACGGCGAACTCGCGCAGCTCGTCGAGGTCCTCCAGCAGGACCGGGTGGGGTATCCGCAGTTCGCCGTCGGTGAGGCGGACGGTGTCGCCGTCCAGGTCGACCAGGCCGAGGCCGCGCTCGGCGTCGGCGCCGCGCAGGAAGCCGGCGACGGCGCCGTCCGGGCCGGTGACCACCAGGTCGCGCAGGACCTCCTGCCACGCCTCGTCCGCCCAGACGGCGGTGACGACGGCGGCGGGCACCGGCAGCGAGCGGACCATCCACCGCTCGACGGTCTCCAGGCAGCCGCGCCGGTGCGCCTCCAGCCACTCGGTGAGCTGCCTGAGCCCGACGACCACCGGGTCGTCGTTCAGCTTCGGCGGGACGGCCTTCAACCGGCGGCCGGCCGCGTTGCGGCAGACCACCTTGCCCTCCTCGTCGAAGGCGACGTGATAGCCGCCCACTCCCGTTTCCACCCACGCCACGGCCGCTCTCCTCCCAGCTGGTCAGTGATGGAAGGAACGTAACGGGCCACACTGACAAAGCGGACTGCGGGGAGGGGTACCGAGCGGTAGGAATGCCGGGCGGCGGGGCGGGGCCGAGCCCAAACCGCTCGAACGGGTGATCCAATGCGACGCCGGATCAGGCGCGGTCGACGGTCGGAAGCGGTCGACGGTCAGCCCCGGTCGGCTCAGCCCCGGTCGGCTCAGCCGCGGGTGACGGTCAGCTGCAGGATCCGGTCGTCGCCGGGGCGCGGGTCGCCGCGCCCGTCGGTGTTGTCGGTGACCACCAGCAGGGTGCCGTCCCGGTCGGCCACCACCGTGCGCAGCCGGCCGTACGCGCCGGAGAGGAAGTCCTGGGGCGGCGCGGCGAGCCGGTCGCCGTCCAGCGGGATCCGCCAGAGCCGCTCGCCGCGCAGGGCCGCCATCCACACGCTCCCGGCGGCGTGGGCGATGCCGCTCGGGGAGGCGTCGCCGGTGTGCCACTGGGCGACCGGGTCGGTGAAGCCGGGGCGGCCGGCGGCGCCCTCGACGGTGGGCCAGCCGTAGTTGCCGCCGGGGGTGACGAGGTTCAGCTCGTCCCAGGTGTCCTGGCCGAACTCCGAGGCCCAGAGCCGGCCCTCCGGGTCCCAGGCCAGGCCCTGGACGTTGCGGTGGCCGAGCGACCAGACCGGGGAGCCGGGGAACGGGTTGCCGGGGGCGGGGGTGCCGTCGGGGGCGAGCCGCAGGACCTTGCCGCCGAGGGAGTCGCGGTCCTGGGCGAGCGGGCGCTCGTTGGCGTCGCCGGTGCCCGCGTAGAGGAAACCGTCCGGGCCGAAGGCGATCCGGCCGCCGTTGTGCCGCGGGCCGTGCGGGATCCCGCTCAGCAGGACGACCGGCTCGCCGAGTTGGGAGCCGGCCGGGCGGGCGGGGTCGTAGTCGAGGCGGGCGATCCGGTTGTCGGTGGCGGTGGAGTAGTAGAGGTAGACCTGGCGGTCGGAGGCGAAGCCGGGTGAGAGGGCGAGGCCGAGCAGGCCGCCCTCGCCGCCCTCCGTGACGCCGGGGACGGTGCCGGCCTCGGCCCTGGCGCCGTCCTCGGCCGAGACGCGCAGGATCCGGGCGTCGTCGCGCTCGGAGACCAGCAGGTCGCCGTCCGGCAGGACGGCCAGGCCCCACGGGGAGGACAGGCTGTCGGTGGCGGTGCCCGAGACCTCCACCGAGACGGGCCCGCCCGGCTTCGGGGTCGCTGCCGGGGAGGGCGTGTCCGTGGCCGGCGACGGCGTGCCCGTGGCCGGGGACGGCGTGTCCGTGGCCGGGGACGGCGTGTCCGTGGCCGGGGACGGCGTGCCCGTGGCCGGGGACGGCGTGTCCGTGGCCGGTCCCGGGGCGGGCTGCAGCGGGCCGGCGGGCGAGGCCGGCCCGGAGGACGACGGGGACGGCGCGCCCGCGGAAGGCGGGGCGGCGGCCGAGGAGCAGCCGGCGGTGGCGGCCGAGCCGAGGGCGAGGGCGACGAACAGGGCGGCGGCGGAGCGACGGAGCATCGGTGACCCTCCCGGGAGCGGCGGGCGCGGCGGCACGGACGTCCGGCGGACGCCCGTCCAGCAGACCACACCCGGGCGCGGCGCGGTCCGGAACCCGCCGCGCCCGCCCCGCCGTTCGGGGGACCCTCCGGCAGACCCGGAGAGCCGCCGTCAGCCCACCGGGGAGACCGCCGACCGCGCCCCCGCCCGGGGGACGATCACCGGCGCGCCGTCCCCGGGGGCCGCGAGCACATCGCTGTCCACGTCGTACAGCGCCCGCACCAGCGGAGCGTCCACCACCTTGCGCGGCGCCCCGCAGGCGAGCACCTCGCCGCCGCGCATCGCCACCACCAGATCGGCGTAGCGGGCCGCCCCCGCGAGGTCGTGCAGCACCATGACGACGGTGCGCCCGCCGGCCGCGACCTCGCGGACCAGCTCCAGCACCTCGACGGCGTGGCCGAGGTCGAGCGCGCTGGTCGGCTCGTCGAGCAGCACGACGGGGGCGTCCTGGGCGAGCACCATGGCGAGCCAGCAGCGCTGGCGCTGGCCGCCGGAGAGCCGGTCGAGCCGGCGGTCGGCGAACTCCTCGACGCCGGTGGCCCGCAGCGCCTCGGCGGTGAGCCGCTCGTCGTCGGCCGACCACTGGCGGAACAGGCCCTGGTGCGGGTGGCGGCCGTAGCGGACCAGCCCGGCCACGGTGACCGCCTCCGGCGCCTGCGGGCTCTGCGGCAGCAGCGCCACCCGGTGGGCGGCCTGACGGGGGCGCAGCTTCCAGATGTCCTCGCCGCCGACCAGCACCCGCCCGGAGTCCGGCCGGTGGAGGCGGGCGATCGAGCGCAGCAGGGTGGACTTGCCGCAGCCGTTGGGGCCGACGATCGCCACCACCTGCCCGCCGGGCACGGTGAGGTCCACGCCGCCCAGCACCGGGCGCCCGGGGCCGTAGCCGGCCGTGAGGCCCTCGACCGTCAACTCCATGGCGGGTTCCTCCGATAAAAGGGGACGAGCGGACGGGAAGACGGCGGGTGCCCCGGTGGGGGCGCCCGCCGCCGGCGGTCACTTGGCGGTGAGCGCCTTGCTGATGTCCTCGATCACCACGTCGGCCGCGAGCGGGCCGCCGCGGGTGGACCAGACCGAGCCGTCGACGGTGACGGTGTGGTTGTTCTTCACCGCGTTCAGCTCCTGGTAGGCGGGCTTGGACTGGACGTCCTTCAGCGCGGCCTTGCCGTCGTCGGTGAGGGTGGAGAGGAACAGCCAGTCGCCGTCGATCTCGTTGATCTTCTCCAGGCTCAGCGCCGGGGTGTGCGCGTTGCCGTCCTTGTCCTGGGCCTGCGGGCGGGTCAGGCCCATGTCGAGGGCGACGCCGCTGGCGAACTGCTTCTTCTCCATCCAGCTCGGGCCGGTCGGGTTCCAGCGCACGATGGAGACGGCCTTGCCCTTGTTCTCGCCGAGCTCGCCGCCGGCCTTGACGGCCTTGGCGTCGTAGTCGGCGATGACCTTGTTGGCCTGGTCCAGCTTGTTGACGGCGTTTCCGATGCCGCGGAAGGAGAGCTTCCAGTCGTCGGTGGGCGCCATGGTGACCAGGGTGGCCGGGGTGATCTCGCGCAGCTGCTTGAGGACCTGCTGGTCCTGCATGTCGCCGGCCAGGATCAGGTCGGGCTTGGCGGCGATCACCTTGTCCATCACGGGCTGGAGCAGGTTGCCGACCACCGGGATGCCCTGGACCTTGTCCTTCAGGTACGCCGGCGGCTCGTTGAGGCCCTGTCCGTTGGTGATGCCGGCCGGCTTGAGGCCGAGGGCGAGCACCGCGTCGAGGTCCTCCTGGGTGAGGGTGACGATGCGCTTGGGCTCGGCGGGGATCTCGACGGCCGTGCCGGTGGCGTCCTTGACGGTCCGCTTGCCGCCGGCCGCGTCGGCGGCCGGGGCGCCCGAGGCGGCGGTGGTGGCGGCGGCGGACGGCGAGCCCTCCGTGGCGGAGGAGCCCTTGTCGGAGGAGCCCGACGAGCCGCAGCCGACGAGCAGGAGCGTGGCCGCCCCGGTGGCGGCCAGCGCCTGGACCGCGCGGCGGCGGGCGGGGTGGAGCGGGCTCTGGCGGGTCGACATGGGTTCCTCCGGGCAGGGGTGTTGCAGACGGGCGGTGCGGTCGGTGAGCGATGGAGCGGTGGTGCGGTGCCGCGAACCAGGGGCGATCCGGGCGGAACCCGCGCCGGGCCGGACAGTTGCCCGACCGCGATGACCATTAGGTTAGCCTTACCTTATGACATTGTCGCAAGTGGGTACCGCCGAGGCGGCCGACGCGGATCCCCCCGCCCCCGCCCCGCCGGCGGCCGAACGGTCGCGCCGCACCTCCCGGGCCGCCGTCGGCGGCATCCTCGCCGCCCTGCTCGCGCTCACCGCGCTCTCCCTGTCCGTCGGCGCCGGCGAGGTCGGCCCCGGCCGGGTGCTCGACTACCTGCTCGACACCGACGGCGCCCGCGCCGACAGCCGGCTCGCCCTGGTCGTCGGCGACCTGCGCCTCCCCCGCACCCTGACCGCGCTGCTGGTCGGCGCCGCCCTCGGCGTGGCCGGCGCGCAGTTGCAGTCCGTCACCCGCAACCCGCTCGCCGAGACCGGCCTGCTCGGCGTCAACGCCGGCGCCTCGCTCGGCGTCGTGCTCGGCATCGCCGTCCTCGGCGTCCAGACCTCCTACGGCTACCTCGCCTTCGCCTTCGGCGGCGCCGTACTGGCCAGCGGACTGGTCCTGGCGATCGCCGGCAGCCGCGGCGGCGGCTCCCCGATGCGCCTGGTGCTCGGCGGCTCCGCCGTCGGCGCCACCTTCGGCGGACTGACCGGCGTACTGATCGTCAACTCCCCCGAGGCCTACGACCGCTACCGGGTCTGGGTGCTCGGCTCACTGGCCGGGGTGGAGGGCTGGACCACGCTGCGCCAGCTCGCCCCGGTGCTCGGCGTCGGCTTCCTGGTCGCCCTGCTCACCACCCGGCCGCTGTCCGCGCTCGCGCTCGGCGACGACCTCGCCCGCGGCCTCGGCCACCGCCCCGGCGCCGTCCGCGCCTGCGTCGCGCTCGCCGTCACCCTGCTCACCGCCTCCGCCGTCGCCCTGGCCGGGCCGATCTCCTTCCTCGGCCTGCTCGCCGGCTTCCTCGCCCGCGCCGTCGCCGGGCCGAGGGTCGGCCGGCTCACCCTGCTCGCCGGACTCGTCGGCGCGGCCGTGCTGACCGGCGCCGACGTACTCGCCCGGGTGGTGGCCCGCCCGTTCGAGGCCCCGGTCTCGGTGATCGTCGCGCTGATCGGCGCGCCCACGCTGATCGCCATCGTCCGCTCCCGGAAGACGGCCGCGCTCGGCCTGAGCGACACCGCCCCCGCCGAGTCCTCCGGCCGCCACGGCCACCCGGAGGAGAAGCCGCCCCGGCCCGACCTGGTGGTCCGGCGCGGCGCGCTGTCCGTGCTGCTCCCCCGCCGCTCCGCGCTGGCCGCGCTCGGCCTCGCCGCCGTGCTGCTGGCCGCCGTGGTGGTCTCCGCGCACGCCGGCCAGAGCGAACTCGGCCTCGGCCGCACCTTCCAGGCCGTGTTCGGCTACGGCGAGCGTCTCGATGTGCTGCTGGTGCAGAAGTTCCGGCTCGGCCGGATCGTCGCGGGCCTCGCCGCCGGCGCCGCGCTCGGCCTGGCCGGCTGTCTCACCCAGACGCTCGCCCGCAACCGCCTGGCCACCCCCGAACTGCTCGGCGTCAACGACGGCGCCACCGCCGCCGTGCTGATCTCGGTCACCGCCTCGGGTGCGTTCGGCGCCTGGTGGGCCGGGCCGATCGGCGCGCTGGTCGCCGTCGCCGTGGTCACCCTCGTCTCCGGCGGGCTCGGCGCGCGCGGCTACCGGGTCCTGGTGGTCGGCCTCGCCATGTCGGCGCTCGCCTCCGCCGTCATCCAGGTGGCGATGGCCCGGCGCTCGCTCAGCTCGGCGTCCTCGCTGTACGTCTGGACCTCCGGCAGCCTCAACGGCCGCGACTACGAGGTGGCCACGCCGGTGCTGATCGGCCTCGCCGTGCTGGTGCCGCTCGCCCTGGTGGTGGCCCGGCGGCTCGCCGTCCTGCGGTTCGACGACAACGTGGCGTCCTCGCTCGGCGTCGACCCCGGCCGGGTCCGGCTCGCCTGCCTGCTGCTCGCCGTGGCGCTGGCCGGCCTCGCCGTCGGCGTCTGCGGCCCGGTCGGCTTCGTCGCGCTGGCCGCGCCGGTGGTCGCCGGACGGCTGGCCGGACCGGCCCGCGTCCCGGTGATCGGCTCGGCGCTGGTCGGCGCGGTGCTGATCGTGCTGGCCGACACCCTCGGCCGGGTGCTGATCTCCGGCGTCGAGATCCCGGTGGGCATCGTCACCACCGTGCTCGGCGGCCCCTTCCTGCTCTGGGTGTTGCTCGGCCGCAAGGGCAACCCCGCCTGACCTCTTGAGGAGTTCTCCCCGTGCCGAACGAACAGCCCGTCGCCGGTGACGAGTTCTGGGCCAGGGTGGCCGCCGAGGGCGCGCCGCTGGTCGACCCCGACCCCGACGACCCGGCCTACCGGCAAGTGACCTTCGTGCTGCGCGACGAGCCCGGCGAGCAGCCGTACGACGCCGTGCTCGCACTCGTCCACACCGTCACCGACAAGGACCGGCACGCCGGCGACCTCACCCCGCACCTGATGGAGCGCCGGGCCGGCGGCTGGTCGCGCAGCTACCGGCTGCGCGCCGACCACCGGGCCTCCTACCAGCTGTACCCGGTGCGCGGCGCCGTCCCCGGCACCCGGCGGGCCGACTGGCTGCGGGTGCTCGACGGCGCCCGCCCCGACCCGCACTGCGCCGGCGCGCAACTGCCCGGCCGCGACGGCCGCCACCCCTCCTCGGTGCTCGCCCTGCCCGAGGCGCCCGCCCAGCCGTACGCCGGGCGGCGCGCGGACGTGCCCCGCGGCCGCACCGTGCGCGCCGAGGTGGCCGGGCGGCGGGTCGACGTCCACCTGCCCGCCGGGCACCGCGCCGACGCCGGCCCGTACCCGGTGCTGGTGCTGCTGGACGGCGAGATGTGGGGCGAGGTGCTGTCCTTCGGCGACACCCTGGACAACCTGACGGCCGAGGGCCTGATCCCGCCGACCGTCGCCCTGCTGGTGCACACCATGGGTCCCGGCCGGCCGGACGACCTCAGCTGCAACCCGGACTTCGTCGACCTGCTCGCCGACCGGATCCTGCCCTGGGCCGCCGCCGAGCACCGTGCCACCTCCGACCCGGCCCGCACCGTGATCGCCGGCCAGAGCGCGGGCGGCCTGACCGCCGCCTTCGCCGCCTTCCGCCGCCCGGCCCGGTTCGGCAACGCGCTGTCGCAGTCCGGCTCGTTCTGGTGGCCCGACGGCACCGAGTTCGACAGCGGCAGCGAGTGGCTGACCCGCCGGTTCGCGGCCACCGAGCCCGGCGGCGCCCGCTTCTGGATCGAGGTCGGCCTCCAGGAGTGGATGCTGCTCACCCAGAACCGCCACCTGCGCGACGTCCTCACCGCGCGCGGCTACGACCTCGCCTACCGCGAGTTCAACGGCGGCCACGACTACGCCTGCTGGCGCGGCGGCCTCGCCGACGGCCTGGTCCACCTGCTGGGCGGCGCGGGCGGGCGGTGACGGCTTGCGCCCCGGTGCAGCGGCCTGCCGCCGCACCGGGGCGCCGGGGCTCAGAGCACGACCTCCTTGAGCAGGCCGGTCGCGACGTCGAAGACGAAGCCGCGCACGGCGTCCGTGTGCGGGACGAACGGGCTGGTGCGGATGCGGGCGGCCGACTGCCGGACGTCCGTCTCCAGGTCGGCGAAGGCCTCGGCCGCCCACGGGGGCTTGATGCCGGTCTCCTCCCTGATCGACTCGCGGAAGGCGTCGTCGGCGAAGGTCAGCATGCCGCAGTCGGTGTGGTGGACGAGGATGACCTCCCGTGTCCCGAGCAGCCGCTGGCTGATCGCCAGCGAGCGGATGGCGTCGTCGGTCGCCACCCCGCCGGCGTTGCGGATCACGTGCGAGTCCCCCTCGGTGAGGCCGAGCGCGCCGTAGACGTTGAGCCGGGCGTCCATGCAGGCGAGGACGGCGGTACGACGGGCCGGCGGGAGCGGGAGCGGGCCGTCGAAGGCCGCGGCGTAGTCGGCGTTGTTGCGCAGGTAGTGGTCGGTGGCGGTGTCGGTCATGGCGGACCGGTGTCCCTTCGGTGCGGTCGGATCGCGGTCGGCCCGGGCACGGGGGCACGCGGAGGTGCGCGCGGGTGCGCGGGCGGAGGACGGCCCCGGGCGGTGCCCGCACGGGGCGGCGCGGCCGGACGGGCCGGGTGATTCGGACGATCAGACGATGACCGGACAGCCGGTGGAGTGGACGCGGCCGAAGTCGATGTGACGACGGCGGACGAGCACGGTCATGCGGGCACCGTACTGCCCGCCGCGGCCGCCCGCCGGGGAATCCGGCATTCTCCACCCCACCGGGTGACCGCCCCCGCGCCCGGCCCTCCGGGTCGCGCGGGCGGGCGGGGGTGTGTTGGAGCCGTGGTTCGTGAGCGGCCCTCGGTTACCCTGCGTCGAAAGAGTGACCGACTGGTGACACTCGGTGGCGAAAGGATTCATCATGGCGGAGAACTTCACCAACCGGCCGGCGCCGGAATCCGTGCGGCTGATCGACTTCGAGGAGGCGAAGGCCGTACCGGGGATCGTTCCGGGCACCTTCATCCTCATCGTCAGCGGTGAGAAGCCCTACGAGAGCATGACGGTCCGCCTGGTCCCGCTGGTCTACGTCAGGCAGCCGGAGTACTGGGGCATCGAGGTGACCGGCTCGCTGCCGTCCGGTCTCCTGCTGGCCGTCACCGCGCCGTACACCGAGGCGCTGCCGCTGGACGGCATCACGGGCACCAAGGGCATCGAGGTGATCGGCGCGAACAAGCGGGAGAGGATCGACCTGCCGCGGCCCTCATGAGTCCGTGCCGGACGCCCCGCCCGAACACGACCGACGGCCCGCCACGGGAGGGTGGCGGGCCGTTGTGCGGTACGGCGGAGGAGGTCAGTCCATCGGCGGCGGGCCCGGGGGGTCCTTCGGGAGGCGGGTCGCGACCAGGGCGCCGAGGGCGACGGCCACCGCCGTGGCCAGCAGCGCGAACCGGTAGGGGGCCGGGTCGGTGCCGTGCACGCCGTCCTCGGAGAGGGCGCCGATCAGGGCCGCCGCGCCGGCGATGCCGAAGGCGCCGCCGAGGGTGCGGACGATGGTGAACAGGCCCATCGCGCGGCCCATCGCGGGCGGCGGCACGTCCGCGAACCCGGCGATCTGCACGGTCAGCACGGCAGTGCCCAGGACCAGGCCGACGCCGAACATCAGCGCCCGCACGGCCCAGGCGTTCTCGCCGACGCCGGGCACGGCCAGCGCGGCCAGCACCACGGCCGCCAGCAGCAGGGCGGGCAGCGCGAGCAGGCGCGGGCCGAGCCGGGGCAGCAGCCGGTCCACCACCTGCGAGGCGGCCATCAGGCCGATCGCCTCGGGGAAGACGCTCAGGCCCGCGTCCAGCGCCGAGGCGCCGAGCGCGGCCTGGTAGAGCAGCGGGAAGGCGAACAGCGCGCCCATCAGTCCGGCGGCGGTCAGCAGGGCCAGCCAACTCGCCGCGCCGAAGGCCCGGTCGGCGAGCAGCCGCAGGTCCACCAGCGGCTCCTCGGCGCGCAGTTGGTGGCGGACGGCGAGGCCGAGCAGCAGCGCGCCGAGCACCCCGGACGCCGCCACCGCCGGGGAGCCCCAGCCGTGCGCGGGGCCGAAGCCGAGCGCGTAGGTGAGCAGGCCGAGGCCGGGGGTTGCGAGCAGGAAGCCGGTGGTGTCGAAGCGGCCGGCCGGCGGCTCCTCCTGGTCGCGCAGCCCGAACAGGCCGGTGAGCACGGCCGCCAGTCCGATCGGCACGTTGACCAGGAACAGCCAGTGCCAGGAGAGGTGTTCGGTGAGGAAGCCGCCGAGCGGCGGGCCGAGCGCGGGCATCAGGGCGGTCGGCACGATCAGCACCTTGCCGAGGCCGGCCCGCTCGTGCGGTTCGAAGGCCCGGAACAGCAGCGTCATGCCGACCGGGGTGAGCAGGCCGCCCGCCACGCCCTGCACCGCGCGGGCGGCGGTGAGCGCGCCGAGGCCGGGGGCGGCCGCGCACAGCGCGCTGGCGAGGGTGAAGACGGCGAGCGAGCCGAGGAAGACCCGGCGCACGCCGAAACGGTCGCCGAGCCAGCCGGCCACCGGGAGGCCGACGGCGAGGCCGACCAGGAAGGCCGTCTCCACCGCGTTGGCGGCGGTGACCGGGCGGTCGAAGTCGCCGGCGATGGTGAACAGGGCCGGGTTGACGATCGTCGAGTCCAGGCCGTTCATGCACATCGCGGCCGTGTAGACGAGCACCACGGCGAGGCGGCCGGCGAACAGCGGGCGCGCCGGGGTGTCCGGCTTTCCGAGGTCGGGGCCGGGCTGGGTGTCCGCCTGGCTCATCGGGCCGGGTTGAGGTCGGTCCAGTGGGCGGTGATCCAGTCGAGGGCGGCGGCGCGCTCGCACGGCCCGTGGGCGACGGTCCAGCCGGCCGGGACGGCGGCGAAGGCCGGCCAGAGCGAGTGCTGGCCCTGGTCGTTGACGAGCGCGAGGAACTCGCCGTCACCGTCGAAGGGGTTGGCGGGGGCGTCACTCATGGGGTGGGTTCTCCAGACGGTCCGGTTGTCGGTGAGGGGCGGCTGACGGATGACAGCTGACAGATTTCAAAATCTGTTATCTGTTATCTGTTATCTGAAATCTGTCAGCTGTCATCTGTCATCTGTCAGCGGGCGGCGGTCAGCTGTCGGTGCGGGAGTCGAGCACGGCGAGGTGCTCCGCGACGACGCCCGCGATGTGGGCGATCGGCTCGGGCAGCGTCATGTCCTTGTGCGAGCAGGCGACATTGGTGTTCTCGATCCGCCCGGCCACGTACGGCGTCCACAGCTCGGGCACCAGGGTGTCGTCGATGGTGTCGACGGTGGCGCGGAAGAACAGCACATCGCCCTCGAAGCGGCGGTGGTCGTAGCCGCGCACCAGGTGGTTGATGTGGAGGTAGATCCGGTTCAGCGCCTCCACCGTGGCGTCGTCCAGGCCCGCCAGCGGGCTGCCCTCGCGGCGCAGCACCTCGGTGACGTGGGCGAGTTCGAGCGGCCGCCCGTCGAGGTCCTCCGGTCCGAAGCCGCCCATGGTGAGCAGCGCCTCCAGGGCCTCGGCCTGGTCCGGGACGGGCAGGTCACGGAAGCCCTCGGCCGGGTAGGCGTCGAGCACGGCCAGCAGCTCGACGACGCAGCCGAGTTCCTGCAGCCGGGCGGCCATCGCGTGGGCGATGATGCCGCCGGTGGACCAGCCGAGAAGCCGGTAGGGGCCCTCGGGCTGGACCTCGCGCAGCCGGTCGACGTAGTGCGCGGCCAGCGCCTCCATCGTCGCGGGCAGCGGCTCGCCGGCGGTGGCGGCGCCGACGCCCTGCGCCTGGAGGCCGTAGATCGGCACGTCGGCGGGAAGGTTGCGGATCAGTCCGGTGTAGCACCAGCTGAGGCCGCCGGCCGGGTGGACGGCGAACAGCGGGTTGCGCCGGCCGGGGGCGGTGGGCCGCAGCGGCAGCAGCACGTCCAGCGCGTCGGCGCCGGGGGTGTCGGCGGCGAGCGCGGCGTCCAGTGCGGCAACGGTGGGCGCCTGGAACAGCGTGCCGATGCCGACCTCCAGGCCGAGCACGGCGCGGATCCGCCCGGCGAGCCGGACGACCAGCAGGGAGTGGCCGCCGAGCGCGAAGAAGTCGTCCTCGACGCCCACCGCCGGAACGCCCAGGACCTCGGCGAACAGCTCGCAGAGCTGCTGCTCGCGCGGGTTGCGCGGGGGCCGTCCGGCGCCGGTCTCGGGGGCGTCGGGGGCGGGCAGGGCGCGCCGGTCGAGCTTGCCGTTGGCGGTGAGCGGCAGGCGGTCCAGCAGCACGACGGCGGACGGGACCATGTGGACGGGCAGGTCGGCGGCGGCGCGGGTGCGCAGTTCCTCGGCGCTCACCTGCTGCGCACCGGGGGCGAGGACGGCGTAGCCGACCAGGCGCTTGTCACCGGGCACGTCCTCGCGGACGATCACGGCGGCGTCGGCGACGGCCGGGTGGGCGGCCAGCACGGCCTCGATCTCGCCGAGTTCGATCCGGAAACCGCGGATCTTGACCTGCTGGTCGGCCCGGCCGAAGTACTCCAGCACGCCGTCGGCGCGGCGGCGGGCAAGGTCGCCGGAGCGGTACATCCGGGTGCCGCGCTCGCCGAACAGTTCGGCGTAGGGGTCGGCGACGAAGCGCTCGGAGCTGAGCGCGGGCCGGCCGAGGTAGCCGCGGGCGAGGCCGGCGCCGGCCACGTACATCTCGCCGGTGACGCCGGGCGGGACGGGCTGGAGGTAGCGGTCGAGGACGTAGACCCGCAGGTCGGGGATGTTGACGCCGATGGTGCTGCTGGTGCCGGCGGCGGCGCTCGCCCGGTCGAGGGCGATGTAGGAGACGTGCACGGTGGTCTCGGTGATGCCGTACATGTTGACCAGAGTGGGCGCGTTGTCGGCGTGCCGCTCGTACCAGTCGTCGAGGCGGCCGAGTTCGAGCGCCTCGCCGCCGAACACCACGTAGCGCAGGGCGAGTTCGCTGCCGGGGCGTTCCCGGTCGGCGGCGCTGAGCTGGTAGAAGGCGGACGGCGTCTGGTTGAGGACGGTCACCTTCTCGCGGGCCAGCAGGTCGAGGAAGGCGGCCGGGTCGCGGCTGACCAGGTGCGGGACGACGACGAGCCGGCCGCCGTGCAGCAGGGCGCCCCACAGCTCCCAGACCGAGAAGTCGAAGGCGTAGGAGTGGAAGAGCGTCCAGGCGTCGTCCGCGCCGAAGCCGAACCAGTGGTCGGTGGCGGAGAAGAGCCGGACCACGTTGTGGTGGGTGACGGGCACGCCCTTGGGGCGGCCGGTGGAGCCGGAGGTGTAGATGACGTAGGCGGTGTCCTCGGCGCGCAGCGGCCGGGTGCGCTCGTGCTGGGCCAGCGGGACGGCCGGGAGGGTGTCCGACTCGCCTCCGTCGACCAGGAGTTGCGGTACCTGGTGCTCGGGCATCCGGGGCGCGGTGGCGGTGTCGGTGAGCAGCGCGGCGGGGGCGGCGTCGGCGAGCATGTAGGCGAGCCGGTCGGCCGGGTACTCGGGGTCGAGCGGCAGGTAGGCGGCGCCGGACTTGGCGACCGCGAGCAGGCCGACGACCAGGTCGAGGGAGCGCGGCAGGGCGAGCGCGACGATGGTGCCCGGTCCGATGGCGCGGGCGGCCAGCAGGCGGGCCAGCCGGTCGGCGCGGGCGGCGAGTTCGCGGTAGGTGAGCGACTCGCCGTCGTAACCCGCGGCGACCGCCTCGGGGTTGGCGAGCGCGGCGGCCTCGAAGAGTTCGGGCAGGGTGGCGCCGGGCACGGAGGTGACGGGGGCGCCGTTCCACTCGACCAGGGCGCGGTGCCGCTCCTGCTCGCCGATCAGCGGGAGGCGGCCGATGGCGGTGTCGGGCGCGGTGGCGGCGGCGGCGAGCAGCCGGGCGAGGCGCTCGGCGAGCGCCAGGACGGTGGCCTCGTCGAAGAGGTCGGTGCGGTACTCCAGGAAGCCGCCGATGCCGCCCTCGGGCAGTTCGCCCGCGTTGAGGGTGAGGTCGAACTTGGCGGTGCCGGAGGGGATCGCGGCGATGGTGGCGGTGAGGCCGCCGCCGAGCTCGAACTCCCGGTCGGGGACGGACTGCCAGGCGAGCATGACCTGGAACAGCGGGTGGCGGGCGAGCGAGCGGGGCGGGTTGAGCTCCTCGACCAGGCGGTCGAAGGGCAGGTCGGCGTGGTCGTGGGCGCCGAGCACGGCGGTGCGGGTGCGGCCGAGCAGGTCGCGGAAGGTGGGCTCGCCGGACGTGTCGGTGCGCAGGACCACGGAGTTGACGAAGTAGCCGACCAGGGCGGCGGTTTCGTCGGAGTCACGGCCGGCGACGGGGGTGCCGATGGGGATGTCGGTGCCGCAGCCGTGCCGGGTGAGCAGCGCGGCGAGCCCGGCCTGGACGGCGGTGAACACGCTGGCACCGCTGGTGCGGGCGAGGGCGGCCAGCGCGGCGTGGGCCTCGGCGTCCAGGTGGAACGGCACGGTGGCGCCGCGGTGGGCGGCGACGGCGGGCCGGGGGCGGTCGGTGGGCAGGTCGAGCTGGTCGGGCAGGCCGGCCAGGGTCTTGCGCCAGTGGTCGAGTTGGCGCACGGCCAGCGGGCTGGGCTCGTCGGCGGTGCCGAGCAGCCGGGCCTGCCAGTCCACATGGTCGGCGAACTGGACGTCGAGCGGCGGCAGTTCGGGGGCGCCGCCGGCGAGGCGGGCGCCGTAGGCGGCGGCGAGGTCGCGGGCCAGCGGGGTGGTGGAGGCGCCGTCGCCGGCGATGTGGTGGAGCAGCAGCAGGAGGGTGTGGGTCTCCGCCGTCTCGCCGTCCGGGCTGTCGAACAGCGTGGCCCGCAGCGGGGGTTCGGCGCCGAGGTCGAAGGCGTGGCGGACGGCGTCGGCGAGCGGGCCGGTGCCGTGGTGCAGCTCGATCGGCGCCGGCGGCAGGATCCGCTGGTACGGCTCGCCGTCGGCGGACTCGCCGTAGACGGTGCGCAGGGTCTCGTGGCGGGCCGCGAGGTCGCCGACGGCGAGCGCGAGGGCGTCGCGGTCGAGCGGGCCGGTGAGGGTGAGGGCGAGCGGGATGTTGTAGGTGGGGCTGGGTCCTTCGAGCCGGTAGTGGAACCAGAGGCCGCGCTGGGCCGGGGAGAGCGGCATCCGCTCGGTGCGTGCGACCGGGGCCAGGGCGGGGCGCGGCTCGGGGGCGGAGCGCTCGCGCAGCAGGGCGGCGAGGGCGGCCGGGGTGGGGTTGTGGAAGACGTCGGCGAAGCCGATCGCCGCGCCGAGGCTCTCGCGCAGCCGGGCGGCGAGCCGGCCCGCCAGCAGGGAGTGGCCGCCGAGGTCGAAGAAGTCGGCGTCGCGGGAAGGGAGTTCCCCGCGCTCCAGGAGGTCGGCGAACAGCCCGCAGATGATCTCCTCCTGCGGGGTGGCGGGTGCGGCGCCGCTCTGCCGCTCGGTGGCCTCGGGCTCGGGAAGGGCGCGGTGGTCGAGCTTGTCGTTGCCGGTGCGCGGCAGGTCGTCGAGGACGAGGACGGCGGCGGGCACCATGTGCTCGGGCAGCCGGGTGGCGAGCGCGGTGCGCAGCGCGGCCGGGTCGAGGGCGGCGCCGGCGGCGGGGACGGCGTAGCCGAGCAGCCGCTTGCCGTTCGGGCCGGGGCGGGCGATGACCACGGCCCGGTCGACGCCGGGGAGTTCGCCGAGGACGGCGGCGATCTCGCCGGGCTCGATCCGGAAGCCGCGGATCTTCACCTGGTCGTCGGCGCGGCCGAGGAACTCCAGGGTGCCGTCGGGGCGGCGGCGGGCGAGGTCGCCGGTGCGGTACATCCGGCCGCCGGGCGGGCCGTAGGGGTCGGCGAGGAAGCGCTCGGCGGTGAGGTCGGGGCGGCCGAGGTAGCCGCGGGCCAGGCAGGCGCCGGCGACGTACAGTTCGCCGGTGGCGCCGTCGGGGGCGGGGCGCAGCGAGCCGTCGAGGACGTAGGCGCGCGAGCCGCGCACGACGCGGCCGACGGGAGTGCCGTCGGGGCCGGGGGTCCAGGAGTAGGCGTCGACGGTGGTCTCGGTGGGGCCGTAGAGGTTGACGGGGGTGAGGCCGTCGGCGGCGGCGAGGCGGCGCCAGAGCGGGTCGGGGGTGGCCTCGCCGCCGACGGCGATCACGGCGGGGCGGTGCCGGTCCTCGTCGAGCAGGCCTTCGCCGAGCAGGACGTCGAGGTAGGAGGGGGTGACGTCGAGGTAGTCGATCCGCTCGCGGTGGACGTGGGCGGCGAGGGCGGCCGGGTCGCGGTAGGTGTCGTCGTCGAGCAGGTGGAGTTCGTGGCCGTGGAGCATCCACAGCACCGGGTCCCAGGAGGCGTCGAAGGCGAAGGAGGCGCTGTGGGCGATGCGCAGGCGTTCGCGGCCGGTGCGGGCGACGGCGGGGGCGATGTGGTCCTCGCCGTGGCCGGCGTGCAGGTTGGCGAGCGAGGCGTGGGTGACGACGACGCCCTTGGGGCGGCCGGTGGAGCCGGAGGTGTGCAGCAGGTAGGCGGTGTGCGCGGGGTCGGGCGCGGGCAGCGGTTCGGCGGGGAGGGCGGCGAGTTCGGCGCGCACGGCGGGGTCGTCGAGGGCGACGGCGGGGCGCTCGGCCGCGCCGGGGAGGGCGGCGAGGGCCTCGGCGGTGCCGACGGCGCAGACGGGGCGGGTGTCGTCGAGGATGTCGGCGATCCGCTGCCGGGGGTGGGCGAGGTCGAGGGAGAGGCAGGCGCCGCCGGCCTTGAGCACGGCGAACATGGCGACCAGGGTGTCGGCGCCGCGCGGCATGGCGAGGGCGACGGGGGTTGCGGCGCCGGCGCCGAGGGCGGTGAGGCGGTGCGCCAGCCGGGTGGCGGCGGCGTCGAGTTCGGCGAAGGTGAGGGTGGTTTCGCCGCTGCGCAGGGCGACCGCGCCGGGGGTGCGGGCGGCCTGCTCGGCGAGCAGTTCGGGCACGGTGCGGGCGGCGGGCGGTTCGGTGCGGCCGGCGGTGGCGCGGCGCAGCGCGTCCTCGTCGAGCAGGTCGATCCGGGCGATCGGGGTGTGCGGGTCGTCGAGCAGCAGGGCGGTGAGGCCGTCGAGGTAGCGCAGCAGGCCGTCGCGGTGGGCGGCGAGGGCGTCGGCGCCGTACTGGCCGGGGTGGGCTTCGAGGCCGATCCGCAGGGCGCCGTCGGGGCCGGGCGAGACGGCGAGGGCGAGGTCGTCGACGGGGCCGGCGGCGAGGTTGCGGACGGTGGCGGGCAGGCCCGCGAGGTCGAGGTCGCCCTCGAAGGCCTTGATGTTGACCATCGGTCCGAACAGGGCGCGGCGGGTGCCGGTCTGGGCGAGGTCGCGGCGCAGGTCCTCCAGCGGGTAGCGCTGGTGGCGGCGGACGTCGCGGACCTCCAGGACGACGCGGCGCAGCAGTTCGGCGGCGGTGTCGCGGGGGCGGACGGCGAGGCGCAGCGGCAGGACGTTGGCGGTGGCGACGGGGGTGCGCAGGGCGGCGGGGCCGCGGCGGTTGGCGAGCGGCAGGCCGAGGACGACGTCCTCGGTGCCGGCGAGGCGGTGCAGGTAGCCGGCGGTCGCGGCGATGACGAGTTCGGCCCAGGTGGCGCGGGCGGCCTTGGCGGCGGCCTCCAGGCGGGGCAGGGTGCCGGCCGGCAGTTCGGCGCTGAGCCGGGGCAGGCCCGCGGGGCCGGCGGGGGTGCCGCCAGGGAGGGTGGCGGGGGCGTCGGCGCCGGCCAGCCGCTCGCGCCAGAACTCCCGGTCGGCGGCGTGCTCGTGGCCGGCCCGGTAGGCGGCCTCCTCGGCGGCGACCTCGGCGGGGGTGGCGAAGGTGCGGTCGGTGGGGCGGGTGCCGGTGGTGAGGGCGGTGTAGAGCTCGGCGACCCGGCCGGTGAGCAGGGTGAGGGCGTAGGCGTCGACGGCGAGGTGGTGGACGCGCTGGTACCACCAGTGGCGTTCGTCGGTGAGGCGGATGAGGGCCTGGGTGAAGAGCGGGCCCTCGGCGAGGTCGACGGGGCGGGCGAGGTCGGCGCGCATCCAGGCCTCGGCGGTGGCCTCGGGGTCGGCGTCGGCGCGCAGGTCGAGGTGGTGCAGGGGCCAGGCGCGGCCGGGGGTGAGGCGCTGGTGCGGGGCTTCGCCCCGGCCGTCGGTGACGACGACGGCGCTGAGCGCGTCGGCCTCGCCGACGGCCCGGCGCAGGGCGGTCTCGAAGAGCTCGGCGTCGAGCGGGCCGGTGATCTCGACGGCGTCACCCGTGTTGTAGACCGGGCTGTCGGGGTCGAGCGCCTGGGCGTACCAGATCGCCGCCTGGGTGGCGAGCAGCGGCACGTCGGCTGCGGCGGGGACGGCGACGGGGTCGGACGCGGCCTGGTGGCGACGCATGGTTCTGAGAGCTCCTCGGGTCCGGCGCAACGGAACGCCTACTGCCTACTTAGGTTAGCCTAAGCTATCTGCATATCGTCTGGTCAACAGCCTGCCGGGAGGCAGGCCCTGACGCCCCCGGAGGCGCCGATGTCCCCCCTGAACGCGAGCGAGCCGACCGCGAGCGCATCGCCCGTGGCCGACCCCGGGCTGAAGGAGGCGGTGCGCGAGCGCGTCCTCGCCCACCGGGACGAGCTGCTCGCGCTCAGCCGCCGCATCCACGCCCACCCGGAGACCGCGTTCGAGGAGCACCGGGCCGCCGAGTGGTGCGCCGAACTGCTGCGCGCCCACGGGTTCGCCGTCACGCCGGGCGCGCACGGCCTGCCCACCGCCTTCGACGCGCGCCTCGGCGCCGGGCCGGTCACCGTCGCCGTGGTCTGCGAGTACGACGCGCTGCCCGGGCTCGGCCACGCCTGCGGCCACAACCTCATCGCCGCCGCCGGCCTCGGCGCCGCGCTCGGACTCGCCCCGTACGCGGAGCGGCTCGGGCTCACCGTGCGGGTGATCGGCGCGCCGGCCGAGGAGCGCGGGGCCGGAAAGGCACTGCTGCTGGACGCGGGCGCCTTCGACGGCGTGGACGCCGCGATGATGGTCCATCCCTGCCCGGTGGAGGTCGCCGACTTCCACTCCTTCGCACTCGGCACCCTCTCCGTCCGCTACACCGGGCGCGCCGCCCACCCGAGCCTCAACCCGCACGAGGGCCGCAACGCCGCCGACGCGCTCACCGTCGCCCAGGTCGCGCTCGGGCTGCTGCGCCAGCAACTGCCGCCGCACTGGCGGGTGCACGGCATCACCACGGCCGCAGGGACGGCGCCCAATCTGATCCCCGACAGCGCCTCCGCCGAGTACGAGATCCGCGCCTCGGCGGCCGAGGACCTCGCGGAGCTGCGCGCCCGGGTCGAGGACTGCTTCCGGGCGGGTGCGCTGGCCACCGGGTGCGAGGTGGAGCTGACCCGGCCCGAGCCGGACTACCTGGACTTCCGCAGCGACGCCGGGCTGCTCGCCCTGTGGCGGGCCAACGCGGCGGCGGTGGGCCGTCCCGAGCCGGTCGAGAGCGGGCCGTTCGCCTGCACCGACATGGGCAACGTCTCGCACGCCCTGCCGGCCATCCACCCGGTGCTGGACATCACCGGCGGCGCCTGCGGGCCGCACGAGGCGGCGTTCGCCGAGGCCGCCGTCTCGCCGGAGGCGGACCGGGCGATCGTGGAGGGCGCCGTCGCCATGGCGTGGACGGCGGCGGACTTCGCGGCGGCGCGGCGGGTGACGGCCGAGGGCTGACGACGGGCGGCTGACGGATAACAGCTGACAGATTTCAAAATCTGTCAGCTGTTATCTGTTATCTGAAATCTGTCAGCCGTCAGCCGTCAGCCGTCAGCCCGCCGGTGGCCCGAGCTCGTCAGCCGCGCTCCGGAACCAGGTGCACCGGCCCCGGCTCGGGCAGCAGCTCGCCGAGCACCGAGGGCACGGCGCGCAGCGCCGTCACACCGGCCTCGCGCACCAGCTCCCCCACCTCGCCCGGCCGGTCCGGATCGGCCAGCACCAGCGCCGCCCCGGTCCGCAGCGGCCACAGGAACTCCCACAGCGGCAGCCCCAGTTGGAGCACCCGGTCACCGGGCCCCAGCCCGTACGCGGCCTGCAGCCCGCGCACCCGGCGATCCACCTCGGCGTGCGTCGTCCACACCCCCGCCGGCCGCCCGCCCGGGCCGTACGCCCGGCAGAGCGGATGCTGCGGGGTGAGCGCGCGCGGCGGGTCGGTGACCGCCCGCCCGGCCAGTTCGGCGGCGGCCGGCCGTTCGGCGGCCGGCACCCCCTCCCCCAGCACGCAGACCGGCGCCGCGTCCGCCAGCAGCCAGGCCAGCCGCCCCGGCGCGTCGTCCGGGTCCAGCGGCAGGTACGCCGCCCCCGACTTGGCCACCGCCAGCAGCGCCGGCACCAGGTCGGCCGGGCGGGTGAGTGCCAGGCCGACGACCGTACCGGGGCGGGCGCCGCGGTCCGCCAGGCAGCGGGCCATCCGGTTGGCCGCGGCGTTCAGCTCGCCGTAGCCCACCGCCGCCCCGCCGGCCGGCAGCAGCGCCGGGGCGTCCGGCGTCCGCGCGGCCTGCGCCTCGAACGGGCCGATCGCCGTGGTCGCCGGCCACCGCCGGTCCCCGGCGGGCCGGGCCGCCCCCGTGCCCGGCTCCATCAGGACGCGCCGAGCAGCTCGGCCCAGGCCTCGACGGCCGGGCGCTCGGCCAGCTGCAGAAACGCCACCTCGGCGCCCTCGGAGCGCCAGCGCTCCGCCAGCGCCATCAGCCGCACCGAGTCCAGGCCCCAGTCCGCCAGGTTCTCGTCCAGCGGGATGTCCGCCGGCTCCTCGCCGAGCAGGTCGGCGACCTCGGCCCGGATCCGCTCCACGGTGAAGGCCATGCCCGTCACTTCCCTTCCAGTACGGCGTCGGTGGCGGTGACCACGCCGCAGCGCCCGGCCACCCAGGTGAGCGCGGCGCGGTGCTCGTCCGCGCCGAAGTCGGCGACCGCGTCGGCCACCACGAAGGCCCGCACATCGCGCATCCAGGCGTCGCAGGCGGTGGCCTGCACCCCGATGTGCGCGTACACGCCGGTGATCACCAGCTCGTCGCGGCCCTGCTCGCGCAGCAGCTCGTCCAGGTCGGTGCGGACGAAGGCGCTGTACTTCCACTTGGTGAGCAGGCGGTCGCCCTCGGCCGGGGCGACGGCGTCGGCGATGGCCGCCGCGCGCGGGTCGTCCGGGATGCCCGGGCCCCAGAAGTCCTGCTGCAGGCCCCGCTGTTCGGGGCTCTGCCCGCCGGGCTGCGCCGAGTAGACGACCGGCACGCCGTGCTCGGCGGCCCAGGCGCGCAGCCGGTTGATGTTGGCGAACAGCTCGGTGACCGGCGAGGCCGTCGTGTCGAAGGCGTTCAGAAAGTGGTTCTGCAGGTCGTGCACCAGCAGCACGGCCCGGGACGGGTCGACCGTCCAGTCGACCCGGTTGGCCGGGAGTTCGGCGACGGCGGGCATCAGGTAGGAGGGGATGCGGGGCAGGCCCACGGCGGTGCGTCCTTAGCGTTTCAGGGAGTTCGGGGAGTTCGGGGTATTCGGGGAGTTCGGGGTGTTCAGGGGGTGGTGAGGGTGGCGGCGATGGCGGCGCGCAGGTCCTTCTTGCTGACCTTGCCGATGCCGGTGGCGGGGAAGGCGTCGACGAACTCCACCCGGTCCGGGACCTTGAAGTCGGCCAGTCCGCGCCCGCGCACGAAGCGCTTCAGCTCGATGGACTTCGGCGGCTTCGCCCGGTGCTCCTCGCGCAGCACGACGTAGGCGCAGGTGCGCTCGCCGAGGTAGGGGTCGGGCATCGAGACCACGGCCGCGTCGTGCACGGCGGGGTGGGCCAGCAGGTGGTTCTCGATCTCCTCGGCGGCGACCTTCTCGCCGCCCCGGTTGATCTGGTCCTTGGCCCGCCCCTCGACCACCAGGTGGCCGGTGGCGGTGCGCCGGACCAGGTCGCCGGTGCGGTAGAAGCCGTTCGCGGTGAACGAGGCGGCGTTGTGCTCTGGCGCGTTCCAGTAGCCGCGGATGGTGTACGGGCCGCGGGTGAGCAGGTGCCCGGTGGCGCCCTCGGGCAGGTCCTCGTCCTGGTCGTCGACCACCCGCACCTCGTCGTCCGGGGAGATCGGCAGCCCCTGGGTGGTGACGACGACCTCCTCCGGGTCGTCCAGCCGGGTGTAGTTGACCAGGCCCTCGGCCATCCCGAACACCTGCTGGAGAGTGCAGCCCAGCACCGGGCGCACCCGCCGGGCGGCCTCCTCGCTGAACTTGGCACCGCCGACCAGCAGCACCTCCAGGCTCTCCAGCCCGGTCGGGCCGCCGGCCTCCCGGCGCCGCTCGGCGGCCTCCAGCCAGAGCAGCGCCAGCGGCGGCACCAGGCCGGTGATGGTCACGCCCTCGCGCTCGATCAGCGGGAACGCCGTCTCGGGGCTGGGCTGCGGGCAGAGCACCACCTTGCCGCCCGCGTACAGCGTGCCGAGCGAACCCGGGGAACTGAGCGGGAAGTTGTGGGCAGCGGGCAGCACCACGAGGTAGACGCTGCGCTCGTCCTGGCCGCAGAGTTCGACCGAGCCGCGCAGCGAGTAGATGTAGTCGTCGTGGGTGCGCGGGATGAGCTTGGGCACGCCCGTGCTGCCGCCGGACAGCTGGAGGAACGCGACGTCCCCGGGCCGCGGTTCGGGTCCCTCGGCGCCGGCCGGTTCCACCGGGACGTCGGCCAGCGGCGTGTGCTCGCCCGCGTCGCCGCCGGTCACCAGGACGTGCCGCAGCGTCGGCGTCTCCGCCCGTACCCGGGTGGCGAGTTCGCGGTAGTCGAAGCCGCCCTCGACGGCCGGGACGACGTAGCCGACGGCGCCGGTGAAGGCGCAGAAGTAGGAGATCTCGGTGTACCGGTGCGCGGGCAGCGCGAAGACCGGCAGCGCGCCGATCCGGAAGAGTCCGAAGACCACCTCGAAGAACTCGGCGGTGTTGGGGAGCTGGACCACCACGCGGTCGCCCCGGCGGATGCCGCGGGCGCGCAGTCCGGCGGCCATCCGGTCGGCCCGGCGGTCGAGTTCGGCGTACGTCCAGCGGCGGGTCGGGTCCTCGCCGGTGCCGCCGGCCGGGTCGACGATCGCGATCCGGTCGGGGTGGGCGGCGGCACGCTCGCGCAGCATCGAGCCGAAGGTCTCCCCGCGCCAGTGGCCGGCCGCCCGGTAGCGCTCGGCGAACTCCGCCGGGTACGGGGTGAATCCGGCGAGCACCCGCTCCATCGGGTCCGTCCGGTCCAGGTCGAGCGGTTCGGTCACGTGGTCCCCCGGGGTGGTCAGGTCGCTCACTGCGGCACCCCCGCGGCGTCCAGGAAGGTGCGGAACTTGGCGCTGGTCTCGGCGAGTTCGGCCTCCGGCCGGGACTCGGCGACCACGCCCGCGCCCGCGAACACCCGCAGGGTGCGCTCGTCGGCCTCGGCGCAGCGCAGGGTGACGACCCACTCGCCGTCACCGTCCGCGTCGCCCCAGCCGACCATGCCCGCGTACAGGCCACGGTCGAACGGCTCGATCTCGCGGATCGCCTCGCGGGCGAGCGGCGTCGGGCTGCCGCAGACCGCCGGGGTGGGGTGCAGGGCGACGGCCAGCTCCAGGGCGGAGACCGCCGGGTCGGCCAGCTCGGCGGTGATGGTGGTGGCCAGGTGCCACATCGCGGCGGTGCGCACCAGGGTGGGCCGCTCCGGCACGTCCAGGGTGCGGCAGTAGGGCGCGAGGGCGGTGCGGATGGCGTCCACCACGAAGGCGTGCTCGTGCAGGTCCTTGGGGGACTCCAGCAGCGCGGCGGCGCGCCGGACGTCCTCGCCGAGGTCGGCGCTGCGCGGCACCGAGCCGGCCAGCGGGTTGGCGACGACGGCGGTGCCGCGGCGCGAGAGGAGGAGTTCGGGGCTGGCGCCGATCAGGGTGCGGCCGCCGCCGGCCGGGACGCCGAAGGTGTAGCCGCCGGGGTCGCGGCGGGCGAGGCGCTGGAGGATCGCGGGCAGGTCGAGCGGGCGGTCGGCGTGCAGCTCCAGGGTGCGGGCGAGCACCACCTTGCTCAGCTCGCCGTCGTCCTGGAGCCGGCTGACGGCCTCGGCCACGCCGCTGCCGTAGGCCTCGGGGGCGGGCACCGGGCGGACGTTCCAGTCGATCCGGTCGGCGGCCGGGGCGGGCAGGGCGATCAGCGGGTCGTCACGCAGGGCGCCGCAGGCGCGCAGCCGGGCGGGGACGGCGAGTTCGGCGCGGCTGTCGTGGTCGAACGCCACCGCGCCCACCACCAGCGGGTGTTCGACGCCGTCGCGGCGGGCCCGGGCGAGGGTGTCGGCGACCCGCTCGACCAGCGGGCGCCCGTCCTGGGGCACCCGGGCGTGCACGCCCTCGGCGAGCAGCGTGCGGGTCGGGGAGGCGAAGAACGCCTCGTCGGGCGCGGCCCGATACTGGCCCAGCAGCCCGCTGGCCGCGCCGATGACGGTGTGGTCCGTCCCGGCGGGGGCGTGGTGCACCGTGGTCACCTGGATTCTCCCAGTCTGCGAGTGGTCGCCGGGCCTCGCTCGTCGCGGCGGCCGGCGGGTGGTGTGGTTCGGGCCCGCGCTCCCCGGTGGGGGCGCGCGGCTCCGGTGGGGCGGCGGGTGGGGGCGCTGCTCGTCCCCGGTCGCGGCCCGCGCGGTCGTCCGGGTGCCCGGACTGCCGGGGTGTCAGGCGCGCAGGGTGGCGCCGCCGTCCACGTAGAGGTCGTGCATGGTGATGTGGCGGGCCCGGTCGGAGACCAGGAAGGCCACCGCCTCGGCGATGTCGGCGGGTTGGGCGATCCGGCCGAGCGGGATGCCGACCCGGTAGCCGGCCAGGTCGCCGTCGATGACGCGCTGTTCGGCGGCGGCCGCGTCGTCGCTCCACAGGGCGCGCTGCATCTCGGTGTCGGTGGAGCCGGGCGAGACGATGTTGCAGCGCACTCCGGAGCGGCCGAGTTCCAGGCCGAGACAGCGGGTGAACATGGTGGCCGCCGCCTTGGAGGCCGCGTAGGCGGACATGCCGGTGCGCGGCACGCCGGCGGCGTTGGAGCCGACGGTGACGATGGCGCCGCCGCCGCGCTCGGCCATCCGCCGTCCGACCGCGCGGGACAGGTGGAAGACCCCGGTGGTGTTGACGGCGAAGGTGTCGGCCCAGTCCTGGTCGCTCAGCTCGACGGCCGGTGCGGCACGCAGTATTCCGGCGACGTTCACCAGGATGCCGACGGGGCCGAGTTGATCCTCGATCAGGGCGACGGTGGACTCGACGGCGGCGGCGTCGGTGACGTCCAGCAGGTAGGGGTGGACGGGGCCACTCGCGGCCGGCTGGTCCGGGCCCGCCGCCAACTCGTCCGCGAGTGCGGCGAGCGGGCCGGGGTTGCGGTCGGCCGCCGCGACGACGGCGCCGGCGTCGACGAGCGCGCGCGTCACCGCCGCGCCGATGCCCTGCCCGGCGCCGGTGACGATCGCGACGGCGCCGGCGAGTTCGGACTGCTGCACAGGAAAATCCCCTCCGACCAGCGACATTAGGCAAGGCTAACCTAACACAACTGTTCGGGTCCGCCGAGAGGTCGCGCGAGGCCCGGCGACCCCTGCGGGGTCGTCAACTGCGCGCGGCCGCCGGGGCGGAGCGCGCGGCCTCCGCCGAACGGCCGTCGAACGGCCGTCGGACTGCGGCCAGGCCGCCGCAGAGCCTCCGCCCGGGCTTGAATGTAGACGCAACGTTGCGTCCAGTGTTACGGTCGCCGCATCGCTGAATCGAGACGCAACGTTGCGTCCACATTCCGGATCCCATCGCTCCGCACCGAGGAACACCCATGCCCCTCGCCCCGCCCCGGCGCTCCGGCGGCGCCCTCGCCCCGGCCGCCGTCGCCCTCGCCTTCTGGGTCACCATGGCCGGCACCACCGTCCCGACCCCGCTCTACCCCCTCTACCAGCACGCCTTCGGCTTCTCGACCTTCACCGTCACGGTGATCTTCGCCGTCTACGCCCTCGGCGTCGTCGCCGGACTGCTCGCCCTCGGCCGGCTCTCCGACCAGATCGGCCGCCGGCCCGTCATACTGACCGCCCTGCTGCTCGCCGCGGCCGCCGCCGGCCTCTTCGAGGCCGCCGACTCACTGCCCTGGCTGCTCGCCGCCCGGGTGCTGTCCGGCTTCGGCGCCGCCCTGGCCACCGGCGCCGCCACCGCCGCCCTGCTCGACCTCGCCCCGCCGGAGCGCCGCCTGCGCGCCCAGACCCTGGCGCTCGCCGCCAACATGGGCGGCCTGGCCGGCGGCACCCTGTTCGCCGGCATCCTCGCCGAGTGGGCCGGCTCGCCGCTGCGGCTGCCCTGGACGGTGACGCTCGTCCTCATCGGCATCGCCCTGCTCGGCCTGCTCGCCGTCCCCGAGACGGTGCCCGCCGAAGTGCGCGCCGCCTCCCGGTTCCGGCTGCGCGTCCAGCCGCTGCGCATCCCGCCCGCGATCCGCCCCGCCTTCCTGCGCGCCGCGCTCGCCGGGGGCGCGGGCTTCGCCGTCACCGGCGTGCTGACGGCGGTCAGCGGACTCTTCCTGGCCACCGTGCTCGACCTGCGCCACCACGCGCTGACCGGCTTCGTCGTCGCCCTGGCGTTCCTGTTCACCGCCGTCGGACAGCTGCTGGTCCGGGTGCTGCCGCCGGCCCGTGCGCTGCCGCTGGCCTGCGCCGGGCTGGTGCTGGCCGCCGCGCTGATCGCCGGCGCGCTGATCGGCGCGACGCTGCCGCCGTTGCTGCTCGGCGCCTGCGTCAACGGACTCGCCACCGGCACGGCCATCGGCACCGGACTGGGCACCATCAACGGCGGGGTGGCGCCGCAGCAGCGCGGCGAGACGGTCTCCGCCTTCTTCGCGGTGCTGTTCACCATGCTCTCGCTGCCGGTGATCGGCGTCGGCGTGCTCGTCCGGGCGACCGACCTGCGCACCGGCGGGGTCGTCTTCAGCGCCGTGGTCGCCCTGCTGGCGCTGGTGATCGCGGCCGGACTGGTCCGGCGCCCGGGCGGCGCGGAACGGGCGGCGGCCGGCGCGGAACGGGTGCCCGCCGCGCGCGCCGAGGAGGCGTGAGAGGATGTCCGCGACGATCGCCACCGGCCCCCAGCGGCCCCCGGACAAGGACCAGCACGCCATCACCGCCGCCCAGCCCCGCCCCGCCACCGGAAGCCGCGCCGCCGGCCGCCGTGCGACCGCCGCCATGGCCGCGTCCGCGTCCGTGACCCCGGCGAGCGGCACGGGCAAGGGTGCCGCCGCGTCCGGCGGCAGCGGACGGCGCAGCGAGGCCGCGCGCCTGGCGGTGCTGAACGCCGCCGACGACCTCCTGGTGGAGCAGGGCTTCGAGGGCCTCACCATCGAGGGCATCGCGGCCGCCGCCGGGGTCGCCAAGCAGACCATCTACCGCTGGTGGAAGTCCAAGGTCGACATCCTCTTCGACAACCTCGTCCTGGACGCCGGCACCGCCCTGGCCTGGCCCTCGGAAACGCCCTCCACTCCGGCCGACCTGCGCGCCTACGTCCACCGGTTCGCCGTCTTCCTCGGCACCGACCCGGCCGGACAGGTCCTCCAGGCGCTCCTCGGCCACGCCCAACTGGACGCCCGGACCGCCGAGTTGCTGCACGGCGGGTTCCTGGACGAGCTGCGCGCCCGGGACATCGCGCACACCCGCGCCTGCCTGGGCCTGGCCCCGGACGGCGACGACAGTGGCGACGGCGAAGGGGGCGGGGGCGGCACCGATGAGGCCGCCGTGCTGCTGGACGCCCTGCTCGCCCCGCTCTACCACCGCGCCCTGGTGCTGCGCCGCCCGCTGGACGCCGCGTTCGTCGACGCGCTGCTCGACCAGCACCTTCCCCGCTGACACACCCCCTTCTCCCAACCGCGCCGCCCCCGGCCCGTGTTCACCTCCGGGCCCCGCCGCCGGCGCCATCCGATCCCTGCCAGGAGTCACCGTGTTCCGTCGCCCCCGGCCGACCTTCGACGTGCGGGTCGTCGCCGTCACCCCGCTCACCCCCGCCCTCGTCCGGCTCACCTTCACCGGCCCCACCCTGGACGCCCTCGCCATCGAACACCCCACCCAGTGGGTCAAGTTGGAGATTCCCGAGGGCCACTCCCGGGCCTACACCATCCGCCATCACCGCCCCGCCGAGCGCGAGGTCGACATCGACATCGTGCTGCACGGCAACGGGCCGGTCTCCCGCTGGTCCGAGGTCGCCCGCCCCGGCGACGCCGCCCGGCTGGCCGGACCGCGCGGCCGCCGCCCCTCCTTCGAGGGCGCCGGGCACGCGCTGCTCGCCGCCGACGAGAGCGCGCTGCCCGCCGCGCTCAGCATCCTCGACGACCTCCCGCCGGCCGTCCCGGCCTCCCTGTTCGTCGAGGTCGGCGACGCCACCGGGGCCACCCTGCCCCTGCCCGACCGCGCCGGTCTGACCGTCCACTGGCTGACCCGCCACCCGGACCTGCCGAAGGGCGGCACCCTCGCCGAAGCCCTGCTCGCCACCGACGTCCCGGACGGCACCACGGCCTGGCTGGCGGGCGAGGCGCACGCCGTGGCGACCGTCCGCCGCCATCTGCTCGCCGACTGGGCGCTGCCGCGCGAGCGCGTCCACAGCAAGGGCTACTGGAAGCACGGCGAGGCCGACCACAAGGAGTGACGCACCGTCAGTGACGGTTTGGGCTCCACTGGTTTACGGCGACGGCCGCGGGGTGGCTGCGGCAGCGCCCTTCGCAGGCGAGGACCGGCCGGCGCCCCGGGCCGCGCACGATCGCGTGCGCGGCCCGCGGTCGGCGCAGCACCGCGCCCGCCCCGATCACCGCTCGCCGCCGCCGCGCCCCGCCGCCCGGTACGGCCCCAGGTAGTAGGACAGCGCCGCGAGCGAGGCGCCGTCGGCCACCTCCCCCGCCGTGAGCAGCTTCACCACCTCGTCCTCGGTCAGCCACTCCACCCGGCTCGCCTCCGCCCGGTCCACCGGCTCGCCGATCCGCGTGGCGCCGGTGGCGTGGAAGGAGTGGAAGTGCATCGTGGAGATGCCCGACATCGCGTCGAACTCCGTCAGCGGCACGACCGCGCCCGGCCGCCAGCCGGTCTCCTCCTCGGTCTCGCGGGCGGCCGCCGCCGCGGGGTCCTCCCCCGGCTCCACCCAGCCTGCGGGCAGCTCCCAACCCCACCGGCCGGTGATGAACCGGTGCCGGTGGAGCAGCAGGAAGCGCCCGTCCACGTCCGTCACCACGGCGTTGGCGCACTCCTTCGGCATCCGCAGCACATGGTGGTCGACCCGGCCGACGCCGGGGATGTCCACGTCGTCCAGCCAGAGCTCCACCCATGGCGACCCGTACACCTGTCGCCGCCCGTGCACCTCCCACTGCGCCACTGCCCGCACCCGCCTGCTCAGCGCGAAGCGGCGGGGGCGGAGGCGGGGGCCGGGGTCCGCAGCTTCTGCGAGGGCTGCGACGTCTGCGAGGTCCGCGGGGTACTGGTCGGGGACGCGGCCCCCGGGGCGGCGGCGCCGTTCGGGGTCGGGGAAGCAGCGCCGGAGGCGGGCGCGGCGCCCGGGGCGGGGGCGAGTCCCGTACAGCCGCGCAGGCCGTCGCGGCGCTTGAGGGCGGCGGTCGCGGTGGCGCCGGTCTGCGGCACCGGCACGCCCTTGTCGTCGATGGTCGCCGGCACGAACTCCTCACCGAGCACCTTGCCGTCCGGGCCGATGGTCAGCGTGGTGACCCCGGTCTCGTTGGAGTTGGCGTAGTTGGAGGTGCCGTACCAGAGGAAGTTGCCGAAGCCGTACCCGATGTAGGTGCCCCCGAGCATCCCGGAGCCGACCATGGTGTGCGCGTGCGTGCCGACCACGGCGGTCGCGCCCGCGGCGGCGAGCTTCTTGGCGATGGCGGTCTGCGCGCCGGTGGGGCAGGCCTTGCCCTCGTCGCCCCAGTGCAGGTAGACGAGCACCACCGGCGCCTGCCGCTTCGCCTCCCCGACCGCCTTGACCAGCGCGGCGGCGTCCAGCGCCGAGGCGATGCCGGGCTTGTTCGCGCCGGCCCGCCACTTCTGGTTGGTGAGGTCCTCGACCTGGCTGGCCGCGACCACCGCGACCTTCACCCCGCGCACGGTGGTGACGTACGGGGCGTACGCCTCCTCGGAGTTGCGGCCGAAGCCGACCACCGGGACCGGTGAGGAGGCCTTCGCGGCCAGGGTGTCGGCGAGGCCGTCGGCGCCGAAGTCGACGGCGTGGTTGTTGGCGAGCGAGACGACGTCGACGCCGGAGTCCTTCAGCGCGGTGAGCGCCTTGGGCGAAGTGCGGAAGGTGTACGTCTTCGGTTCGGCGGCGCCGCGTTCGGTGATCGCGGTCTCCAGGTTGAGCACGGCCAGGTCGGCGGCGGAGAGGGTCTTGGCGATCGGGCCGAGCGCGGTCTCGGGCGGCCGCACGGCGAGCCGGGCCTCGGTGCGGCCCTCGAAGTGCACGTCCCCGGCGAACGCCACCGTGATGCTGCCGTCGGGGCGGGGCGCGCCGCCGGACGCCTGGTCACCGGGGGTGCCGGAGCCGTCCGAGGCGTTCGGCGAGGCCTTCGCGGCGGCCGCGTCGGCCGCCGCCTTGGCGGACCTGGAGGCCTTGACGGTGGCCGGATCGGGGTCGTCCGGCCCGCAGGCCGTCGCGGACATCAGGCCGAGCAGCAGTGCGACGGCGGCCGCGCCACGGCGCATGTGTGTTCCCCCAAGGTCGGTCCAGGAGCGGTCAGCCTACGCCACTCCCCCGCTCCCCCTTCGCCCCGCCTCCACAACCAACACCGGCTCGTCGCCCGGCGTTCGCCCCCTCGGCCGGGCTCTCCTGGGGCGGGCCCGTCGGCGCGCTCCGGGCCCGCCCGTCCCAAGCCGGCGAGCGGTCTTGGCCGTCCCGTCCCTGGCGCGGCGCCCGGGTGGCGCGCAGCGTGGAAAGGTGGAGGCCTCGCGGGAGCGCGGCGGCCGCGACGACGGCGGGTGGTGTGGGCCATGGCCGGCTACGGGAGCACGGGCACCGGGCGGCGGATCGTGGTCGGGATCGACGGCTCGGCGCCCTCGAAGGCGGCGCTGCGCTGGGCGGTCGGGCAGGCGGTGCTGACCGGGGCGACGGTGCACGCGGTGGCGGCGTGGGAGTACCCGTCGCTGTACGGCTGGTTCGCGCCGATGGTGGACGACGGCTTCGAGCAGTCGGCGCGCCGGACGCTGACCGTCGAGGTGGACGAGGTGATCGGCGAGCGGCGGCCGGTGCCGGTCGAGGAGAGCCTGGTGCTGGGGCACGCGGCCGAGGTGCTGCTGGAGGTGGCCGAGGGCGCCGACCTGCTGGTGCTCGGCAGCCGGGGTCGCGGGACCTTCGCCCGGACGCTGCTGGGGTCGGTGAGCGCGCGCTGCGCCGTGCACGGCTCCTGCCCGGTGGTGATCGTCCGCGCGGACGGCACGGCCACGGCGCCCGCCCCGCTCACGGAGGGGGCGGAGGCGGGTGCGAAGGAGGCGGAGGGCGGCAGCGGGGAGCCGGCCGTGCGGACCAAGGACTGGCAGCTGACCCTGCACGTGGTCGAGGACCGGGACACCACCCGGGTGCACGCCGTGCTGGACGCCGACGGCGACGTGCTGCACAGCGACGCCCTCGCCCGGCGCAATCCCCACGACGACCCGGCGCCGACGGTGGGCGACGACTTCGCGGTCGGCCGCGCCCTGGTCGACCTCGGCCACCAGTTGCTCCGCGCGGGCACCCACAGCGCCACCGGGCCCGCTGAGGAGTGACATCCTGACTACCGAAGGACAAGATGACGATCGATGGCCGACGCCTGACAGCTGACAGTTGACAGCTGACAGATTTCAGATGACGGATAACAGATGACAGATTCTGTCAGCCCAACTCCGGGCGCCCACCCCGCCCCCACGCCCGACTTCACCCCCGACTTCACCCCCGCGCAGCGCGCCCGCGGCCGCGCGCTGCGCCGCGCCCAGCTCCCGTGGGCGCTCGGCGGACGGCTCGCCGGCCTGGCGCTGACCCTGCTGCTCGGCCTCACGCCCGCCGGGGCGGGGCTGGTGTCGGCGGTCGGCGGCTGGTTCGGCGGCTCGCGGACGGCGGAGGTGCTCGCCGGGGCCGCCGCCCTGGTGGTGCTCGGACAGCTGGCGCAGCTGCCGTTCGGGGCGGGCGCCCGGTCGGTGCGGGCCCGGTTCGGCCTGGTCACCCAGGGCTGGGCCGGCTGGGCGGTGGACGTCCTGCGCGGGCTGGCGCTGGCGCTGGTCCTCGCCCTGCCGGTGGCGTTCGGCCTGTACGCGCTCACCGACCGCTCGCCGGAGTACTGGTGGCTCCCGGCGGCGGGCGCGGCCGCGCTGCTGACCGCCGCCCTCTCCTTCCTCTACCCGCTGCTCGTCGAGCCGGTGTTCAACCGCTTCACCCCGATGGAGCCCGGCCCGCTGCGCGAGGCGCTGCTGGGCCTGGCCGAGCGGGACGGCGTGCGGGTGCGGGACGTCCTGGTGGCCGACGCCTCGCGCCGCACCACGGCGCTGAACGCGTACGTGTCGGGCCTGGGCGCGACCCGGCGGATCGTCGCGTACGACACGCTGCTGTCGACGGCCGAGCCGCGCGAGGTGGAGCTGGTGGTGGCGCACGAGCTGGGGCACGTCAAGCACCGCGACGTACTGACCGGCACGGTGCTGGGCGCGGTGGGCGCGGCCGCCGTGGTGGCGCTGCTGGGCCTGGCGTCGGGCTGGGACGCGCTGCTGTCGGCGGCCGGCGCGGCGGACGCCGCCGACCCCCGGTCGATGCCGCTGCTGGCGGCGCTCGCCGCGCTGCTGGGCGCGCTGTCCGGCCCGGTGCAGTGCGCGGTGAGCCGCACGGTGGAGACCCGCGCGGACCGGCACGCCCTCGAACTGACCGGGGACCCCGAGCAGTTCATCGCGATGCAGCGCAGGCTGGCACTGACCAACGTCTCCGACGTCGACCCGCCCCGAGTGCTTGAGCTACTGTTCGCCACTCACCCGAGCGCCACCCGACGGATCGCGGCCGCGCGCGCCTGGCAGGCCCGCCGCCCGTCCACGTCCGAGATTGTTGTATAGTGCAACAAATACCGAGGCCCCGAGGAGGTAGGTCACCGTGCCCGACCGCGAGACGTCGATCGCCACCATCCAGCGCGAGCTGACCGCCTTCGCCCGCCGCGCCCGCCACAAGGCGTCCCAGCTGCACCCGGACCTCTCGCTGGTCACCTACAGCATCCTGGACCTCATCACCGAGCGCGGCGGCTGCCGGGCCGCCGACATCGCCGCGCACTTCATGCTCGACAAGTCGACAGTGAGCCGCCAGGTCACCGCCCTGGAGAAGCTCGGGCTGCTGCTGCGCGAGACCGACTCGGAGGACCAGCGCGGGCAGATCCTGCTGGCCACCGACGCCGGGCTGACCCTGCTGCGCGAGGCCAACGAGCAGCGGCGGCTCTCCTTCACCGCCCGCTTCACCGACTGGACGGACGAGGACGTCGCCCGGTTCGCCGACTACCTGGCCCGTTACGGCGCCGAGGGCTGACCGGCAACCGACCCCCTGACCGGCCGAGGGCCGACCGGCGGGCCCGGCACGCGCGTCGGGCATCCGGCGGCCCCGGGGTGCGGCGGACCACCCGGACGGTGTACAGAGGAGAGGTGCCACCTCGGCAGCAGCCTCCCCGCGAGCGGCACCCCCGCGCGGGACCCACCGACGACCGGCGTTCCCGTGACCGCCGTCGCTCCTGGCGGCCCGACCGCCGGGCGCTGACCGCGGTCCCGCTCGCGCTGATCGTCCTGATCACGGTGGTCGACGTGCTCGCCCCGCCGGACATCCACCTGGGCCCGCTGCTGATCGTCGCCCCGGCCCTGACCGCCTCCGTCGCCGGCCCCCGCACCACCGCCGCCGTCGCCGTGCTGGCCATCGCCGCGCTGACCGTCATCGGCATCCTGCGCGACGGCCCCACCACGGCCAACCACCAGACCCAGCTCGGCGCCCTGCTCGCCGTCTCGGCCCTCATCGTCGGCCTGCGGGTGCTGCGCGACCGCCACGAGCGCGAACTCGCGCAGGTCCGCTCCGTCTCCGAGGCGGCGCAGCGCGTCCTGCTGCGCCCGCTGCCCGACCGGATCGGCCCGCTGCGCCTCGCCTCCGTCTACCTGGCCGCCGAGGCGGAGGCACAGGTCGGCGGCGACCTCTACGCGGCGGCCCGCACCACTACGGGCACCCGGCTGCTGATCGGCGACGTCCGGGGCAAGGGCCTGTCCTCGCTCGGCGACGCGGCGCTACTGCTCGGCGCCTTCCGGGCCGCCGCGCACCTGCACGCCGACCTGCCCGGCCTGGTCGGCTACCTCGACGGCAGCATCGCCTGGGACCTCGCCCAGCTCGCCGAGCAGCAGCGCGCCCAGCAGACGCGCCTCCAGGAGCAGCCCCGGCTCCAGCTCCCGCCGCTGCTGCGGCAGGTGCCGCGTCCGCCGCCGCTCGGCGAGGCGCCGACCGCTCCCACCGCCGCCGAGGACGACAGCGGCGAGTCGTTCATCACCGCCCTGGTCCTGGACATCCCGGACGACGAGGCGGTGGTCCGGCTGGTCGACTGCGGCCATCCGCCGCCGCTGCTCCTGCACCGCGACCGAAACCGCGACCGAAACCGCGACCGAAGCCGGGACCAGGACCGAAACCGCGACCTGAACCGGGATCGAGACCGGGACCGGGACCAGGTGAGCACCCTGGAGCCGGGCCGCACCGCGCCCCCGCTCGGCCTCGGCGAACTGGCCCCGGGGCCGTACGAGGTGGTGGAGTTCCCGTTCCTGCCCGGCGACCGGCTGCTCGTCTACACCGACGGCGTGATCGAGGCCCGCGACGCCGGACGGCGGTTCTACCCGCTGCCCGAGCGGGTCGCCGGGCTGACCGCCGCCCACGCCGCCGAGCCCCCGGCCGCCCTGCTGCACCACCTGCGCCGCGACCTGCTCGCGTATGTCGGCGGGCGGCTGGACGACGACGCCGCCATGGTCGTCGTCGAGCGCCTCTGACCCGGCTCCGGGCGGGCTCACGGCTTGTACGGCAGCTGCGGCACGTCGAAGCAGGTGGTGGTCATGGACTCCACCTGGGTGACCCAGCCCCCGCGACCGTCCTCGGCGGAGTCCTGCCAGCGGGCCGCGTTCAGGCAGGCCCGGGTGGGCCCGCTCGGCGGGGGCTGCGGGACGAAGGAGGCGGGCAGCAGCAGCCCGTGCGCGTCGTAGGGCTCGGGGCGGTTCATGAACCGTTCGACGCAGGCCCGGGTGAGTTCCGCGCCGCAGGAGTCCATCGCGTCGGTGAGCCACTGCGCGCCCGCCCAGCCCTCCAGCTCCCACGCCGACAGCAGCGGCTCGCGGTCCGGGTAGTAGTGCGCCATCGCCGCCCGGAAGGCGCCCACCGCGGGGTGGCGGACGTCCTCGTAGTTGAGCGAGGAGGAGGTCGCCCAGAGCGCGTTGCGGCAGTCGGGCGAGGCCCGGTAGTCGGTGCGCACGGCCTCCGACCAGTTCTGCACATTGGTCACCTTGGCGGTGACCCGCACACCGGCCTCGTCCAGCGAGCGGCAGAGCGCCGCGTTGCCCCGGGTGTCCATGGCGTCGAACAGCAGCTGCGAGCCGTCCGCCCGGACGGCGGCGGCCACCGCCTGGAAGTTCGGCAGCGCGAAGTCCACCGTCTGCATGAGCACCCGGTAGCCCTCGGCCTCCAGTCCGGCGCGCAGCTGGGCGGCGTAGCGGGCGGAGTCGGCCTGGTTGTAGGCGACCACGGCGGCGCTGGTCGCGCCCAGCCGTTCCTTGAAGAAACGGAACACCTCGGTGGACTGGTAGAGCGTGCCGTTCCAGCCGACGGCGTGCCCGTCGCGCGGCGCGCTGCTGCCGTAGACGCCGTACAGGTGCGGCCAGCGGTCGTAGGCGGTGCCGATCGGCTGGCCGCCGACGTCCGGCACCGCCTTGCCGCTCACGTAGGGGGCACCCGCGTAGTCGAGGACGCTGCCGGAGACGAAGGCGAAGACGTGGGACTGGTCGATCAGGCGGTGCACGCAGTCCTGGTTGCCGATGCCGCTGCCGCCGTCGTCGCAGGTGACGAGTTTGACGGTGCGGCCGTGCAGGCCGCCGTGGTCGTTGAGGGACTGGAAGAAGGCCTGGGCGCCGTAGCGCGGACCGCTGAACACCTCGCTGCCGACCGGGCTGGTGAGCGAGGTGACGATGCCGATCCGGATCTCGGTCGGGGTGACGCCGGTGTCGGAGGCCGGGTTCCCGCTGCCGTCGGCGGTGCCGGTGCCAGTGGCGGTGGCGGTGGCGGTGCTGGTACCGAAGGCGCTCGGCGGCAGGCGCGTCCCGCAGCCCGCCACCCCGCCCGGCGCCAGTGCGAGGAGCAGCGCGAGGACCGGGGCGGCGGCGCGTGGGCGAGGGGTCAGCTGCATCCGGGGATCGGGGTGCCGGTGGCACCGGCCGCCTGGACCAGCAGGGCGCAGAGGGTCGAGCGGGAGACCTTCCAGACGCCGTTGTCCAGCACCGCCTGCCCGGTCGCGGCCGGCTCCACCACGTTGCCTTCGAGGGACAGCTCGTAGGTGACGGTGGCCTCGGTCGGGGAGGTGAACGCCACGTCCGTCACCCTGGCCTTGACCTGGCCGACCCTCGGGTCCTGGGCGAAGCCCTCCAGGACGGGCAGCAGCACGTCACCGTTCTGGAGCAGCGAGGCCTTCTCGGGGATCGGGGTGGTGGGGTCGAAGAACTTCTGCCAGTTGTCGGTGATCGCGGTGGTGGCCGCCGCGGGATCGGCGGGCCCGGTCGCCCCCGGGCTCGCCGTCCCGGTGACCGTCGTCGTGGCGGTGGCTGTGGCCGTCCCGGTGCCGGTCGCCGTGGCCGTCCCCGTGGCTGTTTCGGTGGCCGTCCCGGTGACCGTCCCCGTGGCCGTCGCGGGCGGCGACGGGCTCGCCGTCGAGGAGCCCGAATCGCCGTCGCCGCACGCCGTCAGCGTGCCCGCCAGCAACAGCGCGAGCAGGACGCCCGCCGACCGCAGGACCGGACCGCCGAGCCGGCGGGGGCCGCTCTGCCTCACGTGCATGGTCTTCCTCTCGACGGCCGGAGCGGGCGGGCGCCGCGCGGGCCGGTTCGCCCCGCTCCGGATGCTGTTCCAGGCCGATCCTGGAAACGTCGCAAGTGACACCATCAAGGCGGATCCATGGACGAATCGCAATCCGGGCGGCAGAGCACCGCGAACCGCTCGAAGGCCGTGGCGGCGAGCGCCGTGCGGTCGGCGCGGGAGAGCGGCGGCTGGGCCGGATGGGCGCTCGTCGCCGTCGGCGCGGTGCTGTGCGTGCTGGGCTGGTACGGGGTGTCCGGCGAGCGCTTCGTCGAGCAGCAGATCCCCTACCTGGCCTCGGCGACGGTCCCGGGCGCGGCGCTGATCGTGGCGGGCGTCGTCCTGGCCGCCCTGCGCCCGTCCGGGCGCGCCCGCGCCGGGCCGGCGCCGTCAACGTCATCTGCGGTCACCGCCGACGCCACCGCCACGGACCGCCGGATCGAGCACCTGTACGCCCTGCTGGTGGAACCCGGCGAGCCCGCCGGTCCCGCGGAGACCGCCGCGACCGGCCCCCTGCTGGCCGTCCCCGGCGGCACGCTCTACCACCGCCCGGACTGCCCGCTGGTGGCGGGCAAACCGGCCGCCGCCCCCGTCGACCACTCCGCCGTCCGGGAACGGGGGCTCACACCCTGCCGCCTCTGCGACCCGGGGCCCGGGCCATGGCCGGCCGACGGGATCCCCGCCAGCCCGACCACCCGTCCGGGCGATCCGCGCCCGCCGACCGGCTGAGGCGGCGGAGCGATGAACGCCCCGGTGTCGGCCGTCCTCGCCTCGACGGCCCTCGACTCGACCGGCCCCGGCTCGACCGGCCTCACCGTCGACCTCGCGCTCGCCGGCCTGACCGTCGGCAGCGCCGCCGCGCTCAGCGGCATCGCTCTGGTCGTCTGCCACCGCGCCACCGGCGTGCTCAACCTCGCCCAGGGCGCGCAGGCGATGCTCGTCGCCTACCTGCTGCGCGACCTGGTCGTGGAGCGCGACTGGCCGCTCTGGCCGGCCGTGGCGTGCTGCCTGCTGCTGGTGGCGCCCGCCCTCGGGGTGCTGCTGGACCTCCTGGTGTACCGGCCGCTGCAACGGCGCGGCGCCGGGCCGGCCGAGACGATGGTGGCCGGGCTCGGCGTGTTCGTGCTGCTCATCGGGGTGGTGGTGCTGGTGTGGGGCGCAGCGCCTGTGGGCGGCGCGCCGTCCCCGTTCGGCGGGGCGCCGATCACGCTGCCCGGCGGGCACACGCTGCGCCCGGACACGGTGGCGCAACTGGCCGCGATCCTGGTGCTCGCCCTGGCGGTCGGGGCGACGACCCGGTTCACGCCGTTCGGCCTGCGGCTGCGGGCGGTGGTGGACGACCGGCGGCTCGCCGAGCTGGCCGGGGTGGACGCCGACCGGGTGTCGGCGGCCGGGTGGGCGTTCGGCTCGTTCACCGCCGGGCTGGTGGGGATCACGCTGGCGCCGTACCTGCTGCTCGACCCGTACGGGCTGCCGCTGCTGGTCATGGAGACGATGGCCGTCGCGGTGGCGGCGCGGCTGCGGAGCATCCCGGTCGCGGTGGTGACCGGGCTCGGGCTGGGCGTCCTCCAGGCGGAGCTGACCCGGTTCCGGCCGGACGGGCAGTTGCTGCCGCTGGTGCAGGCGGTGCAGGCGAACCTGTTCGTGGTGGCGCTGCTGGTCGCCGCGCTGCTGGCCGGGCCCCGGCTCGCCGGCGGGGACCGCCCGGCGTCCGCCCGTCCCTCCCCGCCACCGGTGGTGCGGGCCCGGGGCGCCGGGGGCGCCTGGGCGGCGCGGGCGGTCTGCCTGGTGCTGCTCCTGCTTCCGCTCGGCTTCCGCGGCAACGACCTGCGCAGCGCGCTGCTGGTACCGGCGCTGGCGTTGGTGCTGCTGTCGATCGTGGTGGTGACCGGGTACGGCGGGCAGATCTCGCTGGGCCAGGCCGGATACGCGGGGCTGGGCGCGCTGGGGACGGCGCTGCTGATGTCCGGGCGGATCCCCGGCCTGCCCGCGCTGCCGGCCGCGCCCGCGCTGCTGTTCGCCGTGCTCGCCACCGCGCCGCTCGGCCTGCTCACCGGCTGGCCGGCCATCCGGCGGCGCGGCCTGGCGCTGGCGCTGGTGACCTTCGCGGTCGGCACGACGCTGAGCCGCCTCGTCTTCCAGCAGCCGTACGCCACGACCGGGCTGGTCCTGGACCGGCCCGCGTTCCTGGCCGGCGACCGCGCCTTCTACGTCGCCGAACTGCTGCTGCTCGGCCTGGGCGCGGCCGTGGTGCGGGCCCTGCACGGCGGTCGCACCGGCCGAGCGCTGAGCGCGATGCGCGACCACGAGCCCGGAGCCGCCGCGGCGGGCGTCAACGTGCCGGGGCTCAAGCTGTTCGCCTTCGTGGCGGGCGCGGCGCTGGCGGCCCTCGGCGGCGGCCTGATGGGCATGGCCGGCCGCGCGTTCGACCCGGCGGCCTTCGACCCGGTCCTCGGCCTGCTCTGGTTCGCAGCCGTCGTCGTCGCGGGCGCCGACAGCGCCCTGGCCGCGATCCTGGCCGCCGCCCTGATCATCGGCCTGGACGCGGGCACGGCGGCGGGCGTGTCGGCCGTCGCCGTCGGCGCCCTGGCAGCCGCCATCGGCCACCTCCCCGGCGGCCTCGCCAACCTCGCCGTCCCCCGGCCGTCCGCCCCACCCCCGCCCACCCCCACCGGCCACCTCACCCCGACCGGCCACCACCTCCGCGCCCTGATCACCACCCGCCGCCCGGCGAACGACACGGCTCCCGGGAGGACCGAACCATGACAGGACGCCGCCGCCGGCCGTCCGCGCACCGCGCACCGACGAGTCCGCGCGCTGACGCCGCCCACCGCCCCCGCCACCCCGCCGGCCGTCCACTCCCGGCAGGCCGACGGATGCCCACGCCGGTCACCACCCTCCGAACAGGCCGGGAACACGACACCCCCACCGCCCCGCCGCCCCCAGCGGGCACGCGCCCCGATCGGCCACGAGCGACGTGCCGGGGAGCCGCACCATGACCCGACGGCGCCGCTCCACCCCTCCACCACAGCCGCTTGCCGCGCGGCTGACGGCGCGTGGGGTGGTGCGGCGGTATGGGGGGATCGAAGCGGTGGCGGGGGTGGATCTGGTCGCGGCGGCGGGGCGGGTGACGGCGTTGATCGGGCCGAACGGGGCGGGGAAGAGCACGTTGTTCGACTGCCTGGCCGGGACCGTCCGCCCCGATGCGGGCAGGGTGCTGCTCGGGGGGCGGGACGTCACCCGGATGCCGGTGCACGAACGGGTGCGGCTCGGGCTGGCCCGGACGTTCCAGCAGATCGCCGTCTTCCCGACGCTGTCGGTGGCGGACAACGTGCGGGTCGGGGCCGAGCGGCGGGCCGGCGCGGTGGACGGCCGGACGGCGCGGGCGCTCGCCGTGTTCGGGCTGGGCGCGCTGGCGGCGGAGCCGGCCGGCGGGCAGCCGACGGGCGTGCTGCGGCTGGTCGAACTGGCGCGGGCACTGGCCGGCGAGCCGCGCGTGCTGCTGTTGGACGAGCCGGCGGCAGGCCTGGACACCGCGCAGACCGCCCGGCTGCTCACCGTCCTGCGCGGGCTGGCCGACGACGGCATGGCCCTGCTGCTGGTCGAGCACGACCCGGACCTGGTGTCCGAGCTCGCCGACACCGTCTACGCGATGGCCGACGGCCGAGTGGTCGCCGCCGGCCCGACGGCGGCGGTGCTGGCCGACCCCCGGGTGATCCGCGCCTGGGGGCGGTGACGGGGCGGACGAAGCGGGTGACAACTGACAACTGACAGATTTCAGATAACAGATAACAGATGACAGATTTCCAATTTCCAACCCTCAACCCCTACTCGACCCCCGGGAGGCCGCCCCATGCCCGTCGAAGTGGCGCTGCGGGGTGTGCGGGTGCGGTACGGCCCGTTGGAGGCTCTGCACGGGGTGGACCTGGCCGTGCCCTCCGGGCGGGTGACCGTGCTGCTCGGCCGCAACGGGTCGGGCCGCACGAGTGCGCTGCACGCGCTGGCCGGGCTGGTGCGGCCGACCGCCGGGCGGGTGGTGTGGCGGGGGCGGGACGTCACCGCGCTCGGCGTGCACCAGCGGGTGCGGCTCGGACTCGCGCTGGTGCCGGCGGAGCGGGCCGTGTTCCCGTCGCTCACCGTCGCCGAGCACCTCGCGCTCGGCGCCGACCGCCGCCGGGGCGGGCCCACCGGCGAGGCGCTGGAGCTGTTCCCCGAGCTCACCGCCCTACTCCCCCGACGGGCCGGCACGCTCTCCGGCGGCCAGCAACAACTCGTCGCCGTCGCCCGCGCGTTGAGCGCCTCGCCGACGCTGCTCCTGCTCGACGAGCCGGACCGGGGGCTGGCCCCGGCCGTCGCCGCCCGGCTGCACTCGCACCTGCTGTCCTCGGCCGCCGCCGCCACCGGCCGGACGGTGGTGGTGACCGCGCAGACCCTCCCGTCGACGCTGACCGCGGCGGCGGCCGTGCACGTCCTGCACCGGGGCGAGGTCAGCTTCTCCGGGGAGCCCGGCGAGCCGAGAACGGCTCGGGACGCGGCGCGGTGATCACCTCGCCGGGCGCGGCGGCGGCCATGATCTCATCCAACAGGCCGCTCCCCTGGGTGAGTTCACGGATCGCCCCGGTGATCCGGGCGCCGGCCGGCGCGCTGCTCGCCGCCGGCCACCCGGTGACACTGTGGAACCGCACGCCCGGCCGAGGCGCCGACCTCGTCGAACGCGGCGCACGCACGGCGTCCCGGCCCTCACCGGGACCGCGGCGACGGCTCCCCCGACATCACCGGGCCGCCGACCGTCACTGGGCGAGGTAGCCGCCGTCCACCGGGAGGACGGCACCGGTGATGAACGAGGCCTCGTCGGACGCGAGGAAGAGGACGGCGGCGGCCACCTCCGCCGGTGAACCGAGCCGGCGCATCGGGTGGAGCTGCTCGATGGCGGCGAGGTACTCGGGCCCGCCGGGTTCGTCCCGCAGGCGGGCGACCCGCTCGGTGGTGATCGTGCCGGGGGCGACGGCGTTGACCCGGACGCCCCGGTCGGCCCACTCCACCGCGAGGTGCTTGGTGAGGCCGGAGGCGACGAACTTGGCGGGGCCGTAGACCGCCTGGCCGCGCTGCCCGGCGAGGCCGGAGATGGACGAGACGCAGACGATCGCTCCCCCCGCCGGCGCCATCGCCTCGATCGCGTACTTGCAGGTGAGGAACATGCCGCGGCCGTCGACGGCCATCACCTGGTCCCAGTCCTCGGCGGACGCCTCGGTGATCTCCATCAGCGGGATCACCCCCGCGTTGGCCACCAGGACGTCCAGCCGACCGTGCCGTTCGACGGCGGCGGCGATCATCCGGCGGGAGTCCTCCTCCCGCGACACGTCCCCGACGACCGTGGTGACGGCCTGCGGCAGCTGTTCGGCCAGCCGCCGCAGACCGTCACCGTCGAGGTCGGTGGCCACCACCGACGCGCCCTCCCGGGCGAAGAGTTCGGCGACGGCGCGGCCGATCCCGTTCGCGGCGCCGGTGACCACACAGGACTTCCCGGCCAGCCGCCCGGTGGAACCCTGGGCGGCCGCGGTCTTCACATCCTCCATGACGCCGAACTGTAACGGCTCGACGCCGATCGGTGGCCCTCCCCGGGAAAACACCCCCCGGAGCCGGCTACGCCGCGGCCCGGGCGTCCGTGGCGAGGGCCTCGGCGGCGGGGAGGTTGGGCTGCGGGTGGGTGAGCAGGTGCACACCGGCCGCCAGCGCGCCGCCGACCAGCGGGGCGAGCAGGAACAGCCACAGCTGCGACAGCGCGGGGCCGCCCGCGAACAGGGCCGGGCCGAAGCTGCGGGCCGGGTTCACCGAGGTGCCGGTGAGCGGGATGCCGACCAGGTGCACGACCACCAGGGCCATGCCGATCGGCAGCCCGTCGAAGCCGGTGGCGGCGAGGCGGTGGGTGACCGCGAGGACCACGTAGACCAGCAGGAAGGTCAGCACGACCTCGGTCAGGAAGGCGCCACCGGCGTTGATGTGGACCTGCGAGCGGTCACCCCAGCCGTTGGTGCCGAGCTTGCCGTGGGTCTCCAGGCCGGGGACCTGCTTGGCGAGCAGCAGCACCAGCGCCGCGCCCGCGATGCCGCCGAGCACCTGCGCGACCCAGTACGACACCGCCGTGCGGCCGTCGATCCGGCGGGCCAGCAGGAAACCGAGCGTCACCGCCGGGTTCACGTGGCAGCCGGAGATCGGGCCGATCGCGTACGCCAGCGCGAGCAGCACGAAGCCGAACGCGAGCGCGATGCCCACCGAGCCGATGGCATCCCCGGCCAGCACCGCGGCACCCACCGCCAGCAGCACCAACAACAGCGTTCCGAGGAATTCGCCGACCACTGCTCGCCTGTCCATCCGGGTCCTCCAGACCTCGTGCGCGCGGACGGCCTGGCGCCGCCCGTCACTCCCGGTCAACCCTCTGCACTCGAATGGGCGAGCGCATGTCGGCCGACCGGCTGATCCCCGTGATCACGGGGATTCCGAGCGTCGGATTATTCCAAACGAGTGAAAATCAGACCAATCCGGACTTAGCTCACTATCAGGATGATCTTCCCGGGCGGCCGACCGGGCGCCCCTCGGCCCGCCAGGACGGTGGCCGGCTCGCCACCGGCGAACCGGACCGCGCCGCCGCTCGGCACAGGAGGTCGGACCCGCCGACTTCCCACTCCGCACCCCACAACGGGCCGGGCCACGGCACGACACAGGTCACGCCGGGAACGGGCACAGCGGCCGGGCCGGAGGGGGCGACCGCGCTCGGTGGAGCAGGAAGTCGGACCCGCCGACTTCCCGCTCCCGGGCACTCAACTCCGGGAGGGTGGGGGCAGCGGGCGGCGATGGCGCCTCACCACTCCTTCGGCTCCTTCGGGCGGGTGCGGGCGCGGAGGTGGAGGCGTTCGCCCTGCTTGCCGAAGAGGCTGAGGACTTCGACGTCGCCCGTGCCCGTGGAGCCGAACCAGTGCGGGTTCTGGCAGTCGAACTCGGCCGCCTCGCCGGGGGCGAGGACGACGTCGTGTTCGCCGAGCAGCAGGCGCAGGCGGCCGGAGAGGACGTAGAGCCACTCGTGGCCGGCGTGGGTGGCGGGCGAGGGGGTGTGCTGGGCGGCCGGGATGGTGATCTTGAACGCGCGGGGTTCGGTGCGGTGGCGGGAGAGCGGGACGAAGGTGCGGCCGTCGGCGCGGCCCGGGTGCTGGTGGACGCGCGGGTCCTGGACGCGGGGGGCGGCGACGATCTCGTCCAGGGGGACGGCGAGAGCGGCGGCGATGGGCAGCAGGAGTTCCAGGCTGGGCTTGCGCTGCTCGGACTCCAGCCGCGACAGCGTGCTCTTGGAGATGCCGGTGGCCTGGCCGAGGTCGGCCAGGGACATGCCCTTGCGCTCGCGCAGGCGGCGCAGCCGGGGGCCGATCTGGCGCAGGGTCGCGGCGATCTCGGGGTTGGCGTCCTGGTCCATGCGACCGATCGAAGCAGCCCGTCCCGGTTCCGGCAAAGGCCGCACCCGCCACCCGAGCGGGCGGCGCCGGGCGGCCGTTCGCGAACTCCTGTGCGGCGGGCTGTCACATCCGGGCGCCCCGCGTCGTCTCCTTCCCGACAGCGGCCGACCGCCGGGAGCGACCCGGCCGGCCGGACGAGGAGAACCAGGGAGGACGGGCCCATGGCGCGGCGGATCACCATCATCGGCGGGGGCTTCGGCGGTCTGACGGCGGCCATCTCGGCGGCCGAGGCCGGCGCCGACGTAACGCTCCACGAGGCGCACCGGCGGCTCGGTGGCCGGGCGCGCACCACGCGGGCGCCGTACCGGGCCAACGAGGGGCCGCACGCCTTCTACCGGCGCGGCCCGCACTGGGCGTGGCTGCGCCGGCGCGGGCTGGTCGGGCCGCTCGCCCGGGTCCCGCTCGGCGCGCTGCTGCGCACCCGCTACCTGCTCGACGGCCGACTGCGCGCGCTGCCGCCGCTGGCGCTCGCGCGGCTGGCGGCGCGCCGGGACGCGCCGGTCGGCCGGACCTTCCTCGGCTGGGCGAGCGAGGTGGCGGGCGAGCGGACGGCCCGGGCGGCGGCCAACTTCGCGGCCGTCGCGACCTTCCACCACGACCCGGGGCTGCTGTCGGCGGCGTTCACCCAGGAGCGGTTGCGCCGGGCCGCGAGCCTGCCGCCGGAGGCGGTGTACCCGGTGGGCGGCTGGCAGTCGGTGATCGACCGGATGACGGCGCGGGCCCAGGAATTGGGCGTGCGGATCGAGACCGGGTCGCGGCTGGAGGTGCTGCCGCCGACCAACAACCCGATCGTCGTCGCGACGTCCCTGGAGTCGGCGCGACGGCTGCTGGGCGACCCGGGTCTGACCGGGGAGAGCGGCCGGACGCTGCTGCTCGACGTGGCGCTGCGCTCGCGGCGCGGGGACGCGTTCTTCGTCTCCGACCTCGACCGCACCGGCTGGGTGGAGCGCTTCACCACCCAGGACGACGGGCTGGCCCCGGCCGGCGAGCAACTCGTCCAGGCCCAGCTCCCGCTGTCCGCCGCCGAGTCGAAGGAGGACGGGCTGGCCAGGGCCGAGCACCTGCTGGACCTGGGCTTCCCGGGCTGGTCCGAGCGCCTGGTGTGGCGCCGCGCCGCCGTCGCCGCCGGCCGTACCGGCGCCGTGGACCGGCCAGGCACCTCCTGGCGCGACCGGCCCGCGATCGACCGCGGCGACGGCGTCTACCTCGTCGGCGACCAGGTCGCCGCGCCGGGTGTGCTGAGCGAGGTCTCCTTCACCAGCGCCCTGGAGGCCGTCTCCCTGGCCCTCGCCCGGCACCCCGCCCACCACGCCTCCCACCGGGCGGCCGACTGAGCGGCGCGGGTGAGGCCCGCAGGCCTACGCCGGACCTAAGCCGGGCCTACGCCGGACCTAAGCCGGGGCGGGGCCGGTGCGGAGCACGGCCTGGTCGCCGTGGGGGCCGTAGAGGTGGAGGATCTCCACGGCGTCGGCGCCGGCGGGGCCGAACCAGTGCGGCTCGGCGGTGTCGAACCCGGCGGCCTCGCCCGGGTGGAGGGTGAGGTCGCGGTCGCCGACGAGCAGGCGCAGGTCGCCGGCGAGGACGTAGAGCCACTCGTACCCGGCGTGGCTGACGAGCCGGGGTTCGCGCGGGGCGAGGACCTGTTTGAAGACCTGCACCCGGCCCGGGTACCGGGTGAGCGGGAGGAGGACGCTGCCGGGGTCGCGGTGGCGGGGCTGGAGGTGGAGGCGGGGGTCGCCGGTGGCGGGGGCGGCGATCAGGTGGTCCAGGGCGACGCGGTGGGCGCGGGCGAGCGGGATGAGCAGGTCGAGGGTGGGGCGGCGGTGGCCGGACTCCAGGCGGGACAGGGTGCTCACGGAGATGCCGGTGCCGGCGGCGAGGGCGTCCAGGGTGAGGCCGCGGCCGAGGCGCAGCGCGCGCAGCCGGGGTCCGATGGCGGCGATGAGCTGCGTGACGTCGTCGTTGGCGGTGGGGTCGGCGTCCATGGGGACGATTCTGCCCGGGGGCCGCCGCTTTGCGGTTTCCGCAAGAACGGTGGGCCGGGGCCGCGCCCGGACCTCAGCATGGGCGACCGGTAAGACGATCCGACCGGAAGGCGGGCCCCGCCCATGAGCAGCACCACCACCACGGCGACAGCAGCGCCGCCACCGCCCCTCCTCAGTGCCCGCCGGCGCTGGACCGTGCTCGCCGTCTGCGCGCTGAGCCTGTTCCTGGTCGGCCTGGACACCACCATCGTCAACGTCGGCCTGCCCGCGATCGGGCGCGGCCTGGAGGTGGGCACCCGCGACCTGGAGTGGATCGTGGACGCCTACACGGTCGTCCTCGCCAGCCTTCTGATCACGGCCGGCGCGTTCGCCGACCGCTTCGGGCGCCGGCGGGTCTTCCAGGGCGGTCTGCTGGTCTTCGGCCTCGCCTCGCTCGCCTGCGCGCTCGCGCCCTCCACGGGCGCGCTGGTCGCGGCGCGCGCCCTCCAGGGCGTGGGGGCGTCGATGCTCAGCCCGGTGGCGCTGGCGATCGTGGTGAACGCCATGCCCGACCCCCGGGAGCGGGCCCGCGCGATCGGGGTGTGGGCGTCGGTGTTCGGGCTGAGCATGGCGGCCGGGCCGGTGACCGGCGGGGCGCTGGTCGCGGCGTTCGGCTGGCGGTCGGTGTTCTGGGTGAACGTGCCGGTGGTGGTGGCGGCCGTGGTGCTGAGCGTGCTGTTCGTGCCCGAGTCCCGCGCGCCGCGCGCCCGCCGGCTCGACCTGCCGGGCCAGCTCCTGCTCACCGCGGCCGTGTCCGCGACGGTGGCCGTGCTGATCGAGGGGCCGCGGCTCGGCTGGGCCTCGCCGTGGGCGCTCGCCGGGTGCGCGGTGGCGGTGGCGGCCACCGCCGGGTTCGTCCGCGCCGAACGCCGCCGGGCCGAGCCGCTGATGGACCTCGGGCTGTTCCGGCGGCCGGTGTTCACCACCGCCGTCCTGGGCGCGGTGGCGGTGTTCGTGGCGCTGACGGTGAGTCTGCTGCTCACCACCTTCCAGTTGCAGCACGCCCTGGGGTGGACGCCGCTCGCCGCCGGGCTGGCCTCGCTGCCGATGGCGGTGGGGGCGACGGCGTGCGCGCCGCTGTCGGGGGTGCTGGTGAGCCGGGGCGGGCCGCGCCGGCCGCTGCTGCTCGCGGCCTGGTTCACGGCGGCCGGCGGCGCGCTGCTGCTGGTGCGCACCTTCCTGCCGCACGGGAGCGGGGCCGACGTGCCGGTGCTGCTGGCCGCCAACCTCCTGCTCGGCACCGGCTTCGGCTTCGCCAACGCGCCGATCACCAACACCGCCGTCGGCGGCCTGCCGGCGGACCGCGCGGGGGTGGCGGGGGCGATCACCTCGACGGCCCGTCAGCTCGGCTCGGCGCTCGGCATCGCCGTCGCCGGCGGCCTGGTCGCGAATGCCGGGCTGAGCGATCTGGCCGCCGCCTCCCGCCCGGGCTGGCTGCTGGTCACGGCCTGCGGCCTGCTCCTGCTGCTGGTCGCCCGCGCCTCCCGGCAGCGCTGAGCGGAAAACCCCTCGCACCCGCCGCCGACCGCGTGTTACGGTCCCCCGACGAGCCCGGCCGAACAGGTTGTCGAGCTCGTCCTGATCGACAGGGCAAGCGGAAGAAAGGGAAGGTGAATCGTGGTCGCGGTGATAGCCGCTGCGCAGGCGCTGCGCGGCACCCGGACTGTCCTCACCTCCCGGGTCCCGGTCTGACATCTCTCGCTCCGGGGCCCCTTCTCAAGGGTTTTCCCATGTCTTCTTCCGCTGCCTCCTCCCCTTGCACCTCCCCTTCCTCCTCCTGGCGCGCCCGCGCCGAGGTCCCCGCGGACGTCCCGGCCGTCCGTGAGCTGACGCTGGCCGCCTTCGGACGGCCGGCCGAGGCGGACATCCTCGACGCGCTCCGCACCGACGAGGGGTGGCTCGACGGCCTGTCGGTCGTCGTCTCCGACGCCGACGACCCGGCCGGCGCCCCCGTCGGCCATGTCGTGCTCACCCGCGCGTTCATCGGCGACGTGCCGGCGCTCGCCCTGGGGCCGGTGTCGGTGCACCCCGACCACCAGCGCGGCGGCGCCGGCTCGGCCGCCGTCCGGGCGGTGCTGGACGCCGCCCGCGCGCGCGGCGAGCGGTACGTCATCCTGCTCGGGCACCCGTCGTACTACCCGCGGTTCGGCTTCGGCCGGGCCTCGGAGCACGGCATCACGCTCACGATCGACGCGCCGGACGACGCGTGGATGGCGCTGAGCCTGGACCCGGAGCGCCACCCGCTGCCGTCCGGGACCGCCCGCTGGGCCGCCGCGTTCGGCATCGGGTGACCTGGTGCCGGGACCGCCCGTCCTCGGGCGGTCCCGGCACCTTCCGCAGCGCTTCCGCCGCGGGTGAGGCGTTCTACTCCCGCGGCGGAACCACCGCCGACGGCGTGCCGCCGGTCAGCTTCAGCAGTTCGTCGTACGTCATCGGCACCACCGTGTGCGGGTGCCCGGCGGCGGCCCACAGCAGGTCGTAGCCGGCCAGGTCGGTGTCGACGACGGTGCGCAGCGACGCCGGGTGGCCGACGGGGGCGACGCCGCCGATCGCCTGGCCGGTGGCCTCCCGGACCTGGACGGCGCTCGCCCGGGTGATCGGGCCGGTGCCCAGGACGCGGGCGAGGTGCTCGGTGTCGACGCGGTGGGCGCCGCTGGTCATGACGAGCAGTGGCGCGCCGTCGCAGACGAAGACCAGGCTGTTGGCGATGGCGCCGGCCTCGCAGCCGAGGGCGGCGGCGGCCTCGGCCGCGGTGCGGGCGGAGTCGGGCAGGACGCGGATCTCCCCGGGCAGCCCGGCCTCCGCGAGGGCGTCGGCGACCGCCCGGCTGCGGTCGGGCAGGGGCGTTTCGTTGGTCATCGCCCCATCCTGCCGCACCTCCCGCGCCGTGCCCGCCCGCCCGAGCGCGCTGAGCACCGCCCGGACGCCGGCCGCCAGCACGGAGGAGTCCCGCCCGGCGCCCCAGACCACCTGACCGTCGATCCGCGCCTCGACATAGGCGACGGCGTCGCTGTCCGGCCCGGTGCGCACGGCGTGCTCGGTGAACTGCAGGATGTCCACGGCCCGCCCCGCCGCGCCGAGCGCCGCCGTCACGGCGGCCAGCGGGCCGTTGCCCTCCCCCCGGTGCTCGGCGCCGCCGAGCACCACCGACGCCAGGTGCCGCCCGTCGGCCGCCTCCCCGGTGCGCCACTCCACCCCCGCCGGCGCGGCGTCCAGGTAGGCGGCGGCGAACAGCGCGTACAGCTCCTCTCCGGTGACCTCGCGCCCGCTGTCGTCCGTGGACTCCTGGACGATCCGGGAGAACTCGATCTGCAGCCGGCGCGGCAGCTCCAGCCCGTGCCCGGTCTGCAGCAGATAGGCGATCCCACCCTTGCCGGACTGGCTGTTGACCCGGATCACCGCCTCGTAGTCGCGCCCGAGGTCCGCCGGGTCGATCGGCAGGTAGGGCACGTCCCAGGGCGCCTGCCGCTCGGGGACGCCGAGGCGGGCGGCGGTGGCGGCGTGGTGGGCGAACCCCTTCTTGATGGCGTCCTGGTGGGTGCCGGAGAAGGCGGTGTGGACGAGGTCGCCGACGTAGGGGTGGCGTTCGGGGACGGGCAGCCGGTTGCAGTGCTCGACGGTGCGGCGGATCTCGTCGATGTCGGAGAAGTCCACCATCGGGTCGACGCCCTGGGTGTGGAGGTTCAGCGCGAGGGTCGCCAGGTCGACGTTGCCGGTGCGCTCGCCGTTGCCGAACAGGCAGCCCTCGACGCGCTGGGCCCCGGCCAGCAGGGCGAGTTCGGCGCAGGCGACGCCGGTGCCCCGGTCGTTGTGCGGGTGGACGGAGAGGATCACCGCGTCGCGCCGGGCGAGGTGGCGGTCCAGGTACTCAATCTGGTCGGCGTAGACGTTGGGGGTGGCGATCTCGACGGTGGCGGGCAGGTTGTGGACGACCGGGCGGTCCGGGCTCGCGTCCCACAGCTCGGTGAGGCCGTCGCACAGTTCCAGCACGTAGTCCGGCTCGGTCAGGTTGAAGACCTCCGGCGAGAACTGGAAGCGCAGTCCGGGGCGGTCGCCGGCCAGGCGGGCCATCCGCTCGGCGGCGGCGGTGACCAGCTCCCGCACCTGGGCCCGGTCGCGGCCGAGGACGAGTCGGCGCCAGACGGGGGCGGTGGCGGTGTAGAGGTGGACGACGACCCGGGGCAGGCCCTCGACGGACTCGAAGGTGCGGTCGATCAGGTCGGCGCGGGCGGCGGTGAAGACGACGACGGTGACGTCCTCGGGCACCGCGCCGGGGGTGGTGGCGAGGTGGCGCACGAAGTCGAAGTCGGTGCGGCTGGCGGAGGGGTAGCCGACCTCGATCTCCTTGAAGCCCATGGCGAGGAAGAGGTCGAACATCCGGCGCTTGCGGGCCGGGTCCATCGGTTCGGCGAGTGCCTGGTTGCCGTCCCGCAGGTCGACCGGGACCCACAGCGGGGCCCGTTCGAGGCGCCGGGCGGGCCACCGGCGGCCGCCGGGCAGGGCGTCGAGGGCCGGCAGCGGGACGCGGGCGTGGGCGGGGCGGTAGCGGTGGAACGGCATGGCGCTGCCGCGTTGGGGGTTCCAGGCGGGGGCGTCGGCCGGGACCGGTCCGGCGGGCGTCCGGAGGGTGGCGAACGGCTTGACGTTCTGTGCGGATTCGGTGGAGCGCACGGGGTGCGGCGTCCTTCCCTGGTTCGGTGTCGAGGGGACGACGACCGGCAGCACGGCGACCCGCAGCGGGGTGCCGGTCTGTCAGACCCCGCTGCGGCCACCGAGAAGAAGGCTCCACGTCTGCATGATGCCGGGTACCGTAGCCGTGAACCGCCGGTTGGGACAAACCCGTTCCACCCACCGGGACTTGTCATGGCGTCCACGGGCGCGACCGGGGGCGCGCGACCGGTGCGGAGCGCCCCGCGCCAGGCCCGGACGGCGCCCCGGAGAAGCTGCGAACTCCCCGCTTCGGCGATGTCGAGGACTTGTGTGTGCACCGTCCGAAGATCGAACGGGCTTTCACTCCTAACACACCGTATGACTAGTATCGCCTCGTCATAAAGCCCGTGCCCCGGTCGGTGCGGCCCCTCCCGGGCCGGCCGCCAGCCCCAAGGAGTCAGCTCTGCGCGCGCGTGCGAATCGGCGGCCCCCGACGCCGAAGGCCCCCCGCAGGCGTCGTCCGCGCCTGTCGCTGCGGACGGCACTGCTCGTCCTCGCCCTCGTCCCCAGCATCGCCCTGGCCGTCCTGTGGGCGGTCACCAGCGGTGTGACCTTCTTCGACTTCCAGCGCCTGGCGGCCCAGGGTCTGCTGGCCCAGAAGGCGGGACAGCCGTCCAACATCGTCTACTACAACCTCCAGGAGGAGCGCCGGCTCAGTGCCGAGGCGCTCGCCCGGCCCGGCACCGTCACCGACCAGCTGAAGCGCCAGCGCCAGCTCACCGACGAGGCCGTGCAGAAGTTCCAGACCCTCTCCCGGGAGACCGCCGACAGCGCGCCCGCCGAGGTGCTCACGGCCGTCGCCGAGGCCCGGCGCGCGATGGAGAAGCTGGGCGACCAGCGGGCCGCCGTCGACCGCGGCGGCGCCGACCAGCAGATCGTCTACGCGTACTACACCGACCTGATCGCCGTCGACCTGCGGCTGTTCACCGCGCTCAGCCACGTCGACACCGGCGAGGTCACCTGGATCTCCAAGACCCTGGTCAACTCCTTCTGGGCGAAGGAGATGCTGGCCCGCGAGGACGCGATCCTCGCCCGCGGCTGGCCCTCCGGCCGACTCAGCGCCTCCGACCACCAGCTGCTCCAGCAGGCGATCGGCGCCCAGGACCACCTCTTCACCGTCCAGGTCGTCCCCTACCTCCCGGAGGACGAGCGGGGCGCCTGGTCGGAGCTGATGAGCGGCCCCGCCTGGCAGGCCAAGGCCACCGTGGAGCAGGCGCTCACCCGCCCGGCCGCCGTCGACGCCGCCGGCACCGTGCGGCTGCCGCAGTCGCAGGACCAGTGGCGCCAGGCCATCGACCAGGTCAACCCGCAGCTGGTGAAGCTGCTGGAGACCCGCACCGACGGCGTGGTCGAGGTCGGCAAGGGCTCGATCCTCTCGCTGCTCACCCGGGTCGCGCTGACCGCCGTGATCGGCCTGCTCGCGGTGATCGCGGTGGTCCTCGCCAGCTGGCGGCTGACCCGCTCGCTGCGCCGGCGGATCAAGGACCTGCACCACCAGGCGCAGGAGCTGGAGCGCACCCTGCCCGAGGTCGTCGAGCGCCTCGCCCGCGGCGAGCAGGTCGACGTCGAGGCGGAGAGCCGGGCGATCACCGCCGGGTCGCACGCCCGCGGCGGCGACGAGCTGGCCGAGCTCGGCCAGGCGATGAACCTGGCCCGCACCGCCGCGCTGGAGACCGCCGTCCGGCAGGCCGAGCAGCACCGCGGCTTCGAGCGGCTGCTCCAGCGCATCGCCCGCCGCACCCAGCTGCTGATCGGCCAGCAGCTGCGCAAGCTGGACACCCTGGAGCGGCGGCACGAGGACCCGGAGGTGCTGGAGGGCCTGTTCGACCTCGACCACCTGACGGCCCGTCTGCGCCGCTACGAGGAGAACCTGGTCATCATGGCCGGCGGCCAGCCGCAGCGGAAGTGGCGCAAGCCGGTGCCGCTGCTGGACGTGCTGCGCTCGGCGCAGGGCGAGGTGCAGGAGTACCGCCGGATCGTGCTGGACGTCGAGGGCCACCCGTGGCTCTCCGAGCGCGCGGTCGGACCGGTCGCCCACGTGGTCGCCGAGCTGATGGAGAACGCGGCGAGCTTCTCGAAGCCCCCGACGCCGGTCGACGTGCGGGCAGCCGTCGTCGGGCGCGGGCTGGCGATCGAGATCGAGGACCGCGGCCTCGGCATGGACCTGGAGCAGTACGACGCGGCCAACGCGCTGATGGCCGCCGCGCTCGCCGACGACCCGTCGCGCACGGACATGCTGGCGCGCGGCGACGACATCCGCCTCGGCTTCCACGTGGTGGGCCGGCTGGCGGCCGCGATCGGCCTGCAGATCGAGTTCCGCCCCTCGGCCTTCGGCGGGACCAGGGTGGTCGTGCTCGTCCCCGGCGAGTACGTGCTGGACGGCGACGGCGGACTGCCGGACGGCGCGGCGGTCACCCCGATCCCGCTCGCCCGGCGCCAGCGGCCCGAGCAGCGCCAGGAGACCGCGCCGCTCGCCTCGGTGACCGAGATGCCCTCGGCCGCGACCGGCCCGGCGTCCGCGCCGGTCGTCGCGGTGGACGAGGCGGAGGAGCGCGCGGCCCTGGCGGAGCCCGGGACGGAGCCGGACCCGGAGCGTGCGGGCGCCGACTGGTTCACCCCCGGCACCCAACCGGCGCCGGCCCAGGCCTTCGCCCACGTCGAGTACGTGCCGCCGTCGGACGACGAGGTGTTCGGGGCCCCGGCCCGCACCGGCGTCGGGGACGGCTTCGCGGACAACTTCGAGGACGACTTCGCCGCGGGCTTCGGCGGCGGCTTCGCGCACGGCGACACCGACGGCTACCTGTACCCGCTCGCCGAGCACGGCCGGCCGGTCGAGCACGGCTCGCCCGCCGGCCCCTACGGCTACGGCGGCGGCCCGGCGTACGGCGTGCCCGCCCAGCCCTCGCCGCCCGGCCGGCCGGCGCAGCCCCCGCAGGCCCCCCGGGCCGCGCGGCCCGGGTACGACGACCCCGCCTACCCGGACATCGCCTACGCGACGGTGAAGCCCGACGAGGCCCCGTACGCCGACGAGCAGTACCGGCCCGCCGACCACTACCGGCTGGCCGAACGGCGCCGCGAGGACGACGGCACCGGCACGCCGGACCGGCCGGCCCCCGCCCCGGCCGCGCCGGCGGCGGGCTCGCAGCCGCCGCTGCCGCAGCGGGTCCGGCAGGCCAGCCTGGCCGCCGAGCTGCGCATCCCCCCGCCGGCCCGCAGCCCTTACGCCGCGCACCCCGGCGGCGCGGACTCCGGCGGCGCGGACTCCGGCGGCACTGCCCCCGGCGGCCCGGGCAACGCCCCCGCCACGGGCCCGTTCCAGCGCCCGCCGCGGCGCTCGGGCGCCACCGTCGGCGCCTTCCAGCGCCAGTCCCGGGCCGCCCGCGGCCTCGGCGACACCGGCCCCGGCCCCGGCACCGGCGGCGACGCCGGCCCCGACGCGACCAACGGCCCCGACGCCACCACCGCGGACCACACCGCGGCCCGGCACGGCCTGCCGCCCGGCCCGGCCGCCCCCACGGCCGTCACCGGTCCCCCGCCAACCGCGCCGGGCGCCGCCCCCTGGGCCCTCCCGGCCGCGGACCCCCGAACCACGAGGACGGAAGAGCAGTCATGAACCGCACCATCGCCACCCACCAGGACCTCGACTGGCTGCTGGACGGACTCGTCGACACGGTGCCCGGGACCAGGAGCGCCGTCCTGCTCTCCGACGACGGCCTGGTGGTCAGCCACTCGCGCTCGATCGACCGCGCCGACGCCGAGCGCCTGGCCGCCGTCGCCACCGGCCAGCAGAGCCTCGCCCGGGGCATCGGCCAGCTCTTCGACGGCGGCCCGGTGCACCAGGTGATCATCGAGCTGGCCGAGCTCTGGCTGTTCGTCATCGCCGCCGCCCAGGGCACCCACCTGGCGGTGGTCGCCGACCAGGAGGTGGACGCCGAGGTGATGTCGGTGGCCATGCACCAGCTGGTCCAGCAGGTCGGCCAGAAGCTCAGCACCCCGGTCCGCAGCGAGTTCGACGCCTTCGCCGCCAGGAACCGGGGGTGAGCCCGCGGTGAGGCCGCACTGGAGCGAACTGCCCGACGAGGACGAGGACGACGACTACGGCGCGGGCACGATGGTGCGCCCGTACACCATCACCCGCGGCCGGACGGCGCCCGAGCACGACCACCTCACCCTGATCACGCTGCTGACCACGGTGGAGGAACTCGCGGACCCGGTGCTGGCCGCCCGGTCGTCCGGCGTCCGCGGGCTGCAGCCGGAGCACCGCCTGATCCTGGAGCGGTGCCGCCGGCCGGCCGCCGTCGCCGAGGTGGCGGCCGGGCTCAACCTGCCGGTCTCGGTGACCAAGATCCTCCTGGGCGACCTGATCGCCCAGGGGTTGCTGCTCGCCCGGGCCCCGATCTCGGTGGCCCGGGCCTCGGGGGACGGCGGCCTGGACCTCGGGCTGCTGACGGCCGTACGCGAAGGACTCCGGAGGCTCTGAACCATGGCACCATCCGCACCTCTCCCCTCCTCCCCGTCCCCGATCACCGCCGCGGCCCCCGCGGCCCTGAAGATCCTCATCGCCGGCGGCTTCGGGGTGGGCAAGACCACCCTGGTCGGCTCGGTCAGCGAGGTCGCGCCGCTGCGCACCGAGGAGTACCTGACCCGCGCCAGCGAGGGCGTGGACGACCTCTCCGGGGTGGACCAGAAGGAGACCACCACGGTCGCGCTGGACTTCGGGCGGATCACGGTCAGCCCGGAGCTGGTGGTCTACCTGTTCGGCACGCCCGGCCAGGAGCGCTTCTGGTTCATGTGGAACGACCTGGTGAACGGGGCGCTCGGCGGCATCGTGATCGCCGACACCCGCCGGCTGGAGACCAGCTTCGCCTCGATCGACTTCTTCGAGAGCCGGGGCATCCCGTTCGTGGTGGCGATCAACTGCTTCCACGGCGAGAACACCCGCACCGTGGCGGAGGTCAGGGCCGCCCTGGACCTCGACCCGCAGGTGCCGATGCTGGTCGGCGACGTGCGGGTGCGCAACTTCGGGCGGGACCTGCTGCTCGCGCTGGTCGACCACCTCATGGAGCTGTCGGTCGGCGCCCAGGCCCGCTGAAACGTTTCCCCGACTTCCCCGACTTCCCCGGCTTCCCCAGCTTCCCCGCCTTCCTCACCTTCCCCTGGAGTACCACCATGACCCCACCCCTGCGCGTCCTCGTCCACGGCGCCGGCATCGGCGGCCTGACCGCCGCCACCGCCCTCGCCGGCCGCGGCCACCGGGTCGACGTCGTCGAGCTGCGCGACGCCCTGGAGGCGCTCGGCGTCGGCATCATCCAGCCCTCCAACGCGCTGCACGTGATGCGCGGGATCGGCGTGCTGGAGCAGTGCCTGGCGGTCGGCTTCGAGTGGGAGGTGCTGACCATCTGCGACCCGGCCGGCGGCGTCCTCGCGAAGATCCCGCAGCCGCGGATGGACGACGCGCCGTCCAACAACGGCATCCCCCGCCCCGCGCTCGCCCGGGTGCTGGGCGAGGCCGCCACCGCCGCCGGCGCGACCCTGCGCTTCGGCACCACCATCACCGAACTCACCGACGAGGGCGAGGAGGTGGCGGTCACCCTGTCCGACGGCAGCAGTGCCCGCTACGACCTGGTGGTCGGCTTCGACGGCATCGGCTCGCCGCTGCGCAAGCGGCTCTACGGCGAGAAGTACGCGCCCGAGTACACCGGCTTCGCCAACTGGCGCGTCACCCTGCCGCGTTCGCCCGAGGTGCAGGGCGTGGTGATGTCCGCCGGCAACCTCGCGGCCAAGGCCCTGCTGACCCCGATCAGCGACGAACTCATGTACCTGGGATCGGTGTTCGCCGAGGCCGAGGACTTCCGCCCGGACCCGGAGCGCGCCCACGAGCAGCTGCGCGAGCGCCTGGCCGGCTTCGGCGGGCCGATCGCCGAGGCGCTGGCCCAGGTCACCGACCCGGCGGCGGTGGTGTACTCGCGGATCTCGCAGGTCACCGTCGAGGAGCCGTGGCACGTCGGCCGGGTGGTGCTGGCCGGCGACGCCGCGCACGCCTCCACCCCGCACCTGGCGCAGGGCGCCGCGATGGCCGTCGAGGACGCCCTGGTGCTCGCCCAGTGCCTGGACGCCGCCGAGGCGGTGCCCGCCGCGCTGGCCGCCTGGGAGGAGCGCCGCCGGCCGCGCGCCATGTTCGTGCAGGCGCTGTCGAGGGCGGTCCTCAAGCAGGAGACCGGCACCCCGACCACCCCGGAGGAGGACGAGCTGCTGAAGATCGGCATCCCCGGCGCCGCGCACGTCCTCGTCAAGCCCTACTGACCCGCACGCCCCTCCCGCCCGGTCGCCCGCACGCGAACCACCCGGGCCCGGTGCGGACTTGTGTCCGCGCCGGGCCCCGGACAGACTTGACGCCCGTCCGACAAAGTGGCCAGCGCCCGAGGGGGGACGGATGACGCCGTCGCTGTTCCGCATGCTCGATCTGCACGAAGCCGTGGAACGGGAGCGCCAACGACCGGACGGACGGCTGTTCGTCTCCGACTACAACGGCGGCCACCCCTTCGTGGCCGACTACCTCGGCGACCTCGCGCACACCCCGCCCTACCGGCTCGGCGACGTCACCCGCTACTCGGCGCTCGACGAGGACACCGCGCTGCGCGCCAAGATCGCCCGCCTGCACGAGGGTTACGACGCCGAGCCGTGCTCCCCGGACCGGGTCGTGCCGGCCGGCGGCGCCAGCGCGCTGCTCGGCACCTTCTGCACCTGGCTGCGCACCACCGGCCGCACCCGGATCCACTACCTGCCGCCGGTCTACTACAAGTTCGCCTACTTCTTCCGGCTGTTCGGCATCGAGCCGGTCCCGGTCGCCGACGCGCACGCCCACCAGCCGGGGTTCGAGCTGCGGCTGCCGGACGAGCCGACCGTCCTGCTGCTCACCGACCCGGTCTGGTACGCCGGGCGGCGGGTGCCCCGGCTGGTGCTGAAGCAACTCGCCGAGTGGCAACTCGCCACCGGCTCGCTGGTGTTCGTCGACGGCACCTTCCAGTACATGCGCTGGGACGGCGGGCGGCGCGAGGACTCCGCCGCACTGCCCGCCGACCTCACGCTGCGGATGGTCTGCCCCACCAAGTACCTGTCCATCCACGGCTACCGCTGTGCCCACCTGCTCGTCCCGGAGCGACTGCGGGAGCCGCTCGCGGACCTGCACCTCAATCTGCACGGCGATGTCACCCTCGCCGACCGGCTGTTCGCCCACCGGGCCGCCGACCTGATGCTGATCGAGGGCAACCACCGCCTCCTGGAGCACGTGCGCGCCAACCACCAGCGCCTGACCGGGGCGGGCGCGCTGGAGGCCCAGGAGCGGATCGAGACCGGCTACTTCCTGTTCGCCCGCCCCACCGCCCCGCCGGAGCGGCTGCTCGCCCTGGACGGCCGCTACTTCGAACTCCCGGGCCACCCGGGCTTCGTGCGGATCAACCTGCTCAACGAGCAGGCACTGGCGGGCCTGCAAGAGCCGGGGCGCCGCTGATCGCGTGCCGCCGCTCCCACACCGCCGCCGAGACCCGTGCCAGCAGCCGGGCGGCCGGGTCGCCGGCGGCCTCGTCGGCGCCCGAGGCGAGCGGTCCGGTGTAGCAGACGGCCAGCAGGTACGGCGGGCAGTCGTCCGGGTGGACCAGGCCCACGCAGTGCCGCACGCCGGGGAACCAGCCGTTCTTGAACGCGACCCTGGTCCCCGGCGGCAGCCCGGCCGCCAGGTCGACGCGGAACGCGTTGCGCTCCAGGAGTTCGAGCAACTCCGTTTCGTCGTCCAGGGATTGCACCAGGCGCACCAGGTCGCGGGCGGTGACCCGGTTGTGCACGCCCGCGTCCCGCGCCGGGTGGTCCTCGATGCCGCGCGGGCTGGCGCTGCGGGTGGCCCCGGCCCGCCGCCACACCTCGTCGACGGCCGGGTGGCCGGCCCGGGCCAGGCAGAGGTTGGTGGCGAGGTTGGAGGAGTGGGTGATCATCCGCTCGGTGAGCAGCCCCAGCGGCACGGTGGCGCCGAGCAGCGTCCACGGCACCGGGTCGCTGTCCCACTCCGGATCGTTGGCGAACTCCCCGCCGGCCCGCGAGGTGAAGGCGTTGACCACCGGCACCGGTTCGCGCGGATCCGCGCCGGTCCGGCGCAGCGCGGCCAGCACCGCGATCTTCATCGTGCTCGCGGCATCGTGCGGCACGTCCCCGTTCCGCTCGAACACCGGCTCATCGCCCCAGGGGGCCACCACTACTGACAACATGTCCGCTTCAGTCCCCCGGCCCGCAGCGGCCCAAACCGGTACGCGCCGGAACGGCCCCCGCGGAGCGTGCGGGATGCGGCCCGCTTCCGGTTGAGGCCGCCCTCGGGACTCGTGGATACTCGTGAAGTCTCCCGCACCCGCCCGTTCCCGCACGGCTCCTGTCGGCACGTCAGCTCGACGCCGCCGACCGGCGCCGCGCCACTCCAGGAGGATGCCGCCCATGCCAGCACCCCGTCGAGCCGCCCTCGCCCTCGCGATCGCGGGCTCCGCCCTCGCCGCAACCGCGCTCCCGTTCACCGCGTACGCCGGGAGCGCCGCGTCCGCCGAGGACACCGTGCTCCACGTCGACAACGGCCCCCGCTCGAACTGCTCGGACTCCGGGACCGGCACCCGGGACCGGCCGTTCTGCACCGTCCAGGCCGCCGCCGACGCGGCCGGTCCCGGGCAGACCGTCCAGCTCGCCCCGGGCCGCCGGTTCACCGGCCAGGTCACCGTCCGCCACTCCGGCGAGCCCGGCCGGCCGATCGTCTTCCAGGGCGCCGAGCCAACCGTCCACGCGCCGAACGCCTCCGTGGGAACGCGCCACTGGCCCCGGGGGTCGGCGCCCGCACCGCACGCCTTCGTGTTCGAGGGCGTGCACGACGTCACGGTGACCGGCCTGCGCCTGGACGCCCCGCAGGAGGGCGTGCTGGTCAAGGATTCCACCCGGATCGCCGTGGACCACAACGACATCGAGGCGGGCGACCCGGTCCGCGGCGGCGTGCGGGCCTTCCCGGCGGCGGCCCCGAGCGTCCGGATCACCGGAGCGGGCTCGTCCGTCACGGTGAGCCGCAACCGGATCTCCGCCGCGCCCGTGAGCGGCGTCGCGGTCGACGCCGGGACGTCCGGCGTGGTCGTCACCACCAACCTGATCACCGGGGGCTCCGGCCGGGGTGTGCTGGTCACCGACGCGCCCGGCACGATCGTGGTGGGCAACACCTTCGGGCGCAACTGCGGGAGCGACCTGGAGTTCGCCGGGAACTCCACCGGGTCGGTGGCCGAGAACAACATCCTGGCCAAGCGTCCCGCCCCGCGCTGCGGCGGCACGCCGCCCACCGCGATCCCGCTGGTGGTGTCGGCCGGATCGGTCCGCAGCACCAAGGTCGACTTCAACACCGTCGTGCCGTGGGGTCCGTATTCCTACTCCTGGGGCGGCACACCGTTCGCCACCCCCGAGGCCTTCCGGGCGATCGGGCAGGGCGCGAGCGACAACGCCGTCGACCCGGGCTTCCCGGCCGACCGCGAGGACTACACGCCGGCCGCCGCGACGGGCCTGACGGACGCCGCCGACCCGACCGCCCTCGGCACCCTGGCCACGGACCTCCTCGGCGCCGAGCCGGCCGACCACCCGCGCTTCGCCGGCACCTCCGCCTGGGGCTACCGGGACCGCGGCGCCATCGAACTCCAGGACCCGCTGCGCGTCGCCCTGAGCGCCCGCCCCCACCCCCGGCCGGGCCACCCGCTCGACGTCCGGTTCGCGGTCGGGTACTCGACCGGCTGGACACCGGGCACCGCGGCGCTGGACTTCGGGGACGGCAGCGCGCCGCGCGCGGTCGACCCCGGGTACGGGTTCGTCGACCACGAGTACCCGGCCGCCGGAACCTACACCGCGACGCTCACGGCCGGTGGTCCGACCGGTCCGGTCCGCACGTCCACCATCCGGGTCACCGTCGGCCCGAAGGAACGTGGATGACGCACCGTCAGGTCCGGCGCGCGTTGCGGTAGGGGTGCCGGTGGTCGCGCGGGAGCCCGTGCGGGCGCGGGCGGCGGGGGCGCTCCGGGGCGAGCCGGGCGGCCGGGAGGCGGCCGGTCTCCAGCGGCCCGACGGGCTCGGCGTCCTCGGCGAGCACCGCGAGGTAGCGCTCCCTGGGCTGCGGGGCGGCGCCGAGCGAGCGCACGTGCGGGGAGTCCCACTGGGCGTCCAGCAGCCGGCCGCCGGCGGCGGCGAAGCGGGCGGCGAGGTCGGCGACGGCGACCCGGGCGGCGTCGGGGCGGCGGTGGAACATCGAGTCCAGGCTGAGCACCGGCCCGGAGGCGATCCCGAACACCCCGCCGATCAGCTCCCCGTCCTGCCACACCTCCGCGCTGTGGGCCGCGCCGAGCCGGTGCAGCCCGATCAGCGCCTCCTGCAACTCCGGGGTGAGCCACGGCGGTTCGCGCCCCTCGGCGCAGGCGGCGAGCACCTCCTCGAAGGCCTGGTCGGCGGTGGTCCACCAGTCGAGGCGGTTGCGCAGCAGCCGGGAGAGCTTGCGTCCCAGCTGGACGCCGTCGGCGTCGAGCAGCGGCCGCGGGTCGGGTGACCACCAGGCGAGCGCGTAGGGGTCCGCCTGGTGGCCGGGGCCGGGCAGCAGGGCCACCCGGCCCGCCGCCACCGCCTGTTCGGAGCGGGCCTCGTTGAAGGCGCTCGCGTAGGCGTCGGCGGCGGGCAGCGGGAACAGCCCGCGCCGGTAGGCGGCGAGCAGGGTGGCGGGCGCGAGGTCGGCGCCGAACGCGGCCGGGCCGTCGGCGGGCGCCCGGGCGACGTCGAGCGTCGCGAAGAGCTCCTCGGGGGCGGTGGCGGTCATCGCAGGGCCTCCAGCGGCGAGGCCTCCTGCGGCGGGGCGAGGAAGCCCTCCGCGGTCAGCCGGTCGAGGTAGAAGTCGAGCAGGGTGTCGTCGACGGCGGGCAGTTCCACGCCGCTGCCGGCCAGGGCCCGGTCGGTGTTGGCCCGGTCGAAGCGCGGGAAGGTGGGGCGGAAGTACAGCTCGCTGATGGACAGTTCGGTGCCGGGGACGCGGTCGACGAAGAGCGGCACGAACGGCGTCATCGGGTGGGTGGGGTGTCCGGCGGCGAACCGGACCAGGCCCTGCACCCACTGCGGGTAGGGGACGCGGTCGACGGGGTGGCCGCGGGCGCGCAGCCGTGCGGCGAGGTCGGCGAGGTCCGCCGGGCGGGGCGAGGTGAGGTGGTAGACCTCGCCGATGGCGGGGGCGTGGGCGACGACGTGGCAGATCGCCCGGCTGAACCGGTCGGCGGGCACGAAGTCGAGCGGCAGCCGGACGTCCGGGCAGGTGCCGCTCTCCGCGATGTACTTGATCAGCGCGCAGATCTCGGTGCCGGTGTTCATCACGCCGGTGCGCAGGTCGCCGGTGACGTCGTTGGTGCGCAGCACGGTGACCGGCAGCCCGCCCGCGGCGGCGTGGTGCAGCAGCTGTTCGGCGACCCACTTGCTCTCGACGTAGCCGACGGCGAGCCGGTCGGGGTGGGCGAGCGGGGTGCGTTCGGCGACCTCGCGCACGCCCGCGGGGCCGAAGCCGGCCAGCACGGCGAGGGTGGAGAGGTAGTGGACGGGGATGCCGCGGGAGTGGCCGGCGAGGCGGATCACCTCGCGGGTGCCGGCGACGTTGGCGGCGCGCAGCTGGTGGTAGGGGTAGATGAAGTTGACCTGGCCGCCGAGGTGGTGGATGGCGTCGAGGCTGCCGGCGAGCCGTTCGAAGCGTTGGCCGGTCAGGCCGAGCCGGGGTTCGGCGAGGTCGCCGACGAGGGGGACGACGCGGCGGTCGGCGAGGTCGTGGCGCAGGTAGCGCTGCTGGGCGGCGCGCAGGCGTTCGAGGGCGTGTTCCTCGTCGGGGGCGCGGACCAGGCAGTGGACGCGGGCGTCGGTGGTGTGCAGCAGGGCGTCCAGCAGGTGGGCGCCGCAGAAGCCGGTGGCGCCGGTGAGCAGGATCTCGGCGGGTTCGGCGCGGGAGGGGGCGGGGCTCCAGGACTGCTTCAGGGGGGCGTCGAGGCGGGCCTCGGCGGCCCAGTCGACGGCGGCCTCGCGGGGGCCGGGGGTGGTGGTGCCGGTGCGGGCGGCGAGGGTGGCGGCGGCGAAGGCGCGCAGGGTGGCGTCGCGCAGCAGGGCGCGGGTGAGGAAGCGGATCCGGGTGACGTCGATGCCGAACATGATCCGGGCGCGGGCGAGCATCTCCATGGCGAGCAGGGAGTTGCCACCGAGGTCGAAGAAGTCGTCGGCGGGGGCGGGTTCGCCGATGCCGAGCAGTTCGGACCAGAGCTGGGCGACGCCCGCCTCGACGGTGGACCCGTCGCCGGTGCCGGCCGCCGAGCCGTTCGGGGAGGCATCCAGGAAGGCATCCCGGGAAGCGTCCGGGGAGGCGTCCTCGCGGACGGGTGCCGCCGGTGCCGCCGCGCCCTCGTCCGCCCGCCCGTCGCGGGGCCGGCGCACCCTCGGCGGGGCGTCGGGCAGCCGGCGGCGGTCGATCTTGCCGGCCGGGGTGAGCGGCATGGCGGCGAGCGGCACGAACTCGGCCGGGACCATGAAGTCCGGCAGCCGTTCGGCGAGGTAGGCGCGGATCCGGCCGCGCCGGGCGCGGGGGCCGGAGGCGGCCCGGTCGGTGAGCGTGTAGTAGGCGGTGAGGACGCGGCTGTCGTCGCCGCCGTCGGCCGCGACCCTGGCCTGCCGGACGTCGGGGTGGGCGGCGAGCACGGACTCGACCTCGGCGGGGTCGACGCGGTGGCCGCGGACCTTCAGCTGGTCGTCGAAGCGGCCGAGCACCTCCAGGGTGCCGTCGGCCCGCCAGCGTCCGGCGTCGCCGGTGCGGTACATCCGCTCACCGGGGGCGGGGGCGTAGGGGTCGGGCAGGAACGTTTCGGCGGTCAGGCCGGGCGCCTTCCAGTAGCCGCGGGCCAGGCCGGGCCCGCCGAGGTGGATCTCGCCCTTCTCGCCTGGCCGCACCGGGCTGAGCCGGGCGTCCAGCACGTGCACCCGCACCCCCGGCAGCGGCCGCCCGATCGGCACCGGCGCGCCCGGTCCGTGGGTGCCGGGGCCGTGCGGGCCGGGCGCGGCCAGCACCCGCGCGGTGAGTTCGCCGAGCGTGGAGGTGACGGCCGCCTCGGTGACGCCGTAGGCGTTGACCAGCCGCACGCCCGGCAGCCGTTCCAGGCAGGCGCGGCAGTCGTCCTCGTGCACGGTGTCCCCGCCGACCACGATCAGCCGCAGCCCCTCGGGCGCCGGCCCGCCGGGCGGGAAGAGGGCGAGCAGGTGGTGCCAGTAGGCGGGTGTGAGGTCGGCGACGGTCAGCCGCAGCCCCGCCATCCGGTGCGCCAGCTCGGTGGGCGCCCAGGTGCGGGCGCCGCCGAGGACGACGGTGGCCCCGGCGGCCAGGGGCGCGAGGACCTGCTCCAGCGCGGTGTCGAAGCCGAGCGCGGCGAGTTGCAGCACCCGGTCGCCGGGGGCGAGCCCGTAGGCGTCGGTCACCCGGCCCAGGGTGAAGGCCAGCGCGCGGTGGGTGACGGCCACGCCCTTGGGGGTGCCGGTGGTGCCGGAGGTGTAGATCAGGTACGCCAGGTCGTCCGGCCCGCCGGTGTCCGGCACGGGATCCGCCGGGCCCGCCGGGCCCGTCCGCCCGGCGCCCTCGCCCGGGGCGACCACCCGTACGCCCGGGAACCGCGTCCCCTCCCCCGCCACGGCGAGGCGGGCGCCGCAGTCGGCGACCAGGGCGGCCAGCCGCCGGTGCGGGTGCGCCGGGTCCAGCGGCAGGAAGGCCCCGCCGGCCTTGAGCACGGCGAGCCAGGCGGTCACCAGGTCCGTTCCGCGCTCCAGGCACACCGGGACGATCCGCTCCGGCCCGGCGCCCAGGGCGCGCAGCACGGCTGCCAGCCGGTCGCTGCGCGCGTCCAGCTCGCCGTAGTCGAGGCTCTCGCCGTCCGCGAGCACGGCGAGGGCGCGCGGGTCCTGCGCGGCGCGCGCCCGGACCAGGCCGTGGACGGTTAACCCGCGCCCGGCCGCACCCGTCCCGGTGGACCCTTCACCCGTCCGGGTGGCCCCTTCACCCGCTCCGACGCCGAGCCCGGCCGGGCGCCACGCGCGGTCCACGTGGCGGCGGCACTCCTCGTGCGGGGCGGGCCCGAACACGGTGCGCCAGCCGCCCGGCACGGTGAGGTCACCCGGCCAGATCGCGTACTGACCGTCCTCGTTGACCAGCACGGCGTGACGTCCGGAACGCGCTCCGGGACGTGCTCCCCGTGCGCTGTCTGCTACGTCATCCACCGGCTTGACCTCGTGCTGTGGCGGCAGAATGCTGGGAGGTGCGACATTTCCGACTATACGCACTCAAGGCCCATTTCGAACGTCAGACCGGACCTCCCCGGCCCGGCTCGGACGCTCGCGAGCCCCTGCCCGGACCCCGCGCCCGCCCCCGGGCGGGCGCGGTGACGCCGAGGAGGAGGTAGCTCGTTGACACGTCGGCGCCAACGCCTGATGGTCTGTTACCTGGCGTGGATGGTGCTGTTCACCGGCATCTACTACACCAACCCCTCCCAGCGGATCATCTGGTGGACGGGCATCGGCCTGGGCGGCGTCGCCGCCATCGTGGCCGGCGTCCGCCTCAACCGCCCCTCGCACGCCGTCTACTGGTACCTGCTGGCGCTGGCCAACCTCAGCTTCACCGCCGGCGAAGTGGTGCAGGTCGTCCAGATGGAGTTCCTGCACCTGGGCAGCCCCTTCCCCTCCGTCGCCGACGGCTTCTACCTCGCCGAGTACCTGCTCTACGCGGCGGGCGTGTTGGGCTTCATCCGATGGCGGACGGCGCATCAGGACCGGGGCAGCCTGCTGGACGCCCTCATCCTCACCATGGGCCTGGCGCTGCTCGTCTGGATCTACCTGATCCTCCCCTACGCCCGCAATCCGGACCTCGACTGGTTCCAGAAGGCCGTCTCGATCGCCTACCCGCTGGGCGACGTCGTGGTGCTCGCCCTGCTGCTGCGCCTGGTCGTGCCGCGCGGCGGGGTCAGCCGCTCGCTCCAGCTGCTCGCCGCCGGAACGGTCGGCCTGCTGGTCTCCGACATCCTGTACGGGCTGATCGTGCTGCACGGCGACTGGCGCATCGGCACCCCCGTCGACCTCGGCTGGGCCGCCTTCTACACCGCCTGGGGCGCCGCCGCGCTGCACCCCTCGATGGTCGAGCTGACCAGGCCCATCCCCAGCCAGCAGCCGGACATCGGCCCCGGCCGGCTCGCCCTGCTCGCCGGGGCCTCGCTGATCGCGCCGACCATCCTGATGGTCGAGGCGAGCAACGGCAACACCAGCAACGCCGGGGTCATCGGCGCCTTCTCCGCCGTCCTCTACCTGCTGGTGCTCGCCCGGCTGGCGGTCGTCGTGCGGGCCCGCCGACAGGCCGTCGCCCGCGAGCGCGCGCTGCGCGAGGCCGGCTCCTCGCTCACCGCGGCCGTCAGCGTCGAGGAGGTCGCCGACGCCGTCCAGGCCGCCGCCTCCACCCTGATGCCCACCGAGCCCGGCCACGTCGCGCTGCTCGCCGTCACCGAGGGCGGCGTGCTGCACGTACGGCACGCCGAGCGCGGCGCGGGCCGCCACCACCTGGGCGCCGAGCACGACTCCGACGAGGTGCTCGCCCTGGCCGCCTACCGGGAGACCAGGCTGCTGCCCGTCGAGGACATCGGCAGCGAGCTGGCCGCCCGCCTCGACGGCATGCCGAGCGCCCTGCTGTGCCCGCTCACCCTCGCCGAGCGCCCCTCCGGCGACCCGCTGATCGGCGCGCTCATCGTCACCGGCACCGAGCAGGAGCTGACCAGCCTCTGGGGCTCGCTGGAGATCCTCGCCGCGCAGGCTGCCCTGGCCGTCGAGCGCGTCATGCTCAGCCAGGAGATCACCCGGCGCGACAGCGAGGCCTACTTCCGCACCCTGGTGCAGAGCGCCAACGACGTCATCCTCATCCTCAACAGCGACGACTCGGTGCGCTACGCCTCCGCCTCCTCCGCCGGGCGCGTGCTCGGCTACCCCCGCCTGGACGGCACCCTGCTCACCGACCTCGTCCCGCCCGAGGACAGCCGCTCGGTCGGCAAGGCGCTGGCCCGGATGCGCAGCCCCGCCGTCACCGGCGGCGGCCGCTCGGGCCTGGACACCCAGCGTGAGCACTGGCGGCTGCTGCGGGCCGACGGCTCCCCGATCGAGGTCGAGGTGCGCTGCAACGACCTGCGCGAGGACCCGACGGTCGGCGGCCTGGTACTCACCCTGCGTGATGTCACCGAGCAGCGGCAGATGGAGCGCGAGCTGACCCACCGGGCCTTCCACGACTCGCTGACCGGCCTGGCCAACCGGGTGCTCTTCCTGGACCGGGTCGGCCACGCGCTCTCCCGCGGCGAGCGCAGCGGCGCCGTCACCGGGGTGCTCTTCATCGACCTGGACGACTTCAAGATGGTCAACGACACCCAGGGCCACGCGGTCGGGGACGAGCTGCTGGTCGCCGTCTCGCTGCGGATCTCCACCGCGCTGCGCGCCTCCGACACGGCGGCCCGGCTCGGCGGCGACGAGTTCGCGGTGCTGGTGGAGGACGCGCTGGAGCCGGCCGACGTCGGGGCGATCGCGCAGGGCGTGCTGGCGGCGTTCACCGAGCCGTTCAAGCTGAGCGCGGGCGCGGTGCGGGTGTCGGCGTCGATCGGGGTGGCGACGACGGAGGACAGCGTGGACGCCACCGAGCTGCTGAGCCACGCCGACCTGGCGCTGTACTCGGCGAAGGCGGCGGGCAAGCGGCAGTGGTGCCTCTACCAGCCGGCGTTGCAGGCGGGGCTGATGGCGCGGCACGAGCTGAACGAGAACCTGGACACCGCGATCGCCGAGTCCGCCTTCCGGCTGTACTACCAGCCGATCGTCGACCTCCAGACGGGTGATCTGGTGGCCTTCGAGGCCCTGGTGCGGTGGCCGCACGACCGGCGCGGCATGGTGCTGCCCGACGAGTTCATCGCGCTCGCCGAGGAGAGCGGCCAGATCGTGCCGCTCGGCGCCTGGGTGCTGGAGCGCGCCGCCCAGGAGGCCGCCGCCTGGCACGCCCTCAGCACCCCCGCCCGTGCCACCGCCGGTCTGCCCCCGTTACGCGTCAACGTCAACGTCTCCGCCCGCCAGTTCCGCGACGCCGGCTTCGTCGACGTGGTCCGCGGCGCCCTGCGCACCTCCGGCATCCCGCCGCAGTCCCTGGTCCTGGAGCTGACCGAGTCCGTCCTGATGCGCCGCGACGAGCGCGTGCGCACCGACATGCGCACCCTCGGCGAACTCGGCGTCGGCATCGCCATCGACGACTTCGGCACCGGCTACTCCTCGCTCTCCTACCTGCGCGAGTTCCCGATCTCCGTGCTGAAGATCGACAAGTCCTTCATCGACGGCCTCGGCCTCTCCCAGCAGCAGTACGCCCTGGTCGAGGGCATCACCCGGATCGCCGACACCCTGGACGTCCAAGTCATCGCCGAGGGCATCGAACACCCCGAGCAGCGCGACCTCCTCACCGCCATGGGCTGCCCCCTCGGCCAGGGCTACCTCTTCGCCCACCCCCTCACCCCCGACCAGGCCCAGTCCTTCATCACCCACCACACCACCCCCCTCGGCCGGCGCCCGTAGGCCCTCTCCCCGCGGATCACGCCCGCCGGAAGGCACCGGTGCGGGCCGCGGATTCGGCGGCGGTGGCGGCGCGGTCGGCGGTGGCTTCGTCGAGGGGGTCGGGGGTGGTGAGCATGCGGTAGTAGAGGGGGGCCGAGACGGCTCGGATCACCTCGGCGGGGTCGGTGCCGGGCGGGAGGTCGCCGCGTTCGACGGCCTCCGTCACGCAGGGGGCCCAGGCCTCGACGCGGACGCGGTAGAAGCGGTGCAGGGCCTCGGCGGCGGAGGCGTCGCAGGCGGCGGCGACCAGGACGGCGCGGAACAGGGCGCCCTGGCGGGGGTCGGCCAGGGTGCGCTGGACCAGGCGGGCGTTGGCGCGCAGGTCCTCGTGCAGCGAGCCGGTGCGGCTGCGCGGGAGGGACTGCTCGGCCATGTCGGTGAGGACGTCCGCGAGCAGCGCGCCCACCGAGCCCCAGCGCCGGTAGACGGTGGTGCGCCCGACCTCCGCCCGCCGGGCGACGTCGCCGAGGTCGAGCCCGGCGAAGCCGACCTCGACCAGGGCGTCCTCGGCCGCCTTCAGCACGGCGGTCCGCACCCGCGCCGTGCGGCCGCCCGGCCTCTGCATGCCTTGCGCGCCCGATGCAGTCATTAACGGGACTCCTGTTCCATTAGCGTCGTCGACAGTGCTAGGGTCGGGACATCTTAACGGCACAACAGTCCCGTTAGCGAAGGGAACCCCCCATGGAGTACCGCCGCCTCGGCGCGTCCGGCCTCACCGTCCCCGCCCTCTCCCTCGGCACCGGCACCTTCGGCGGCCGCGGCCCGCTCTTCGGCGCCTGGGGCGACACCGGCGCCGACGACGCCCGCCGCCTGCTCGACATCGCCATCGACGCCGGCCTCACCCTGTTCGACACCGCCGACGTCTACTCCGACGGCGCCTCCGAGGAGGTCCTCGGCCAGGCGATCAAGGGCCGCCGCGACCAGGTGCTGATCTCCACCAAGGCCGGCCTGCCCACCGGCGACGGCCCCAACGACGCCGGCACCTCCCGCGCCCGCCTGATCACCGCCGTCGACAGCGCCCTGCGCCGCCTGGGGACGGACTACCTCGACCTCTTCCAGCTGCACGCCTTCGACGCCGCCACCCCCGTCGAGGAGGTGCTCGCCACCCTCGACGACCTGGTCCGGGCCGGCAAGATCCGCTACACCGGCGTCTCCAACTTCTCCGGCTGGCAGCTGATGAAGTCCCTCGCCGCCGCCGACCGCGACGCCCGCCCCCGCTACGCCGCCCACCAGGTCTACTACTCCCTGGTCGGCCGCGACTACGAGTGGGAGCTGATGCCGCTCGCCCGGGACCAGGGCGTCGGCGCCCTGGTCTGGAGCCCGCTCGGCTGGGGCCGCCTCACCGGGAGGATCCGGCGCGGCGCCCCGATCCCGCCCGGCAGCCGCCTGCACGACACCGCCGACTACGGCCCGCCGGTCGACGACGAGCTGCTCTACGACGTGATGGACGCGCTGGACGCGATCGCCGAGGAGACCGGCCGCACCGTCCCCCAGGTGGCGATCAACTGGCTGCTGCGCCGCCCCACCGTCTCCTCCGTCATCATCGGCGCCCGCAACGAGGAGCAGCTGCGCCAGAACCTCGGCGCCGTCGGCTGGGAGCTGACCGCCGAGCAGGTCGCCCGCCTGGACGCCGCGAGCCTGCGCACCGCGCCGTACCCCTATTTCCCCTACCGCCGCCAGGAGGCCTTCGCCCGCCTCAACCCGCCGCTCGCCGGCTGACGCGGTAAACCGGTTGTCGGCGCGGCCGTCGACGGGGCATCGTCAACGCCATGATCGAACTGCGTGAACTGACGTCCGGCGACTGGCCGCTCTTCCGCGAACTGCGGCTGGCCGCCCTGGCCGAGGCGCCGTACGCCTTCGGCTCCACGCTCGCCGACTGGCAGGGCGAGGGCGACCGCGAGGAGCGGTGGCGCTCCCGGCTGGAGATCCCCGGCGCCCTCGACCTGGTCGCCCTGGTGGACGGCGTGCCCGCCGCGATGGCGACGGGCGTGCCGGCGGACGGGTACGCCGAGCTGATCTCGATGTGGGTCGGACCGGCGGCGCGCGGCCGGGGCGTCGGCGCCCGGCTGATCGAGGAGATCGAACGGTGGGCCGCCGGGCAGGGCCTCCCCGCCCTGCGCCTCGCCGTGATGCCGCACAACGCGCACGCCATCGCCCTCTACGAGCGCGCCGGCTACACCGACACCGGCGAGCCGGGCGACCTGCTGCCGGACGGTGTGAGCCGCGAGGTCGTCATGGCGAAGCCGCTGCGGACCGCCTGATCAGGCTCGGCCCAGCGCCCGCAGGACGAACGGGAGGAGGCGGTCGGCCGTCTTCTCCGCCGCCCGCGCGTCCACCTGGTCGGGCGCCTTCGGGGTCAGGAGGAACCGGCTCATCACCGGCCCGATGACGACGTCGCCGAGCAGGTCGGGATCCGCCGGCGGCGGGATCTCGCCGCGCTCGGCGGCGCGCCGCACGACCTCGGCCACCCGCCCGTACAGCGGCGCGAGGAAGGCCGAGACGAGCGCCTCGGCCAGGGGAGTGCTCTGCGCCGCCTCGCCGATCAGGGCCCGCATCAGCCGGCCGCTCTCACCGGTCATGGCGGCAGCCTTGTCGCGGAGCAGCGCCCGCAGGTCGCCTTCGAGGGCGCCGGTGTCGGGCCGCGCGGCGAGGTCCTCGGTACAGGTGGCCGCGGCGGCGATCACCAGGTCCTCCTTGGAGGACCAGCGGCGGTAGAGGGTGGCGGTGGAGACGCCCGCCCGGGCCGCCACGGCGGCGGTGGTCAGCCCGCCGTAGCCGCTCTCGGCCAGCACGGCCAGCGTCGCGTCCAGCAGTGCCCGGTCACGGCCCGCGTCGCGGGGCCGGCCCCGGCGGGCCACGGTCTCGGTCATGGGGCCAGCATACCCACGCAAGAAACGAAAACGTTTCGTTTTGTATATGCTCGACGGCATGAGCGCCTCCACGGAAACCCTCACCACGGACGCCGCCGCCGACGCCGCCGCGACCGTCGCCCGCCTGAACAGCGCCTTCGCCGCCGGCCGCACCCGGCCCGTCGCCTGGCGCAAGGCCCAGCTGCGCGCCCTGCGGCGCCTGCTCGTCGAGCAGGAGGCCGTCTTCGCCGCCGCGCTCTGGGCCGACCTCGGCAAGAACGCCACCGAGGCCCACACCACCGAGATCGGCTTCACCCTCAACGAGATCGACCACACCCTGCGCCACCTGGACCGCTGGCTGCGCCCGCGCCGCGTCCCGGTGCCGCTCTCCCTCCAGCCGGCCCGCGCCCGCACGGTGCGCGAGCCGCTGGGCACCGTGCTGATCATCAGCCCGTGGAACTACCCGCTGCAGTTGGCCCTCTCCCCCCTGGTCGGCGCCCTCGCGGCCGGCAACGCCGCCGTCGTCAAGCCCAGCGAACTCGCCCCCGCGACCTCGGCCGCCCTCGCCGAGTGGCTGCCGCGCATCCTGGACCCGCGGGCCGTGGCCGTCGTCGAGGGCGGGGTGCCGGAGACCACGGCGCTCCTGGAGCAGCGTTTCGACCACGTCTTCTACACCGGCAACGGCACCGTCGGCCGGATCGTGATGACCGCAGCGGCCCGCCACCTCACCCCGGTCACCCTGGAACTGGGCGGCAAGAGCCCCGCCGTCGTCGAGCCCGGGACAGACCTGGCGACGGCGGCCCGGCGCATCGTCTGGGGCAAGTTCATGAACGCCGGGCAGACCTGCGTCGCCCCGGACTACGTGCTCGCCGTCGGCGACACCGCGCCGGCGCTCGAACGTCACCTCACCGACGCCGTCCGCGAGATGTACGGCACCGACCCGGCCGCCAGCCCCGACTACGGGCGCATCATCAACGAGCGCCACTTCGACCGGCTCTCCGGCCTGCTCGGGGACGGCCGCCTGGTCACCGGCGGCGACCGCGACCGGGCCACCCGCTACCTCGCCCCGACCGTCCTCGCCGACGTCGAGCCGGACGCTCCGGTGATGCGCGAGGAGATCTTCGGGCCGATCCTGCCGATCGTCCGCGTCCCCGACCTGGACGCCGCGATCGCCTTCATCACCGCCCGGGACAAGCCGCTCGCCCTCTACGCCTTCACCGCCTCGGCCCGCTCCAAGGCCCGGCTGGTCGCCGAGACCTCCTCCGGCGCCCTGAACTTCGGCGTCCCCAACGCCCACCTGGCCGTCCCCGGCCTGCCGTTCGGCGGCGTCGGCGAGAGCGGCACGGGCGGCTACCACGGCCGGCACTCGCTGGACACCTTCAGCCACACCAAGGCCGTCCTCGACAAGCCGCTGCGCGCGGACACCCTGCGCCTGGCCTACCCGCCGTTCACGGCCCGCAAGTCGGGCCTGCTGCGCCGCTTCCTGTAGACGGTGCGAGCGCGGGCGGCGCCAGGCGCACGGCGAACGACCTGACGTCGCCCGCGCGCCCCCACGCCCCGCACTCGGTGAAGCGCCCGCGCCCACTCCCGTCCCCGCCCCCACTCCCGCCCCCACTCCCGTCCCCGCTCCCGTCCCCGCAGGCGGGCCCGTCTCCGCAGGCGGGCGCCTGCTCGGCCGCCGCGCTGAGGACGGTCAGGGCCATCCTGGTCATCGCGGCACCACGCGGCGGCGGCAGGAAGGGCCGGGTCGTCTCCGTCATACCGCCAGCGTCCCGGCCCCGTTCACCCGGATGCCGGACATTCCACCGCCGTTCACCCGATCAACGGACCGGCGCCGCTGCGGACTTGACGCCTCCGGCAAGCCCCGGCCGCCCGTCGCCGGCCTCGGCCCGGATGGCCCCGTCGGTGCGGGCCGCTAGCCTCCGGGAATGGCGAACTACTCATATCTCTGTTCCGCGGACGCGGCGTCCCTCTACCCCTCCAGCCAGGTGGCGGGGTTCGACCCGCGGACCGGGGTCGTCGCGCACGACGTCTCCTGCGTTCCGCTGCTCTGGCTCGCGATGTTCCGTCCGGCGGACCTGGTGACCGGGGTGTTCACGGTCGACGAGGAGGACCTGGACGACGGCGAGGACCCGGAGGTGAGGGCCACCGCACCGCTGGTGGCCAAGGAGCGGGCGCTGGCGCAGCTCGATGCCGCGCTGCCGGTGCTGAACGGGCTGTTCGCCGACGAGGGGCCGCTGGACGCCCATGCCGCCCTGCTGCGGCGGGCGGTGGAGCGGGCGCCGGGCGCGTTCGTGACGATCGAGCTGGAGGAGGTCGAGGGGATATGGGAGGACGAGGAGACCTTCCAGCCCACCCTCCGCGCCGCGCTGGCCGGCCTCGACGGCGGTTCGGACGGCGACACGGACGGCGACACGGGCGGCGCCGCCACCCGATCCCGGCTGATCGAGCTGTCCCGGCTGCGCCCCGGCCGGCCGTTCCCGCCCGCCCGGCTGCTCGTCGACGGCCTGGAGGCGGGCGACGACGACCACTGGAACCTCGCGCGACTGCTCGGGGCGGGCTTCATCGGCGCGGTGCCCTGGGAATCGGAGTGAACGCCGGTGGGGGCGGCTTCCGCCACCGCCCCCACCGTCATCGTCGTGCCGCTGCTCAGAAGTGCAGGTCCTTCTGGTCGGTGATCAGCCGACCGGCGATGTGGAGGTTCCCGTCGGAGTCGAGCACCGCGATGATCTTCTTCGTCGAACCGTGGTGGGTCGTGAAGTAGATCTTGTCGGCCTCCTGGCTGGAGGAGTGGTTGGCGTTCACCGACAGCTCGATGCTCACCGGCGAGCTGATGAGCACGTCCTTCTTCGGAGTACCCGGGTAGACCCGGTTCTCCACCAGCTTGACGCGGCCGTGGGTGTCGCCCTCGTCCCAGTCGGACGCGACGCCGAGGTCGAGTTCAGGCATGAGGCTTCCTCTCCGTTGTGCGGGCACATGAAGGAGCACCTTTGGCCAGGCGACGCACACGGCATCACCTGAACCGATCGAAAACCTACACACCTCGGCCGCCTGCTCGGCACGATCCTTCGAAAGCGCTCTTTCTTGGTCTGAACTCGCCTATTTCTGTTCACTCTTGATCGATACACGACCAGAATCGACCGCCCCCTCCGGCCCGATCGGACCTCGACAAGACCTCGACCGGACTTCGGTGAAAGTTCACACAACTGCCATGTGGCAGTCCTGCCACTTTCCTAGCCTCTGAGGTGCCCGGCCACGGCCCCGGGGCCGGTCCCGCACCCGCAGAGTGAGGGCCGCGCATGCAGCACGACGACACCATCGGCATCGTCCAGATCTCCGACACCCACTTCCGTGACGCCCCCGGCGCCCGCTCGTTCGTCGCCCACGAACCCGACGAGGGACTCGCGGCGGTGCTCGCCCACGCGGCGGGCGCGGTCGGGGACGCCGCCCTGGTTGTCGCCACCGGCGACCTGGCGGACATCGGCGAACCCGCCGCCTACGAGCGGCTCGGCGAGGTCCTCGGCGCGCTGCCCGCCCCCGTCTACTGCCTCGGCGGCAACCACGACCGGCAGGACCCGATGCAGGCCTGCCTGCCCCGCCCCACCGTGCACCTCGAACCCGCGGTCCAGGTCGGGAACTGGCTGATGCTGCTCCTGGACTCCAACGCCCACGGCCGCGAACTCTCCCCCGACGGCACCTACCGCGACCGCGACGACCGCGTCCACGCCGCCGCCCAGCCGGGCCTCACCCCGGTCGAGGAGCAGCGCGCCCGCGCGATCCTCACCGCCACCCGGGCGGAGCACGTCTTCCTCTGGCTCCACCAGCCGCCGCTGCCCGAGACCGCCCCGGCCGCCCAGGGCGACAGCGCACTCGCCCTGCTGGTCCGCGACTTCCCCAGGATCCGGGCGATCGGCGCGGGCCACCTGCACGGCGACCTCTCCGGCGAGTTCGAGGGCCGCCCGGTCCACGTCTGCCCGTCCTCCTACATGAGCCTCGACCGGCGCGGGGGCGTCCTGGAGGGCCCCGGCTACCGCACCTACCGCCTCCACCCGGACGGCCGCGTCGACACCGAGGTCCACACCGTCCCCGGCCCGCTGACCGACACCATGCGCGCCACCCCCATGCCCGTCTACCTCGCCGACCTGATGGCCGGCCGCGTCACCGGCAAGGAACTCCGCGCCCTCAGCGACGCGGAGTTCGAGGCCCGCTACGGCGAACGCCGCCCCATGCCCCGCGTATGACCCCCGCCGGAGCGGGAGGTCGGCCCCGCCGGCTTCCCGCTCCAGGACCGGGGCCGGTTGTCAGTGCCGTGTGACACGCTGCGCGCATGAGCTTCGATCTTGCGGTGTGGGAAGGCGAGCGGCCGGCGGACGATGAGGCCGCGGCCCAGTGCTTCGACGAACTGTACGAGCGGTACATCGGTGAGGACGGCCAGGACGTGCCGCCGACCGAGCGCATCGCGGCCTACGTCGCCGCGCTCCTGGAACGCTGGCCCGACCTGACCGAGGACGAGGACGACATCTCGCCGTGGTCGACGGGCCCGCTGATCAGCGAGGCGAGCGGCCCGCTGATCCACTTCTCGATGCGCTGGAGCATGGCCGAGGAGGCGGCCGTCCACGCGTCGCAGGTGGCGTCCTCGATGGGCCTCAACTGCTACGACCCGCAGTCCCAGTGCCTTCTGCCCTGACGGCCCGCCGTGCCCTGCCGGCTACCCCGCCGGCGGGTACGGGTGGGGGTGCCCGAGGTAGGGGAAGGCGGGGAGCAGGTCGGTGTGCGGGGGGATGTGGTCGCTGGTGACCTTGCCGCCGGAGACCATGGCGAGCCGCGCGGAGGTCACGTCGTCGGTGAGGGTGCGGCCGTTGGGGTAGGCGGCGGGGCGGGAGCGGTCGTAGCGGAGGATGTCGGGCAGCACGAGCTTCAGCGTCTCGGTGGCGGCGTCGGTGGTGTAGTCGCCGGTGTGCTGGAGCACGGCCGTCCACGGCTCGCGGTACTTCTCCCAGTCGTCGGCCGGCTCCCCCGTGTTGTACGCGTCCTTGACCTCCTCCGCGTTGAAGTACGCGGTGAGCGAGGGGTGGGCGCCGCGGTCGACGGAGACCAGCTGCCCGTCCCGGTGCAGGCTGACCCGCGCCCACACGCCGATCCCCGGCTCCGGGCCGAGGTCGGCGTCCGGCACCTCCAGCGCGATGCCGAAGACATTGGCCTGCGCCATCGCGTCCTTGCCGGTCCAGGTGAAGTTGTTGACGATCCCTTCGAGGTCCGCGAAGAACGGGTCGCTGCGCAGCCCGACCGAGATCCGGTACCCGCCGTAGGGCGACGAGACGACGTGTGCCTCGCCGCCGAACGCCACCGGCACATCGGCGAACACCACGTCCCCCAACGCCTCGTGCCGCTGCGCCGCCTCCCCGGTCGCGCGGCGCACGGTGACGCCCTGCGCCCCGCCGGCGGGGGCGGAGAAGGTGAACGAGTAGGCGACGTCGGCGCGGTCGTCGCCGTCGTTGTCGATGTTGATCCGGTAGACGGCCTCCGGGTGGAACTCCGCCCCACCCGTGGGCGCGTACGGGTTCACGTTCATGATGAGGACGGTGCGCCCGGGCGCTCCGGCCGCCGGGAAGGCGAACAGATCGGTGAGGTCGAGCCGGGCGTCACCGCGCGGCGAGCGGAGGTTCGGTCCGCTGAGGTGATGGGACATGCCGGTACAGCTACCAGCACACCCCACACCGAACCCCAACGACACCCGCACACCCACCCCCCGTCCGCCGATCGGCGCACGCAACCCGCCGCCTACCGCTGTCCCGGCGTACTTGGCCGGGTGGCGGTGGCCCTGAGCAGGTCCCGCAGCAGGCCGAAGTCGATCTTCTCCGGCCTGCGGAACCGCAGGCAGCCCTTGCCCATGTCCTGGTCGGCCAGCCGCCGCGCGAACGCCTCGCGGACGTCGGCGCGCATGAGGTAGAAGGAGACGTACTGCTTCTGGCTGGCGAACGCGATGTCGCAGGAGCCGTCCCGCTCGTAGGCGGGCATCCCGTACGCCATGACCTCCGCGAAGCCGGCGCCCTGCAGTTCCTCCCGGCACAGCTCCCGCACCCGCGTCAGCGCGGCCCTGCGCTCCTCGGGGACCTCGGCCAGGTAGCCGTCCACGTCACTCGCCCTGCTCTGCACCATGGCACGAGGCTATGCCGCCCCGCCCCGCCGCGCCGCGCCGCGCCGCGCCGCGTGGGCTACTCGGTGACGAGTTCGAGCCCGTACTTCTCCAGGTAGATGTCGAGGGGCGCGTACCAGCCGGTCGTGCCGCAGATGCGGTTGGTCTTCCCCTGGCACTGGGCGTCGTTGGTGCCGCCGGAGATGATCCCGTTGGCGTAGACGTCGGAGCCGTTGGGCTGGGAGACGGGGCCGCCGCTGTCGCCCTGGCCCCAGACGGGCTGGTTGGGCTTGTGCACCCTGACCGTCCGCTGGACCACCATCCCGTTGCCGTAGGTGACGGTCTGTTCCGTGGCCTCGATGGTGATGTCGCAGATGTCCCCCGACTGCGAGCCGGACGTGCACACCCGCTGCCCCACGTGGTTCTGGTGCAGCCCCTTGACCGGCCAGGTCCGCTGGTCGCCGGCGTTCGACGCCTCCGCCCAGGGCCCCCACCACATGCGCGGCTGGAAGAAGTCCGAGGCGCCGGCGTAGATGAGGTTGACGTCCCGTTCCGTGTCGCGGTGCCCGACCGAGCCGAACGACCTGCTGTCGGGGTACTGCAGGCTGTACGCCGGCGTTCCCTGGTCGCCGCAGTGCGCGGCGCTGGTCATCATCCGGTACTGGCTCCCCGGGTAGCGGACGGCGAACCCGGTGGAGCAGACGTACCCGTCGTTCCCCCTCCAGAAGGTCCACCGCGCGCCGCCGTACGCCTGCTGGGTGTCCCGCCCGGAGGTGCCGGCGGCGGCCACGGCCGTTCCCGTCGCCGCCTGCGGGTTCTCGTTCTTCACCTGGACGACGGCGACCCCGCCGGTGAGCTCCGTGATGTCGCCGGCGACCGACGCGGTGGCCTGGGCACCGAGGGCGTTGCCGCCGGCCTCGGCGACGCCGAGGATCAGGCCCTTGCCGTCCGGGCTCGGGCCGACGGAGGTGAGCCTCCCCTGGAGCCGCTCCCGCTGGGCGAAGGCCGCGTCGCGGGCGTCGAGCAGTTGGCGGTGGGTGTACGGCGCGTCCGCGAAGGTGACCTTCACCCGCCGGTCGCCGCGCGCGGCCTGACGGACCTCCGCCGGCACCCCGCCCTTCCAGTACACGGTGACGGCGGACCTGTCGGGGTCGGTGACCAGCCCGCTGTAGCCGCCCTCGTCCGGCAGCCTCCGCACCTCGGCGGTGATCGCGTCGGCCACCGCGCCGACCGCGTTCTGCTTGGCCCAGAAGGCCGCACCGGACGCGGACAAGGACGCGGACGCGGACCCGGCCTCAGGCGCGGGCGCAGCCGAGGCCGAGGCCGGGACGGTGAAGGCGACGGCACCCGCCAGGGCGACCATCGCGACGGAGACGGCGGAGAATCGACGCATCTCTGTGATCCCTCGTTTCGCTTCGCTGGGAACTGCTGCGAAGCGACGCTAGGAATCACCTGTTCACATCCGGTCAACGGCGGATGGACGCACCGACGGCGGCCTCAGGCCGGTGGTACGCCCCGGCCCCGCACCAGGGGGAGGTACACCTCGTCGACGATCTCGACGAGCACCTCGTCGGGGGCGGTGGGGGCGCCGCGCACGACGAACTCGTTGCGCAGCAGGGTCATGGCGACGGTGGCGACCCTGGGGTGGAGCGCCTCCGGGAAGGCTTCGCCCCGGGCGATCGCGCGCCCCAGGATGGTCAGCCACGGGGCGGCGGCCGCCTCGCCGGACTGTTCCTGGAGCTGTGCCAGGAGTTCGGCGGTGCCCCCGGCGGCGGCGAGGAGTTCGCGCAGGATGGCGCCCTGGGGGGAGCTCCAGTAACGGTTCGCCTGGCGCAGCCACTCCAGGACGTCGCCGCGCAGGCTGCCGGTGTCGGGCGGCTGGACGGTCGTGGCGAGCCGCCGGTAGGCGGCGACGGCGAGGGCGAGGCGGTTGGGCCAGCGGCGGTAGATCGCGTTCTTGTTGGTGCCGGCGCGCGCGGCGACCTTGTCCATCGTCAGGCCGGCGAACCCGGACCCGGTGAGTTCGTCCACGGCCGCGCGCAGGATCGCGTCCTCCAGGGCGGCTCCGCGCCGCCGCGTCCGCCCGGCGGCGGACGGCGGGCCCATCGGTCGTTCCGGCATGGCGGCCCCTACTCGCTATCGGCACGCTGCGTACCTTCCCATTCTGGCCAGCTGCCCGAAGCCCCGACAAGTAGGGTACGGTCCGTACCGTAAACCTCCGCGTCCAAGGAGAGGGAGCGACGCATGCGCGCCAAAGGCATCAGCTACGACACCGGCTTCGCCTGGAACGGCCACCTCGGCCGCAAGCGGTTCGACCCGGAGGTGGTCCGGCGCGAGCTGGCGATCATCCGCGACGACCTGCACTGCACCGCGGTCCGCGTCATGGGCGGGGACCCCGACCGGATCGAACTCGCCGCCGGGTACGCCGCCGACCTCGGCCTTGAGGTCTGGTTCTCCCCCTACCCGCTCGAACTGACCACCGACGGGATGCTGTCGCTGTTCGCCGACTGCGCCGAGCGCGCGGAGCGGCTCAGGCGGCGCGGAGCCGAGGTCGTGTTCGTCACCGGCGCCGAACTCAGCCTGATGAACAAGGGGTTCCTGCCCGGCGACAGCACCGACGAGCGCGTGGCGCTGCTGAGCCGCCCCGAGCGGGTGCGCGAGCACATCGGTACGGCCGGTGCCAAGGTCAACGCGTTCCTGGCCGAGGCCGTGCCGCTGGTCCGCGAGCGCTTCGGCGGCAGGGTCACCTACGCCGCCGTCCCGCTGGAGAACGTCGACTGGACCCCGTTCGACATCGTCTCCCTGGACCTCTACCGGTCGGCCGAGGTCGCCGACCGGTTCGCCGCCGGCGTGCGGCAACTCGTCGGCCAGGGCAAGCCGGTGGCCGTCACCGAGTTCGGCGCGGCCGGCTACCGGGGCGCCGGCGACCGGGGGGCCCGCGGCCTGGAGGTCGTCGAGTACGACGCCGCCACCCGCGCGCCGCTGCGGCTCGACGGCGCGTACGCCCGCGACGAGGCCGGCCAGGCCGCCTACCTGCGCGAGTTGCTGGAGGCGTTCGACGCGGGAGGCATCGACAGCGCCTTCGTGTTCACCTTCGCCCTCTACGACTACCCGTACCGCCCGGACGGCGACCCCCGCGAGGACCTGGACCTGGCGAGCTACGGCGTCGTGAAGGTGCTGGAGGACCGCAACGGCGCCACCTACCCGGACCTGCCGTGGGAGCCCAAGGCCGCGTTCGCCGCGGTCGCCGACCACTACCGCGGCTGATGCGCCGACCCCCGATATCCGGTGGCCTCGGCGGCGGAGGGTCCGGAGAATGGCCGGGCATGAGCCTGCTCCCGCACTGGCCGCTCGGCGGCCTACGGCTGACCACCCCACGCCTGGAGCTGCGACTGCCCGACCCGGACGAGCTCGCCGCCCTGGCCTCGCTGGCCGCCGAAGGCGTGCACGACCCGGCCGTGCAGCCGTTCACGGTCGCCTGGACGGACGTCGCACCGGCGCAGCGGGCGCGGAGCGTCCTGCAGTACCACTGGCGTTGCTGGGGCGCGTGGCAGCCGGCGGACTGGGAGCTGAACCTCGTGGCGCTGCGGGACGGCGTCGTCGTGGGCACCCAGGGCATCGGCGCCCGGGACTTCGCGATCCTCCGCGAGGTGCGCACCGGTTCGTGGCTCGGCCGGCAACACCACGGCCGGGGCCTGGGCACCGAGATGCGTGCCGCCGTCCTCCACCTGGCCTTCGCCGGGCTCGCCGCCCGGCACGCCGTCTCCGGTGCCTACGCCCACAACACGGCGTCGCTGGGGGTGTCGGGGAAGCTGGGGTACCGCGAGGACGGCATCGAGCACCACGTCGTCCGCGAGCGGGCCGTCGTCCTGCGCCGGCTGCGCCTCACCGCCGAGCGGTGGCGGGAGCACCGGACGGTCCCGGTGGAGATCGAGGGACTGCCGCAGTGCCTGCCCTGGTTCGGCCTGGGCCGAGCGGCAGGACGGCTTGTGGGGCGCCGCCGGGCCGCCGATGCCCGCTTCGTTCCGTAAGCCGACGGGAACCGCCGAGCCGACTTGCCCGTCCGCGCAATGACCTGCCGTCTGCGTGCACGGGTTCCGCCCGCCGTTCCCCGGTGGACCGGGGCCCGGTTCATGATGTGGATCGAATCTGCAGGTCAACGGGTCAAGGATCGTATCGTTGGAGACGTCGGAGACGGTGCCGGAGGGTGTGGCCGCGCACTACACGACCGAGGGGTTGCCCGTGTCGGGCAGACGGGCGTACTGGCGCGAGGCGCTCTCGCGGACGTTCGGGCCGGTGGACATGAAGCTGCCCGACGAGGTCGAGCACGGCACGATCCGCACCTCGCTGCTGGGCCGGCTCCAGGCCGTCACCGTGGAGGGGGACCCCCACCAGGCGCAACGGACCCGGCGCCTCATCGCCCGCAGCGACGACGAGGAGTTCGTCGTCGTCAAGATCCTCGACCGGGGCTCCCTGCACGTCGAACAGGACACCCGGGAGACCCGTCTGCGCGCGGGTCAGCTCTTCGTCTACGACCTGGCGCGCCCGGTCCGGCTGACCGTACCCGAGCGGTTCAGCACCAAGTCCCTGGTGCTGTCCCGCCGGGCGCTGGGCCTGACCGAGTCCGACCTCCGGCGGATCACCGCGATTCCGCTCGGCGCCGGATCGCCGCTCGGCCGGCTGATGCCGCCGCTCCTGTCCCACCTCGCCGACTCGGCGGGCAGCTACCGGCCGAAGGCGGGAGCGCTGGTCGCCGGTCGCGCGGTGAGCCTGATCCAGACGCTCGCCGAGGAACACCTCGGTCGCGATCTGCGGGACACGCCCGACCCCTCCCGGATGACGCTGCTGCGGATCCAGGCCCACGTCGACGAGAACCTCACCGACCGGGGCCTCACCCCCGAGGCCATCGCCCGCCACCACCACATGTCCGTGCGCCACCTGCACAAGCTCTTCGAACTCGAAGGCACCACCGTCCGCCGCTGGATCCAGCAGCGCCGCCTGGAACAGTGCCGCCGCGCCCTGGGCGGCCGACAGGGCCGGGGCCGGAGCATCGCGGCCGTGGCCCATCACTGGGGCTTCACCAACGCCTCGCACTTCAGCCGCTCGTTCAAGGCCACCTACGGCCTCTCCCCGCGCGAGTGGCGCAACACCTCCCTCCACTCGCCGCAGAAGCACGCGCACTGGATCCTCCCGGCACACCCGTAACCCGGGCCGCGCCTGCGCCGTGCGGCCGGAATTGTGTCCGGTTCCCGCATGGCCCGGGTGCGTCGCATGTTATTTCCTTACGCGTGCAAAGCAGTTGACCCAGCTAGCGAACGGACAAGTGATCATGCGATCCCGCACACTGACCGCCGTCTCTGCGCTCACTGCACTCACGTTCCTCGGCATGGTCCCGGTGGCGCAGGCGACCGGCCCGGCCGCCACCCCCGCGTCGGGCACCGAGGCCAAGATCCAGAAGCCGGCCCCGGACACGGCCGAGGCGGTGGACGTGGCACGCACGGCGGCGGCCCCGTCCGGCACCACGCTCCAGAACGCGCGCTCCCTGTGTTACCGGGCCCACTCGCGGAACGCGGGGTGGACCTCCCTGCTGTGCACCGACGGCGCCGCGGGCTTCACCGGCACCACGGGCCAGAACGACCCGATCGACCGCGTGTACTTCGCCGTGTACGGAGACCTGAACTTCAACGTGCAGATGCACTGGGCCAACGCCGGCACCGGCGTCGAGCGCCGCGTGGATCCGGGCACCTGGGCCGAGATCTACAACCCCGCCGGCAACGCGCTCGAAGCGATTCATCTGCGCAGCACCAACGAGACCATGAAGGCCGCCGCCCACGTGCAGAACGTCGGCTGGAAGGGCACGGACCTGTGGTCGTACGACCAGTGGATCGGCAGCATCGGCGAGGCCCGCTGGATGGAGGCGTTCTGGGTCGCCATCTGATCCGATCAGCCCGGGCGCCGTGGACGACGACGTCGCCACGTTGCCCACCCCCGCGCCCGGCGCACCGTCCACCTCGGTGACCAGCACCTCATCGCCTCCGAGGGTAGTTCGGGCGGGCTCGGCTTGGGGCGGCGGTTGCAGGCCGAGCGAGCGGTAGTCGGCGGCGAGCTCTCCGCGCCAGCCGCATTGGCCGTCGAGGCTCGCCGCCACGGCGAGCCTCGACGGGAACCACGCCGTGTCCGCCCGGAAGACCGGCACCGCACGTCGGCTGAGTTCTTCGACCACCAGATCGACGGTCGGACTCGGAGGCCAGAACTCCCCCGCTCCCCGTGACCCACTTCGTCCAGCGCCGGCAATGTCGCGGTGGACATGGATCTCCCTCACCTTCTGCTAACCGCACGGGGCGAGCGGGATTCAAGGTAGGGCCGGACCTGATGGGAAATCAGGAGGTTTCTCGTTGCCTCAAGAACTCGTCCCGGATGGCCGCTAGCAATTCCCGCATGGGCTCGCCTTCGAGGGACAGTTGCTCGAATCTTCTGAACCGCGCCAGGTAGAGGTCCAGATCCTTGGGGTCCGTGGTGGAGACCTCGGCGTGCGGGATCTCCACGATGACCAGCCGACTGTCACAGGCGATGAAGGAGGACGAGCCGACCTCGGTCATCCGCGCTGACAGCGGTACGACACCGATGCGCACGCCCGGAAGTCGGGACAGCGTGACGGGCCTGTCGATCTGGAGCGCCATCTCCACTGGCGAGACGATCAGCCACGCGAAATCGGGTCGGGGGCGGGCTCACGACCCGGACGGCAGCCAGTACTCGGTGAAGGGGACGGCGTGGGATTCGGCGATCTCCCGGTGGCGGGGGCACTGGGGGGCGGCCTCTGCGGGGAGCTTCTCGGCTCCGGTGAACTCACGGGTTGTCACTCCACTCGGGCGGCATGGGGCCCTGGGTCTTCGCGGCCACACTCGTGCCGTCGGATCAGAGTGTGGACTGCTTGAGGGTGGCCTCGCCGAGGAATCGGCGAGGCCACCCGGACGAACCGAGCCGTTCCCGCGGAGTAGGAAGTCGGCCTGGCCGACTTCCTACTCCGCGCCATGCCGGGTCAGGGCGGGAGGCCGGGCCGGGCGAGGGGGCGTGGCCGACTGCGGTTGGGCGTTTCGTTCCGATCATCGGATCGTTGGTCCGGTCGTGCCGTTGAGTGACGCGCAGTGGGCGCGGATGGAGCCGTTGTTGCCGGACCGGACGCCGAAGCAGGGTGGCCGCCGGCGAGACCACCGACAGGTGATCAACGCGATCGCCTTCACGTTCCAGACCGGAACGCCGCGGTGATCCCAGTCCCGGCGGACCAGCAGGCCCACCGGCTGCGGCGCGGCGGACAAGGCGGCAGACCACCGGCCTTCGACCGCGACACCTACAAGCAGCGCAACACCGTCGAGCGGTGCATCAACCACCTCAAGCAGTGGCGCGGCATCGCCACCCGCTACGAGAAGACGGCGACCAGCTACCTGGCCGGACTCCACATCGCGGGCATCTGCCTCTGGTCCGCCCGCTGAACCGAAACCGCCTAGCGACGGGTGAGGCGGGTGAGGGTGACCCCGTTGGGGAAGGCGGTGCGCTCGGCGACGTCGAAGACAGTGGGGTCGAAGGCACCCTCGACCACCGGGACTCCGCTTCCGGCAATGACCGGATACGTCTTGATCAGCAGCTCGTCAATCTCGGACAGCAGGGTGCCCGCGAGCCGGCCGCCCCCGCAGAGCCAGATGTCCAGCACGGCGTCCGCCTCGCCCTTGAGCTCGCGGACGAGGGCGAGCGGGTCGCTCGGCACCACGGTGACGGCTGGGTCGGTGTCCGGCTTGAGGGTGCCGGACACCACGTACTGGCGCAGGTGCGCGTACGGGCTGGTGATCCCGTTGTCGAGGGCCGGGCGGTAGGTACCGAGGCCCATGACGACGGTGTCGAAACGCCGGTTGGGCGCGTCGGCGACACCGACGGCCGCGCGAATGGCGGTCGGGACGGTCTCCGGGTACAGCGCGTTCATCCAAGTCGAGTAGGCGGCGGCCTGCTGCTCGTCGCCCTGCGGAAAGAAGTCGACCTCGCCGCCGGGACCGGCGATGCGGCCGTCGAGCGAGACGCCGATGTAGTACACGAGCTTCCGCAAAGTGGCCCCCCATACGTAGTACTCTGATTGAAGTGGTTTGAACGTAGTACTACACCTGGAGTGGTGTCAATGGTGAGACGGAATGACCAGCGGCGCGCGGCCCTCGTCGACGCGGCGATCGAGGTGCTGGCCCGGGAAGGCGCACGCGGCCTGACTTTCCGGGCCGTGGACGCCGAGGCGGCCGTTCCCGCCGGCACGGCGTGCAACTACTTTCCCAACCGCGACGACCTGTTCACGCAGGCCGGCGCCCGGGTCTACGAGCGACTCCAGCCCGACGAGGCCACGATTGCCCGCCAGCAAGCAGCCGGCCGCGACCGGGACGCCTACGTAGAGCTGATGCGCGAACTCGTGGGCCGCATCGCCTCCTTCCGCACCGGCTACCTCGCGCTGCTGGAACTCCGTCTCGAAGCCACCCGCCGCCCCGAACTGCGCAAGGTCCTCACGGAGCGGGTCCGGGCCGACGTGGACGCCAACGTCGCCCATCACGAGACCTCCGGTCTCCCCGGCGACACCACGGCGGTCAAGCTGCTCATGCTGACGCTGAATTGGCTGATCGTTGAACAGCTCACCCTGCCGGACGTCTTCACGGAGGTTGAGCGTGAGCAACTGGTAACGGCCGCAGTGGAGCGCATCGTGGCGGCGGCGTAGCTGCCCGGCCCAGGAGGACCCCGACCTGCTGCGGTGGAAGTGGGCTGGACCGCACCGGCCTCGGCAGTCACCCGCCCTTGGTTCCGTCTACTGATCCGAACGAAACGGGCCTAGCGGTCGGCAGCAGTGCGGGGCGGCGCCGGTGGTCGGCGCCGCCCCGCGCCGGGTCAGAACCGTGGGTCAGTTCGTCAGGTTCTTCTGGTCGGTGACGAGCCTGCCCGCGATGGAGAGGTTGCCGTCGGAGTCGAGCACACCGATGACCCGGCGAGTTGCGCCGCGGTAGGTCGTGGAGAAGACCCTTTGCGACCAGTGGACCGGCGGCGTCCGCGAGACCCGCTGGATGGAGGCGTTCCGGGGCGCCATCCGATCCCTCACGGTCTGTCAGTTCCTGTGGGCGGCACGGGGCCGCGGGTCAGTCGGCGGTGGCCGCTCGGTAGGCGGGGGCGTCGAGGAGGTTGCCGTAGTCGGTCTTGTTCGACGGCTGGAGCTTGAGGATCCAGGCCTCGTAGGGCGAGTCGTTGATGAACTCCGGGGTGTCGATCAGTTCCTCGTTCACGGCGAGGACCTTGCCGCCCACCGGGGCGTAGAAGTCCGATGCGCTCTTGACCGACTCGACGATGCCTGCGGGCTCGCCGGCCTCGAAGACCTTGCCGACCTCCGCCAGCTCCACGAACACGATGTCGCCGAGGGCCTTCTGGGCGTGGTCGCTGATCCCGACCGTCACCGTGCCGTCCGCCTCCAGGTGCGCCCACTCGTGTGTCTCGGCATACCGCAGCTCGTCAGGGATGTCCGACATGCTCACTCCTCCGGGGTGTGGTCGATCGACGGACTCAGCATGCCCCAGGTCGCCGAGAAGAGGGTGGACGACCACGACATGACTGACCGGACGTCACCACGTCTCGGCCTCCGCCCGGTTCCGGAGGAACATCTGATCCCGAACTGCCGGGACCGGCGTCGATGCGACGCCGGCCCCGGCGGTTCGCCGCTCAGCCCCGGTACACCAGGTAGATGAGGCCGAAGTGGGGTGCGGTGTCGAGCCCCGGATACGCCTGGCCGGCGGGGCCGGACTGCTCCGTGCTCCAGGGGTTCTCGTAGTCGCTGTTGTACTTGAGCCAGTGCAGCGTGCCGGGGCCGGCGTCCGGTCCCTTGTAGTAGCTGCAGTAGAGGCCGTCGTTGTACCGGGAGACCGCGAGGGTCCGGGCGCCCTGGACCGGTCTGCCGTGGATGTCCTGGACGCGGCGGTCCTCGCTCCACTCCCCCGTTTCGCTGTCATAGGTGATCCAGTACAGGCAGTCGTCCTCGCCGTCGTGCAGGCAGTACAGCCGGCCCTTGTACCGTTCGATGGCGAGCACCTGCCGGGACGGGATGCCGCCGGGGATCGGGCTGTCCTCTCCCCAGGCCCTGTCGTGGGTGTCGTAGGTGATCCACTTGAGCGCGCCGTCCTCGTCGTCGTGCACGCAGTACACGAGCCCGTCGTAGACGGCGAGCGCGGCCGGGTTCGCCGAGCGGACGATGCTGTGTTCCTTGTCCTCCAGCGGCTGCCAGTTGCGCCAGCCGATCTCCTCACCCTCCGTGTTGTAGCGCGACCACCAGAGGTAGTTGTTCTCCTCGCTCCGGTGGTTGACGCAGTACAGGAAGTCGTTGGCGTGCGTCACCGCGGGGGCGCCGACGCACGGAACCGTACGCCCGTCGGCATCGCGGACGGCCTCGTCCGGCGTCCAGGCGACGGGATCGTCCCCGGTGTGGCTCCACCACAGCGTGCTGGAGCCTTCATCCGTCACGTCCTGGTGGACGCAGTACAGCAGGCTCTTGTACGCCTCGACGGCGGGCCCGAAGCTCGATCCGGCTCCGGGGATCCCGGGGACCGGCTTCCACTTCTCCTTGGCGTCCTTGTCGTAGGAGGCGCACAGCAGCGGCCTGGTTTGTTCGGTCATCTCTCTGGTCCTCTCGTGTCGGCCAGGCGAACGGGCGGGGGTGCGGGGCAGGCGTCGCGGTGGTGGGCGAGGCGTCCGGCGACGTACGTGGCCAGGACGGTGCGGTCGTCGCCCATGACCGCGAGGGAGAACAGCAGGTCGTCGACGGAGTCGACGTGGCCGGTGCGCGCGTCCAGCTGCGGGGTCGCGGCCGGGTCCAGCACGATGAAGTCGGCCTCGTGGCCCGGCTCCAGCGACCCGATCAGGTGGTCGAGGCGCATCGCCGTCGCCGAGCCCACGGTCGCGAGGTAGAAGAGCTTGACCCCGTCCATCGGGAACCCCCGCAGCGCACCGACCTTGTAGGCCTCGCTCGCGGTCTGGAGCAGCGAGAGGCTGGTGCCCCCGGCGACGTCGGAGCCCAGGCCGACGGGCACCCGCCGCCCCGGCTTGACCGCCCGCTTCATGCGGAAGAGGCCGGAGCCGAGGAACAGGTTCGACGTCGGGCAGTGCGACACCCCGCTGCCGGTCTCGTGCAGCCGCCGCCACTCCCGCTTGCTGAGGTGCACGGCATGGGCGAAGACCGCGCCCGGCCCGAGCAGCCCGTGCTGCTCGTAGACGTCGACGTAGTCGCGGTACTGCGGGCGCGGGAACAACTCCGCCACCTGTTCGATCTCCCGGACGTTCTCCGAGACGTGGGTCTGGAGGAGGGTGCCGGGATGGTCGCGCCACAGCTCGCCGGCCGCGCTCAGCATCCGGGAGGTGCAGGTGAAGGCGAAGCGCGGCGTGACCGCGTAGACGCTGCGGCCAAGGCCGTGCCACCGCTTGATCAGGTTCGCGGAGTCCTCGTAGGCCTGTTCGGGAGAGGAGTCCAGCATGGCGGGCGGGGCGTTGCGGTCCATCAGCACCTTGCCCGCCACGAGCCGCATCCCCCGGCCCACGCTCTCCTCGAAGAGCGCGTCGACCGACTGCGGGGAGGGCGCGCAGTAGACCATGGCGGTCGTCGTCCCGCTGCGCAGCAGCTCGTCGCAGAACAGGGCGGCGATCGGCCGGGCGTAGGCCGGGTCGACGAAGCGGCTCTCCTCCGGATAGACGTAGTCCTGGAGCCACTCGGGCAGTTGCTCGCCGTAGGAGGCGATGATCCGCATCTGGACGTAGTGCGCGTGGGAACCGACGAGCCCCGGCAGGATCACCTTGTCGCGGTAGGACACGACGGTCACGCCCGGCGGCAGGTCGCCGACCAGCCGGCCGTAGTCGCCGGCGGCGACGATCATCCCGTCCTGGCAGACCAGGAGCCCGTCCTCCTCGTACACCAGCGCGTTGTCACTGGACGTCAGGAAGGGGTCGTCACGGAACCACACGAGGCGGCCCCGGATCGCTGTCGTTTCCCGGCTCTCGTGGGAGGCGCCGGGGTGGGAGAAGTCAGGTGCGTATGAGGAGCACATGGTGGCTGCCTCCTAGGGGTGAGGCACACAGACAGCTCAACCATAGAGAGGAGCGGCATCGTTCGCATGCCGACCATGTGGCTGCCCTGATGGCTACGGCCGCAGGGCCCCCGAACCAGGACGCGTCAGGGGTTGCCGCGGAAGGTGGAGAGGACGGGCCAGTCGGTGATCACGTTGCCCAGCAGCCACATCAGGTCGTCGAGTTCCTTGTGCATCTCCCCCAGGCGGGAGAGGTCGCGGGCGTTGACGAGCACGGCCCAGCAGCGGTCGTCGGCAGTGCTGACCATGAGGGCCACGCTGCCCGGGAGATCACCGTTGTGCCACCGGTTTCCCTCGTCGGAGATCTGCCAGCCCTTGGCATAGGTGACCGGCTTGCCGGTCGGATCGTGTGCCGTCGTGCGGGTGAACATCGTGGCGAGGGAGCCCGGCGAGAGGATGTTCCCGACCCCCGGGAAGCCGTCGACGTGCACCAGGAAGCGGACCAGGGCCTCCGCGGTCGCCAGCCAGCCACCGTGCGCGTCCATCCGCGAGGCGCGGAAGTCGTACGGGCCCACGCCACCGCCGGGATGCTCGGTGTAGACGACCTCGCCAGGGCGCCGGTCGCCGAGCGTGTCGCCGGCCAGGAACATGTCCGTGATGCCGCACGGCTGCAGCACCAGTTCACGGACGGCCTGTTCGTACGTCTGGCCGGTCACGGCCTCGATCACCCGGCCCAGCACGCAGTAGCCGAAGTTGAGGTACTCGTACGTCTGGCCCGGCGTGTGGGCGAGCGGGGCGTTGGGAGAGCCGTCGGGCCGGCGTCCGAGCATCCAGTCGATCAACTGGTGCTGGCTCAACGTGAGGTGATTGAACATCGGGTCGTTCGGACTGTTCACCCATCCACTCGTGTGCTCCAGCAGATGCTGGACCGTGATTCCCGGAACGCCGCCCGGGTACGGCTGGGTTCCGAAGGTCGTGCCCAGTCGCGCGCCCGGCCCGAACACCAGGTCCCCCAGCGCCAGTTGGCCGCTCTCGATGAGCCGGAAGACCGCGACAGCCGTCAGTGGCTTGGACAGGCTCGCCATGCGGAACAGGGAGGTGGGGCGGACGGGATCGGTCGAGCCCTGGGCGACCACGCCGAACCCGCGGGACAGCCCCAGGCGACCGCGCTCGGCCCGCGCCACCGCCGCGCCCGGGACCTGGTACTTGACCATGAACGGCTTCATCATGTCGTCCAGCAATGCCACTTCCGAGGCGGTGAGATAGGTCTTGCGCCAGATCCCGGCGCACCTGGTCAGCGGATCACCGAGCAAGGTGTAGGCGCGCATCCGCGCCGGCCGGAAGCCTCGGGACAACAGGCCGTCGTGTTGCATCTGCAAGTCGCCGAACGACAGCCCGACCCGCACCTCGCTGTTCACGACATCGCCGCGTTGCCAGATCCCTGTGTACCGGGCCTCGTGGAACACGTCGTATCCGGTCAGCGCCGTCAGGACATAGCCCGCCGGCTCCCAGTCACGACGCCGCAGGTCCAGCAGGCCTTCCGACATGTTGTGCTCGACGAGCCGTTCGGCGGGCGCGCCGGGCCGCCACAGCGCCGCGAAGGAGGGCCGGCCGTCGGGTGACAAGTAGGCCGCCACGTCGTACGGCAGGAATCCGTTCCCGGCGAGCTCGTTGGTCACCGCCTGGAACTCGAAGACGTCCAGACCGTGCCGACCGATGATCGGAGGCACAGGGCCGGCCGTGGCCCACAACGAGGTGAACCGGGGGCCCTCGCCGACGTCGTAGGCGCTCACGGTGAGTGGCATGAACCCCTGCGGAAGCAGGTCATTGAACAGCGCACTGTAGGCATCGCCGGTCAGCGCAGGCAGAATCCGCCAGATGTACGGCACTGGAGACTGCTCCCAGATGGACGCGTGCAGCTCAACGCCGTTCTGGGCGTATGTCGTCACATCCAACGGGTGAAAACCTTGCGCCCGCAGCAGCGTGCTTTCCGCCTCGTGCTCTGCCAGTGACAGACCACGGAGCACCCTGAGCGCTGGATTTAGCTCCGCCACACCTTCACGCTACGGCCATCCTTCCCGGCCCGCCTCATGAGGAGGTCAGGCGGACCGGGCGAAGTCCAGGAAGGCCTGCCAGGCGGCCGGGGAGAAGGTGAGGTGGGGGCCGGACTGGTCCTTGGAGTCGCGGACGAGGACGGCAGACGTCGTCTCGGCGACCTCGACGCAGCATGCGTTGTCGCCGTGGCTGTGGCTGCTCTTGTGCCAGCCGACCTCGACGCACGCGCCGCCTTCGTCGCCGCTGTAGCTGCTCTTGAACCAGGCGACCTCGACGCAGTTGCCGCCCTCGTTGCTGCTGTAGCTGCTCTTGAACCACACCAGTTCGCTGCTCATGGCTCTCCCTGAAGTGAGGGTGCTGTAGCGCGGGTTCAGGATACGGGGCACAACCCCCACACGGGAGGAGCGGAACCCACACAGAAGGCGGCCGTCCACTGAGGGGTGGACGGCCGCGAGGTGTCGAGTGGGGAGACTGGTCGTCAGACCGACTGCGCGAACTCGACGAACGCCTGCCAGGCGGCCGGCGAGAAGGTGAGGTGGGGACCGGACTTGTCCTTCGAGTCACGGACGAGCACGGCCGACGTCGCCTCGGCGACCTCGACGCACTCGCCGCCCTCGTTGCCGCTGTAGCTGCTCTTGAACCACACCAGTTCGCTGCTCATCGCTCTCCCAGAATCTTCTCGATCAACGACAGGGACTCCTCAGGAGTGTGCGCCTGCGACCTGAGCGTGCTGTATCGCGCGTTCAGGATACGGACTTCACTCTGCTCCGTGATCAGCCTACTGCTCGTCTGCACCTCGATGTAGCCCATCTGCGGACGGCCCTTCGGGGTGAGCAGGATGAACGGGCCACCCATACCAGCGTGGTCCGTACGGTTCAGGGGCATCACCTGAATCACCATCCCCCGCGTGTTCCCCACCTCCAGCAGGTGTTGCAGCTGGCCTGCGTGAACGTCCCAACCCCCCATCGGTCGACGGAGCACGCTCTCGTCGATCACCCAGCTGAACATGGCTCGGGGCCACTTGGCGAGGATCTCCTGCCGCGCCATTCGAGCGGCCACCCGCATCTCGATGACCTCTTCGGAGAGCGGCGGCTGCCGCATCTCGTAGACGGCTCGGGCGTGGGCCTCGGTCTGGAGCAGTCCCGGGAAGTCCCAGAGGCTCCAGTTGTTGAGCTCTTCGCACTCGGCCTCCAGGCCCACGTAGCCCCGGAACCACTCGGGGTGCCGCACGCGCGCCTTGGCCTTCGCGCTCTCGATGTCGTCCGCGGTGACGATCAGCAGCCCCTTGGCATCCAGGACCCTCTCCGACGCGACCAACAGCTCCCGCTGCGGCGTCCGCTTCCCCTGCTCGACCGCCCCGATCAGGCTCTCGGTGTAGCCGACCTGCTTGGCGAACTCCTTCTGCGTCAGCCCCGCCCGCTCGCGCAGGAGCTTGATCTGCTTGCCGATCGCCCTGAGGAAGTCCGACACCTCCGACAGGTCCTCGTCCAGCTGCGGGCGCACGACGTCGCCGCTGTCTCCGCCGGTTCCCTTAACTTCGGTCATTCCGACCTCCCCATTTTCCGGTCACGGCCGACCGCCGTCACACGACACTTTCCGCGCACGCACAGGCACTCACCGTGCCCACCAGATGCATCGTCAGCCTAAGCCCGGGGGGGCAGGCTTTTCCCCATGAAGTCCGAAATCCCCCTCGACGAACCGGAGCCGCGCGCCCACACCGCGCTCCTCTCCGCCACCCCCAAGGGCGCCGCGACCGGCCGCCGGATCGCCAGACAGCAGCTGACCACCTGGGACCTCAACTCCCTTTGGCCGGAGGCTTTTCACCACGCGCTGATCATCGTCGCGGAGCTGGCCGCCAACGCCTCCACGCACGGGCGCATGCCGGGGCGCGGGTTCGAGCTGCACCTCTCCCTCACCACCGCGCGCCGGGCGTGCACCACCGTGCTCCGGATCGAGGTCTCGGACTGCCGGGGCGACCGCCGGCCCGCGCTCCCCACGATGGCCTGCCCGGCGGACTCCCAGTCGGGGCGCGGGCTCACCCTCGTGGACGCGCTCGCCGACCGCTGGGGCACCCTCCCCCGCGACCCCAGCGCCAAGACGGTCTGGGCCGAACTCGACCTGCCCGCCGCCGAGTTCAAGAACACCTCCGACGACCCCTCCCCCACCGACGATGTCGCTGCCTGACCAGAACCCGCACGCCCAGCACAGCCCGGCCGCCGCCGCGGCCTACACCGTCCTCCCCTTCGCCCTCCTCCTTGCGCTGGTCGCCTGGATCTACCCCGTCCTCAAGCACCACCACGACCTCCACCGCCCCGCCCCCGCCGCGACCAGCAGCCCGGTCAGCAGGGACCGCTGATGGCTGATCACATAGAAACGGCCCTCGCCCGGTCGTCCGGACGAGGGCCGCAAGGACCGACGCGGCTACCCCCTGGGCCCCACAAGCCTGGTGGCACTCCACTCGGACACGGCGGAGATCGTGGAGGTCCGGGCGAGGCCTGCGGAGCTCGCGGCCTCGCTGATGTCGGAGGGCTCGACGTAGCCGTCCCGTCCCGTCTTCGGGGTCAACAGCCAGATGATCCCGCCCTCCGCCAGCGGCGCGCGCGCGTCGACGAGGAAGTCCATCAGGTCCCCGTCGTCCTCCCGGAACCACGCCAGGACCACGTCGACGACCTCGCCGCTCTCGTCGCTGAGGAGGTCCGCCCCCGTCGCCTTCTCCACCGCCTCCCGCAACTCCGAGTCGACATCGTCGTCATGGCCGATCTCCATGGCCACCGTGCCCGGCTGGATCCCGAGCTTCGTCGCGATGGTCGCTTCCGCCGTCATCCGAACTCCTCTGCTCCACAAGGGGCGGCGGTTCGACCGCCCGGGCCATGGTCGCCGGTCCGCCCTCCGGTCGGGCGTGGTTGCCACACCTGGACAGAAAGTGATCGAACTCGCCCGAAGACGACATCACCCCGCGCAGGAAGTCGGCCCCTCCGACTTCCCACTCCGAGCATCGACCTCGATCTCGATCCGCATCCGGGGGTCGGCGAGGCCGCACACCATCATCGTGGCGGCGGGCCGCACCTCCCCGAAGTACCGGCGCAGCACCGGCCAGCAGGGCTCGAAGTCCGCACGCTCCGGCAGCAGGTAGCGCACCCTCACCACGTCGGCGAAGGTGCAGCCGGCCTCGGCCAGGGCCGCGCCGATGTTGCGCAGGCACTGCTCGGCCTGTTCCACCACGTCGTCGGAGATCGTCATCGTCCGGTAGTCGAATCCGGTGGTGCCGGAGACGTGCACCCAATCGCCGAGGACCACCGCCCGCGCGTAGCCGATCTGTTCCTCGAAGGTCGAACCGCTGAGAATGGCGCGTCGCTCTGTCATGCGGCGAACGCTAAGCGAGCTGCGGCGATACGTCTAATACCCGGAAAACCATCGCCTGATATCTCTAGGAATATGAGCCGCCCCGAACTCCCGCTCCCCCAGTTGCACGCATTCACTGTCCTCGCCGAGGAACTCCACTTCGGTCACGCCGCAGCCCGCCTCGGTATCGCCCAGCCCCCGCTGAGCCAGCAGATAGCCCGGCTGGAGGCGAAGGTCGGGCACCCGCTGTTCGTGCGCGAGCCGGGGCGGGTCGCGCTCACCCCGGCCGGTCGGGAGCTGCTGCCGGCGGCGCGGCGGGCGCTCGCGGACCTCGCCGACGGGCTGGCCGCCGCCCGGGCGGTGGGCAGCGGGCGGGCGGGACGGCTGCGGATCGGGTTCTCGGCCTCGCTCGCGCTGACCGTCCTGCCGGGGGTGCTCGGCACCTTCCGCGAGCGCTACCCGGACGTGGACCTGGACCTGTGCGAGATGACCACCGCCCCGCAGCTCGACGCCCTGCGCGAGCGCACGATCGACGTCGGGCTGCTGCGCGAGCCCCCGGACGACGACGGGGCGGGGCCGCTCGGCTTCCGGACGGTGCTCACCGAGCCGTTCCTCGCCGTGCTCCCGGCGGGGCACCCGCTGGCGGGCCGACGGACGGTGGACGTGGCCGAGTTGGCGGACGAGCCGTTCGTGCTGCTTCCCCGGCCCGTCGGGCCACGGCTGTACGACCGGATCACGGAGCTGTGCGGGACGGCCGGGTTCGCGCCGCGCATCGTGCAGCACGCGGTGGAGTGGCAGACGGTGTGCGCGCTGGTCGGCGCGGGCCTCGGGGTGTCCCTGGCCCCGGCGGGCATCCGGCGCCTCGGGCTGCGGGAGGTCGCCTTCCGGCCCGTCGAACCGCGCTCCGTGCGCACCCTGGTCGCGGTCGCCTGGCGCCGGGAGGACCGCAGCCCCCTGGTGGCCAACCTGCTGGCGGCCGTCGGCGGGGACGGGGAGGACCGTGAGGGCGGGGACCCCGGCCGGACGGAGCCGGGTGCATCCTGAGCGCACCCGCGCGCCCCTCCGTCCGGCCGGGGCGACCATGGGAGGGCCTACTTGTGCCAGGGGCTCCAGTTCCCCGACGAGTTGCGCTCGATGTACCAGTCCTTGCCGTCCGTGCCGAGCACCCTCACCTTCAGGTAGCCGCCGTCGTGGTTGACGATGGTCGGGTCGGACAGGGACGCACCGCCCAGCGAGACCGTGGGGCTCTTGCTGCCGGTCGGCGTCGTCCAGGTGGTCCAGAGCGCGTAGTCCGTGCCGATGAAGAACGACTGGGTCGTGCCGTCGTCGAAGTGGTAGACGGGGATGGTGTCGCCGTAGCCGCCGCCGCAGAGGAACTTGGCACCGGGCCAGCCGGTCCAGTCCTCGGACGTCACCGCCGGCTTGTTGCACTGGCTCTTCACCGTCGAGTCCGCCCAGGCGGCCTGGGCGGTGCCCGCCGTCACGGCGATGGACCCCACCAGCGTGGCGGCGACCACGGCCGCCGACGCTGCGGTCTTCCCTAACCTCTTCATCCCCATGACCCACCTCCGGGCAGCGGACCGGCCCGCCCACCGGTGCGGCAGGCGGCGCGAAGGCCCTCCCGGGACAGCGTGCCGCCGCCGCGCGGCCCCGTCAGCCGGACCGCCGGGCACAGCCCGAGCAGCCCGGAGGGAATGCCCCACCGACCACCCGGACTTGCCCGCACGCACGGCAGGCCCTGGTGGCCGCCCCGGACGCCTACCCGGCGGGCGTCTACCCGGCGGCCGGGTGGTCGGTGGTGAGGGCCTTGACCATCCCGTCCGCGCGGGTCCGGCCGTACTCGCTCACCAGGGCGTCCTGGAACAACTGCCACTGGTGCTTGATCTCCGCGGTCGCCTGCTCCATCACCTGCGTGAAGTTGCTCTTCCCCGGCGAGAAGGTCAGCTGGGCCCGCCGGAAGCCGGTGCTGTCCTTGGCCAGGCCGATGCCGTTGCCCAGGTACTGCGAGCCCTTCTGGCCGTCCTGGTGGGTCACGCGCGGGGAGCCGTGCTCGCAGTCGTTGTTGCGGTCGCCCTGGGAGTCCTCGTCGTTGTGGTAGCAGCCGGTGATGAGGCGGGCGTCCAGTCGCTTGGAGAAGTCGGCGAGGACGTTGAGGCTGGACCAGTCCTTCCGGTAGGCGGCCATGTCGAAGATCGGCGCCGGCGCGAGCTGGGCGAGGCCAGGGGGGTTGAGGTGGCTGACGTTCTGGCCCTGGTCGTGCTTGTCGGCGTAGTTGCTGTGCGCATAGAAGTCCTCGATCGCGTGCCAGGACCGGCCGAGGCCGTCGAGGACCTCGCACTTCTTGAAGTCCGGCCCCTCGTCGAGCTTGCACGCCCGGTCCTCGACCTGGGCCTGCACCGGTGCCCCGGCCGCGTCCACGACGCCGTCCGCCGCCGAGAGGGCCCGGACGAAGTTGTCGTACGAGTACTGCGCGCAGTTCTGGAGCTCGCGGAAGGCCCGCATGCGGGTGCGCGGGTACGCCTTGCCGCCGTTGTCCGCGTCGGTCAGGTAGTCGGCGTTGTCGCAGTGCGCCTTGGAGTCGTCCCCCCAGGGCTTCTTGTCGCTGACGTTGACCGCGCGCGTGACCTGCTCGCGGGTGGCGGTCTCGAACGTCACGGCGTCCAGCGTCACCTTGGTGTGGTTGGCCGTGATGAAGGCCTGCGCCGGGGTGGCGGTCGCCAGTAACTGGAGGACGAGACAGCCGACGGCGGCGGGGCCGAGCAGCCGGCCGGGGAGGTGGTGGCGCGGGTTGTCCATGGTGGGGCCTCTCGGTGGGGGTGTTTCCTCCAGTGGAAGGCCCCCGCGCCCGGGCGGGGATGTGCTGGGCGGCCGATCGGTGGACCCTCCCGGCCGGGCTCCGCTCGAACGGGCCACTGCCCCGGGCACGCGCCGGGCCCCGGCCGGTCGCGGTGACCGGCCGGGGCCCTGGTGGTGCGGGGGTCAGGGCAGGTAGCCCTTGGCGGCGAGGCGCTCGCCGATCTCGTCGTACACCGCGGGGTCGTCGGGCGTGATCGCGGCGAGGCCGTCGACGTAGCGGTTGAACATACAGAACGAGGCGGCGACCAGCACGGTGTCGTGGATGGACTCGTCGTCGGCGCCCGCCGCGCGGGCGGCGGCGATGTGCTCCTCGGTGACGGCCAGGCCGCTGATCTGGACCTGGCCCGCGATCTCCAGCAGCGCGCGCATCCGGTCGCTGACCGGTGCGGTCGCCAGGTCGCGCTTGACGGCGTCGACCACGGTGTAGTCGCCCCCGCTCAGCGTGTGGGCGGCGGCCGCGCTGTGCGAACCGGTGCAGTAGCGGGTCTCGTTGCGGGCCGAGACGAACGCGGCGATCAGCTCGCGCTCGCCCACGGTGAGCGGGGACTCGCCGCGGAGCAGCTGCTCCGCGAGCTCACTGAGTGCGCGGCCCGAGGCGGGCTTGCTGTCCATCAGACCCCGGATACCGGGGCGCTGCTGGGGGACGGCGATGTGCGGCATGCGAATCGACCTCCGTGGCAGGGTACTTGTCGAACCGTGAGACGGTCGTCCCGTTAGTGCTGAACTGGTTGAGAGCATATGGGCGACCGGCCGTATCGGAGTACTAACTGGCCGGAACCAGGCGGGGAACGAAGCGGACGTAGGCAACCATGCCGAGCACCTCGACCAGGGTCTGCGTGACCACGACGGCCGCCGCCACGGAGAACGCGTCCGGCAGGGCGAGGGCGAGCGGGAGGACGACCAGGGAGTTGCGGGTCGCCCCGGTGAAGACGATCGCCCGGGCGGCGCCGGTGCCGAGCCGGAAGAGGCGGGCGACGGCCTTCCCGGCGAACGCCATCACCACCAGGAACAGCACGTAGAACGGGACCACCCCGGCGACGTCGCCGAGGCTGTCGCCCAGCCTGGGGACCTGCGAGGCGACCACGGTCAGCAGGGTCGCGGCCATCAGCGGCACCATCGTCGTCGTCGCGGCGGCCGCGACCCGGCGGCCGGACGGGCCGCGCGCCGCCCAGGCCTGGAGCAGCCAGGCGAGGGCCAGCGGGACGACGATCAGGGTGAGGAACGCCCGCACGAACGGCCCGGCCTCGACGATGTCGGACAGCTCCGGGCCCAGGAACAGGTAGAGGTACACCGGGAGCAGCAGCATCTGCGCCACCAGCAGCAGCGGGGTGGCGGCGAGCAGGCGGCGGCTGGAGCCGCCGGCCAGGCCGGAGAAGACGATGACGTAGTCCACGCACGGGCAGAGCAGCACCAACAGCACCCCGATGCGGACGGCCCGGTCGTCCGGCAGGAAGGTGAACATCGCGGCCACCACGAGGGGGACGACGGCGAAGTTCACCGTCAGCGCGGCGGTGAGGAAGCGGGTGTCGCGCAGCGAGCGCAGCAGTTCGGCGGCGGGGACCTGGAGGAAGGTGACGAACAGCAGCGCGCCGAGCACGGGGTTGACGGCGTGCTCCAGGCCGGGGCCCGCGCCGGGGGCGAGCAGGCCGATCAGGCCGCCGAGGGCCATCGCGGCGAGGTAGACGGCCACCTGGTGGCGTTCCATCCGCTCGACCGGGCCGCCGGTCCGTAGTCCGTGTTCTGACACCCTCGCTGCTCCCTCACGCGTCGACGCCGGGCCGCCGCGGTGGCGGACCGGCGTCCATCCTCGCAGGTCAAGTGGGTTTCCTGGGGCTCAGGAGCCGTCCTGGCAGGAGGCCTTGCGGCGCTTGTCGAACTCCTTGGCGCCGAGCACCTTGTACTCCCAGTCCCAGCCGCCGGCCGCCCACTTGCCGGCGGGCAGGGCGAGCAGCACGCCGCCGGGGACGGTCACGGTGAGCGCGCGGTCGCGGGCCACCTCGACGGTGTAGCGCTTGTCGGCGCTGATGCCCCCGGTGAGTTGGCCGGAGGACGTCCAGCCGGGCGGGAGGGCGCCGAGGTCGACGGTCTCCAGCGCGTTCGCGGCGGAGCGGCCCTCGCGCGGGTGGACCTCCAGCTTCTCGGAGCCGGGGAAGACCTTGACGCGGACGGCGTGCAGGCGCTCGCCGGGGCACAGGCCGGTGCGGACGACCATCCGGCCGCCGTCCACCCGGACGGCGATCAGCTCCTCCTGCTCGGGTTGCGGGCCGCCGCAGCCGACCAACGCCACCACGGTCACCGCCACCACCGCTCCCGCCCCGTGCCGCCGCACCCCGCGCCTCCTCCGCACCCGCCCGTTCCGATCGCACTGATCCTGCCCCAAGGACCTCCCCCGCCACACAGAGGGGACCCACCCGGGGCGCACGGGGGCGCGCAGCGGGGCTGGCGGGGGGCGCGGGGCGCGACCGCGCGCGGGGTCAGGGAGCCGCCGGGCCCCGGGTGAGGATCGCGTCGACCTCGATCTCGACGAGCCACTGCGGGTCGATGAAGCGGGACACCCCGACGAAGGTGGTGACCGGCCGGACGGCGGAGAAGCGCTCACCGTGGGCGCGGGCGGCCTCGCGCCAGGTGGTGACGTCGGTGAGCATGATCCGCGTCCGGACGACGTCGGACGGCTCCGCGCCCGCCTCCTTCAGCGCCGCCTCCGCGATGTCCAGGCAGCGGACGGTCTGGGCGTACACGTCGCCCACCCCGACCGTCGTGCCGTCGTCCCCGATCGGGGCCGTCCCGGCGACGGCGACGTGCGCGCCCTTGCGCACCGCCCGCGAGAATCCGATCCGCGGCTTCAGCGGGGAGCCCGAACCGACGTTGCGTCGCTCGCTGTTGTCCATCGCGCCATCATGGCAGCGGGCGGCGGGGCGGGCGGGGCGCGCGGGGCGCGCGGGGCGCGCGGGGCGCGCGGGGCGCGCGGGGCGCGCGGGGCGGCGCTACGGCCGGACGAGGTCGGCGAGGCGGGCCAGGGCCTCGGCGGCGGCGGTGTCCTCGCCCGGGGAGAAGACGTGCAGCAGCAGGCCCGTCGCGCCGGGGGCGTCCGGCAGGTGGAGGGCCTCGAAGTCCAGGGTGAGGACGCCGGTGAGCGGGTGGTGCAGGCGCTTGCGGCCCGCCGCGCACATCACCACCTCACCGGAGTCCCAGATCCGGCGGAACTCCGCACTGATGGCGCAGAGTTCGGCGATCAGCGCGGTCAGCTCGGCGTCCTCCGGCCAGGTGCCGGACGCCACCCGCAGCTGGCCGACGGCCTCGGCCGCGCGGGCCGCCCAGTCGGGGTGGACGGTGCGGGCGGCGTCGTCCAGGAAGAGGAAGCGGGCCTGGTTGCGGTCACGGCGGGCCGGGTCCCCGGCGCCGCCGAGCAGTTCGGAGCCCAGCGGGTTCCAGGCCACCACGTCGAGGCGGTGGTCGGTGACGAAGGCGGGCAGCGCCTCGCCCAGGGCGTCCAGCATCCGGCGCAGTACCGGGCCCACCCGGGGCGTGGGCAGCGGCACCCGGCGGCCGCAGGCCAGCGTGGTCAGGTGGAGGCGCTCGGCCTCGTCCAGGCCCAGGGTGCGCGCCAGCGCGTCCAGCACCTCACCGGACGGCTGGGTGGAGCGGCCCTGCTCCAGGCGGACGTAGTAGTCGACGCTGATCCCCGCCAGCTGCGCCAGCTCCTCGCGGCGCAGCCCGCGCACCCGCCGCCGGCCACCGCCCGCCAGCCCCACCCGCTCGGGGGCGACCCGGCCGCGGCGGGCACGCAGGAACTCGCCCAGGGCGTGCCGGGGGTCGACGGAACGGGCGGCGGGGTCCGCGGGTTCGGCCGGGCGGGCGGCGGTGGTGGTGTCCATGCGCTCCAGTATGGGTGGCCCTCGCGGTACCAGGAACGGGAGTCCACCGGAAGAACAGGGAGCTGGCTGCGGCGCGCGGCGCGGGCGAGGGTGGACGCCATGAGCAGCCACGCACCGCAGCAGCCGTCCGAGGGGCGCCCCCAGCGCGTCCTGATCGTCACCGCCCACCCCGAACCCCGCTCCCTCACCGCCGCGTTGGCGGACTTCGCCGTCGAGCGGCTGCGCTCGGCCGGGCACGAGGTGCGGGTCTCGGACCTGTACGCGATGAAGTGGCAGTCCGCCCTCGGCGCCGACGACTTCCCAGAGCACCCGGCCGGCGCCCGCCTGGAGGTGCTCGCCGCCCAGGGCGAGGCCACCCGCGCCGGGCGGCTGGCGGCGGAGCTCGCGGCCGAGCAGGAGAAGCTGCGCTGGGCGGACGCGGTGGTGTTCCAGTTCCCGCTCTGGTGGTTCTCGGTGCCGGCGATCCTCAAGGGCTGGATCGACCGGGTGCTCACCTTCGAGTTCGCGCACGGCCCGGCCCTCGCGCCGCCGTACAGCGAGGGGGCGCTCGGCGGCAAGCGGGCGCTGCTGGCGGTGAGCGTCGGCGCGCGCGAGTCGGCGTTCTCCGACCGGGGCGCGCACGGGCCGCTGGCGGACGTGCTGTTCCCGCTGCAGCACGGCGTGCTCTGGTTCACCGGGATGGCGGCGCTCGAACCGTTCGCCGCGTACGGGACGGTGAGCCTGGCGGAGGAGGGGTTCGAGGCCGTCGCGGAGGCGTACGGGCGGCGGCTGGACGGGCTGTTCACGGAGCAGCCGGTGCCGTTCCGGCGGCTGGACGGCGGCGACTACGGGCGGGACATGCGGCTGCGGGAGGGGCTGGAGCGGCCGGGGGCGAGCGGGCTTGAGCTGCACACGCGGTGAGGTGACGGAGGAGAAGCCCGTTCGCCAACGGGTCTGCCGATGGGCAGAGTTGCGCGGGTGACCGTTGTGGTCCGCGCCCTGCCCGTCACCCCGTTGGAGGCCTGATGTCCTTTCCGTTCGACGCCCCGGTGCTGGAGGGCGCGGTCGTCCGCCTGGAGCCGCTCGGCCCGGGGCACCGCGCGGGCCTCGAAGCGGCCGCCGAGGAGGAGCGCGGCACGTACGGCTTCACCGAGGTGCCGCGCGCCGAGGAGTGGCCCGAGAGGCGGGCCCGCCTGGAGCGGCGGATCGCTCAGAAGGCGGCGGCCAGGTCGAGCGCGTCGCTCAGCGAGGCGTAGAAGACGCAGAGCAGCAGCCAGACGCCGAGCCCGGCGGTCACCCGGGCGAGCACCCGGCCGAACCGGCCGCGCCGCTCCCTGGCGCGGCGCAGCTGCCGCACGCCGAGGACGGTCACCAGGACGGCGACGGCGCCGAGGGCGTAGGCGAGCGCGGGGCTGCGGCGGTGGGCGAGTTCGGCGAGGACGAAGGCGGCGACCAGGGAGGCGGTGGTCAGCACGGTGAGCAGCGTGCCGAGGACCGCCTCCAGGAGCAGCTCCCCCAGGAACTCCCCGATCGCGTTCAGGCAGCCGCGCACCGGACCGTGCACGGGGCCGGTCACCGGTGTCGGGTCGCCCGGCTGGTGGACGGGCTTGCCGAGGTCGGGCGTGTCCGTGCTCACGTCGCTCATCGCTCCCCCTCCCTGGTCGCGGCACGCTAGCACGACGGGTCCGGCCCGGCGGGCGGGCGGTCGTCGAGGAGGGCCTTGCCGAGGGGGGTGAGGGCGTGGCGGACGCCGGGGCCGGTGCGTTCGGTGGTGAGCAGGCCGGCGGTGCGCAGGACGGTGGCGTGGTGGCTGGCGGTCGCGGCGGAGGTGCCGGTGCGGCGGGCGAGTTCGGCGGTGCCCGCCGGGTCGGCCACCGCCCGCAGGACGCGGGCGCGGGTGGCGCCGAGCAGGGCGACGAGCGCTCCGGCCGGCTCCTCGGCGGCGGCCGCGGCCCAGACGCTCCGGTAGGTGGCGAGGTCACGGGCCAGCGGGTAGTGCAGCACCAGCGGGTGCTCCGGTCCCCGGTTGTCCGTCATGGCGATCGGCTCGGGCCAGAAGAAGGTGGGCACGAGCAGGACGCCGGTCCCCCGCAGGTACACGTCGGCCTCCAGCGGGCAGGGCACCGACAGCACCGGCGAGGCCCAGTGGATGTCGGGGTGCAGCGAGCCGAGCAGGCCGTCCAGCCCGGCGTCGGCCACCGCCAGCGCCCGCGCGGTCCGCTCGGTGTGCGCGGCGGCCGTCAGCTGCGACCAGTAGGGGGCGACCGCGAACGCGTGGTACTCGCGCAGCCTGCGGTCGACCACCCCGCGCCACTCCCGGCAGCCGCCGTGCAGCTCCCGCACCCAGCGGGGCGTCCTCGGCCGCAGGTACTCCAGGACGGTCAGGTCCGCCGCCCACTGCCGGCGCGGCAGCGACCAGGTGTGGTCCAGGCTGTCCGGCAGGCTGTCGGTGGTGGCGTGCAGGAACGCCTCCGGGGCCTCCACCGCCCCGGCCGGCGTGGCCAGTTCGAACAGCGCGCCCAGTTCGGGGCGCAGGCGTTTACGGGTCCTTCCGCGCCACCCCTCCAGTGCCACTCCGCCCAGGTCGCGGGCCTGTACCAGGGACAGGCTCAGGACCGTCTCGGCGAGCGGGTCGGGTGCCCGCGCGATCCGGACCCTGGTCAGGTCGTCGTGGGTGAAGTGGATACGCAGCAATCCGGTCCCTTCCGTCGGCCTCCCGGCGGGGTGCGGCGACATCCCGGCCTCGCCCCCACCGATCCCTGCGGCCCCGGGCGGCCGTAAGCCCACCGTAAGCGCACTGTCCGGGTACGGCGGGCACGTTGCCCGGCTCTGACCGGTTCGTGGCACGCCCCGGACATTGCCCCGCCCGAATTCGATGGACCTCGAAGGGCCTTGGGGCGAACCGGGCCGACTGGTGATGCTGATCGCCGAGGGCGTCCCACCGCGGCGTCCCGGTCTCTTGGTGAGGAGTGCGTCCCGTCATGCGATCCACCATCCGTCAGTCCCTCGTCCGCTCCGGTGTCGTGGCCGGCAGCGTGCTGGCCGCCGCGGCCGTGCTGGCCACCCCCGCGCAGGCCGCCCCGGTGCTGCACGGCTACGCCAACGTCGTCCAGGGCAAGTGCCTCGACATCCGCGGCTCCTCCAACGCCGAGGGTGCGCTGCTCCAGGAGTTCAGCTGCAAGAACGCCTCGAACCAGCGGTTCTGGACGGACGACGCCGCCGTCGGCGGGACCGAGATCCGGGTGCAGAGCTCGTTCCTCTGTCTCGAACCGACCACCCTGAACGCCTACAGCAGCGTCATCCAGCGCCAGTGCTCCGGCGCGGACACCCAGAAGTGGGAGCTGGTCCCGCAGGGCGTCAACGCCGTCGCCTTCAAGAACAAGGCGACCGGCCTGTGCCTCCAGGACTGGCTCTCGGGCGACGGCAGCCGGCGCGAGGTCAACATGTGGCAGTGCAACGGGAGCGCCTACCAGCAGTGGCTGCTGCGCTGACGGGCCGGCTCCGGCTGCGGCGCGCCGCCGGGGCGCGCCCGTGCTCAGGCGCCCGCGCCCGGGGCGGCGGTGGAGCCGGCCTCGACGCCGAGGGTGCGTTCGGCCTTGGCGACGGCGGCCCGGTAGTAGAGGGAGGCCAGGTCGGCGTCGTCCGAGCCCTCCTGGAAGTACCCGTAACCGAGCGCGACGTCCCCGAGGCGTTCGATGCCGAGGTAGCCGTAGAGCGGAGTGCCGCCGACGGTGCCGTCGATGCGGACGGCCGGGGCCTCCTCGCGGTCGCCGAGGGTGACCTGGGTGACGGTCAGGGTCACGCTCTCCCCCTCGCCGTCGGTGATGTCGAGGGTGGGGCACTCGGTGAACGCGGATTCGACGGCTTCGAGGTCGGAGTCCATCTCGTCGGGCTCCGCCGCGGTGAGGAACTCCAGGATGAACGGGTGACCGTCCGGGCCCTCGAACTGGGCCTCCTGGTAGGGGCTCTGGGCGGAGCTGGGCAGGTCGTCGGTCACGGTGCCGTTGAGCAGGGCGCGCAGGGCGTCGCAGCCGGCCAGCGGGGTGGCGCCGGAGCCGGGCTCGGGCGAGGGGCTCTCGGTGTCCGGCTCCAGATCGGTGAAGTCGGGGCCGAGTTCGGCGGCGGTCAGCAGGGCCGCCTTGAGCTCGTCGTCGGTGGGCAGCTGGGTGACGGCCGCGGGTGCGTTCGCGGCGGCGGTCGCGGCGCCGTTCGCGGGTGCCGGCGCTGGTGCCGAACCGGCGGAGAGCTGGGCGCCGCCAAGGGTGAGCGCCGTCGCGACGGCCACCGCGGTGAGGGCGGGGAGAGGCCTCGGGAGGGACATACGGGCCCCCGGTCGAGAGGTCGGACAGGGACAGGCGTCCAGTCTCCCACCGACGGCCGGGCCCCGCCCCTCCGGCGGACATCGCCGCAGGTCAGAGGGAGTCTTGAGAGGATCAGGCGGAGTCGGCGGGGCGGGCCGGGGGCAGCGCGTCGAGGGTCTCCGCGAGCCAGCTCACCCAGAACGTCTCCAGGCCGATCCCGGCGCGCAGCACGGCGTGCTGGAGCGGGTCGCCGTCCAGCTCCGCCCCGGCCGGGAAGTCGCGCCGCTCGATCTCCTCGTAATGCGCCAACTGCTCGCGGTGCAGGGCGAGGTGACGGCGCAGCTCGACGTCCAGCCCGGCCGTGCCGACCACCGCGGCGGCGCGCAGCCGCAGCAGCAGCGGATCGCGGATCGGCCGGGGCTCGTCGGCGGCGGCCGTCCACCGCTCCAGCTCGGCGCGCCCGCCGGACAGCACCTCGTACTCCTTCTTCTGTCCGCGCACCGGCCCGGTCTGCGGGAGCGCCCGGATCAGCCCGGCGGCCTCCAGCCGGCTCAGCTCGCGGTAGATCTGCTGGTGGGTGGCGGACCAGAAGAAGCCGATCGACTTGTCGAACCGCCTGGTCAGCTCCAGACCGGAGGATGGCTTCTCCAGCAGGGCGGTGAGGATGGCGTGCGGCAGCGACATGGCACCGATCCTAGGGCTCGCCTTCGAACCCCCGCCGTCCGCCCGCAGGGCGGGCCGGGCGGCGTCCGGGTGCGTGCATCGCAAGGCGGAGGTGGGGGCGCCTCCCGGCCGAAGGCCGGGGGCGCGTCGCCCGGCAGGCGGGGGTTCGAGGACGGGCCCCAGGTCGGGCCCCTGGAGCGCCGCCGCACGCGGGGGTGGCCGCTCAGAGGGCGGCGGCCAGTTCGGTGCCCTGCTTGATGGCGCGCTTGGCGTCGAGTTCGGCCGCCACGTCGGCGCCGCCGATGAGGTGCGGGGTGACGCCGAGGGCGCGCAGCGCGGCGTCGAGGTCGCGGCGCGGCTCCTGGCCGGTGCAGAGCACCACGGTGTCGACGGGCAGCAGTTGCGGTTCGCCGTCGAGGGTGAGGTGCAGTCCGGCGTCGTCGATCAGGTCATAGCGGGCGCCGGCGACCATGGTGACGCCGCGGTGCTTGAGCTCGGTGCGGTGGATCCAGCCGGTGGTCCTGCCGAGTCCGCCGCCGACCTTGCCCGGCTTGCGCTGGAGCAGGTGGACGCGGCGGGGCGGCTCGGGCCGCTCGGGGCGGGTGAGGCCGCCGCGCTCGCGGTACTCGCCGTCGATGCCCCAGTGGCGGCGGTGCACGGCCGGGTCGAGGCTCGGCGCGTCGCCCGCGTCGGTGAGGTACTCGGCGACGTCGAAGCCGATGCCGCCGGCGCCGAGGACGGCCACCCGCTCGCCGACGTGGGCGCCGTCGCGCAGCACGTCGAGGTAGCCGAGCACGCTGGGGTGGTCGACGCCGGGCAGGTCGGCGGGGTCGGGGGTGCGCGGGGTGACGCCGGTGGCGAGCACGACCTCGTCGAAGCCCTCGGCGGCGAGGCCGTCCGCGTCGGCCGGCGTGCCGAGCCGCAGGTCCACGCCGAGGGTGTCGAGGCGGTGGCGGTAGTAGCGCAGGGTCTCGGCGAACTCCTCCTTGCCGGGGATGCGGCGGGCGATGTCGAGCTGGCCGCCGATGGTGTCGGCGGCGTCGTACAGGGTGACCCGGTGGCCGCGCTCGGCGGCGGTGACGGCGAAGGCGAGGCCGGCCGGTCCGGCGCCGACGACACCGATCCGCTTGGCGAGCCGGGTGGGGGCGAGGACGAGTTCGGTCTCGTGGCAGGCGCGCGGGTTGACCAGGCAGGAGGTGATCCTCCCGCTGAAGGTGTGGTCGAGGCAGGCCTGGTTGCAGCCGATGCAGGTGTTGACGGCCTCGGGGCGGCCCTCGGCGGCCTTGGCGACGAAGTCGGGGTCGGCGAGCAGCGGGCGGGCGAGCGAGACGAGGTCGGCGCAGCCGTCGGCGAGCAGTTGCTCGGCCAGTTCCGGGGTGTTGATGCGGTTGGTGGTGACCAGCGGTATCGAGACCGAGCCCATCACCCGCTTGGTCACCCAGGCGTAGGCGCCGCGCGGCACCGAGGTGGCGATGGTGGGGATGCGCGCCTCGTGCCAGCCGATGCCGGTGTTGATGATGGTGGCGCCGGCCTCCTCGACGGCCCTGGCGAGGCGGATCACCTCGTCGAGGGTGGAGCCGCCGGGGACGAGGTCGAGCATGGAGAGCCGGTAGACCAGGATGAAGTCCGGGCCGACCCGCTCGCGCACCCGGCGGACGATCTCGACCGGGAAGCGCATCCGGTTCTCGTACGGGCCGCCCCACTCGTCCTCGCGGTGGTTGGTGGCGGCGGCGGTGAACTCGTTGATCAGGTAGCCCTCGGAGCCCATGATTTCGACGCCGTCGTAGCCGGCCCGCCGGGCGAGCGCGGCGCAGCGGGCGAAGTCGTCGATCGTCCGCTCGACCTCGTCGGCGGTGAGGGCGCGCGGCGGGAAGGGGCTGATCGGGGCCTGGACGGCGCTGGGGGCGACCAGGCCCCGGTGGTAGGCGTAGCGGCCGAAGTGCAGGATCTGCAGCGCGATCCGGCCGCCGGCGGCGTGCACGGCGTCGGTGACGACGCGGTGCCGGTCGGCCTCCTCCTCGGTGGTGAGCATGGCGCCGCCGTCCCAGGGGCGGCCGGCCTCGTTGGGGGCGATGCCGCCGGTGACGATGAGGCCGACGCCGCCGCGGGCGCGTTCGGCGTAGAAGGCGGCCATCCGCTCGAAGCCGTCCGGGGCCTCCTCCAGGCCGACGTGCATGGAGCCCATGATCACGCGGTTGGGGAGGGTGGTGAAGCCGAGGTCGAGCGGGCGCAGCAGGTGCGGGTAGGGCGGGGGCGGGGCTTCGGTGCCGGCGGTCGTCGTCATCACGGCGTCTCCTGGACGGGCTGGTGGTTACTCCACGGTAGGGGACGTGCGACCCCTTATGCAACGAGTTGCATAAGTGATCCGGGGAACACCGTCCGACTTCCGCTGACGGATCGTCAGTGCGCGCCGTATCGTCGATGCCGACGGGACGACGAAGGGGCCGGCGCGGGGCCGGCGAGGTCCCGGCGAGAGGGGGACGGTCGTGCGGGGTGGATCGGTCGCCGTGGTCGGCGGCAGCATCGCGGGGTGCGCGCTCGCGCGGGCGGCGGCCCGGGGCGGCGCCGAGCGGGTCACCGTGCTGGAGCGCAGCCCGGGGCACCTGGAGGACCGCGGGGTGGGCCTGTGCATCCTGCTGGACCGCTACGACGAACTCGTCCGGGCCGGGCACCTCGACGACGGCATCCGCCACCACCCCGTCACCTCCCGGCACTGGGTGGCGCGCGGCGGGGACGACGCGGGGCGCGGACGGGTGCTGTGGGTGCAGCCGATGGCCATGCACTCCTACCACTGGGGCGTGCTCTGGCAGGGCCTGCGCGAACGCACCCCGGACAGCGTCGAGTTCCGCCCCGGAACGGCCGTCACGGCGGTCGGCGGCACCGACTGCGCCGGGCCCGCCTGGGTGGAGACGGCGGCCGGCGGGCGCGAGGAGCACGACCTGGTGGTCGGCGCCGACGGCCACCGCTCGGTGGTGCGCACCGCCGTCTGCCCCGAGGCCCGCTCCGAGTACGCCGGGTACGTCGCCTGGCGCGGCAGCTTCGACGCGCGGTTGCTCGACACCCTCCCCGGCGGCGCGGCCCGCTGGCCGGAGCAGGAGGTGATCACCGCCTGCTACCCCGGCGGCCAGGTCGTGCTCTACCGCATCCCCGGGCTCGCCCCCGGCTCCACCCTGGTGAACTGGGTCTTCTACGCCCCCGCGCCCGCCTGGCTGGAGCGCGCCGACGAGGACTCCGACCCGCTCGGCTTCGCGGTCGGCTCACTGGACACCGCCCGCCACGGCGAACTGGCCGAACTCGCCGAGCGCGTGCTGCCGTCGTACTGGGCGGCGGCCGTCAACCTGACCCCGGTCGAACGGATCCTGCTCCAGCCGATCCACGACCTGGAGACCCCGCGCCGCACCGCCGGCCGTCTGCTGCTCGCCGGCGACGCCGCCACGCTCGTGCGCCCGCACACCACCAGCGGCGCCGCCAAGGCGCTCCAGGACGCCTCCGCCTTCGAGGACGCCTGGCGGGCGGCCGAGGGCTGGGCGGACCTGCTGCCCGGCTACGACCGCGAACGCGGCGCGGCCGGACACGCCCTGGTGGACCTCAGCCGCCGGCTGGGCCGGGCGCAGGTCACCGGCGCGCCGGACTGGTCGGCCATCGACGCGGCGGGGATGGCCGCGTGGTGGCGGGGGCAGCTGGGCAGCACGGGCGGGTTCGGCGGCCTGGCACTCGACCGCCCGCCGAACCCGCCGTCGGCCACCGGGCGTTGACCCGCCACGCCGCTCCGGGCCTACCTACGGATCAGACGTTCACGCCGTAGTCGATGGCGATGCCGCGCAGGCCGGAGGCGTAGCCCTGGCCGATCGCGCGGAACTTCCACTCGGCGCCGTTGCGGTACAGCTCGCCGAAGACCATCGCCGTCTCGGTGGAGGCGTCCTCGGAGAGGTCGTAGCGGGCGATCTCCTGCCCGTTGGCCTGGTTGACGACCCGGATGAACGCGTTGCGCACCTGGCCGAAGCTCTGGAGGCGGCTCTCGGCTTCGTAGATCGACACCGGGAACACCACCTTGGCCACCTCCACCGGGACGGCGGCCAGGTCGACCTTGATCTGCTCGTCGTCGCCGTCGCCGCCACCGGTGAGGTTGTCACCGCTGTGCTCGACCGAACCGTCCGGGCTGCTCAGGTTGTTGAAGAAGACGAAGTGCCGGTCCGAGAGCACCTTGCCGTGCGCGCTGCAGAGCAGCGCGCTGGCGTCCAGGTCGTAGTCGGTACCGGTGGTGGTGCGCACGTCCCAGCCGAGTCCGACGATGACGGCCGTCAGGCCCGGCGCCTCCTTGGTGAGCGAGACATTGCCGCCCTTGGCCAGCGAAACTCCCACGATTGCCCTCCTCGGTCGCTCTCCCTGCCAATGAATCTACAGCACTGTAGAGATCACGAGGCCCGGTCGTGCGACAACAACCCGGCCACATGCTCCGGCAGCAGACAGGCCCGGCGGGAGAGGAGCTCGACGAACGCCGCCGTCAGCGCGTCCGGCCTGGTACGGGTGTACGCCACCAGCGGCCGGCGCACCGGCGGTTCGGGCCTGCGCACCAGCCCGTCGAACCCGTTCGGCACGATGTTCGCCGGCACCAGCGCCGGCCCCAGCCCCGCCGCCGCGAGCAACGGCGCCGCCGCCGTCTGCTCGGTGCGCACCGCCGCCCTGGGGCGGAAGCCGGCCTCGGCGCAGGCCGCGTCCAGCAGGTCCGCCAGGCCGTTGCCGGGCGCGTAGTGCACCCAGTCGTGCCCGGCCAGGTCCGCGAGCGGCACCCGGCCGCCTGTCACCCCCGTGCCTTCGGGCAGAACCAGCACGAACTCCTCCACCCCCAGCTCCCGGATCGGCCCCTCCCAGTCCGCCGGCGGCGTCCCCACCGCCACATCCGCCTGACCGGCCGCCATCGCCGCCCGCAGCTCCTCGTTGTGCGCGAACTCCCGCAGCCGGATCCGCACCCCCGGATGCGCCGCCCGCCACGCCCGCAGCACCGGCGGCAGGATGCCCAGGCCCACCGAGTACACCGTCGCCAACTCCAGCTCCCCGCCCGCCAGTCCGGCCGCCTGCCGGGCCGCCGCCCGCACCCGCCCGGCGTCCGCCAGCGCCGCCCGCGCGTGCGGCAGCACCGCCCGCCCCATCGGCGTCGGCCGCACCCCCCGGGGCAGCCGCTCCAGCAATGGCCCGCCCACCGCCTTCTCCAGCGCCCGCACCTGGTGCGACAGCGCGGGCTGGGTGACGTGCAGCAGCTCGGCGGCGCGGGTGAAGGAGCCGGTGTCGACGACGGTGACGAGGTACTCGAACTGCCGGAGGGTTGCTGCCATGCACGCAGTTTATGGCTTTCGCAAGAAACAAGCCTTGGACGCATCCCAGCAGCTCAGCGCAGCCTTGTCCGCATGAGCAACAGTGATCTCCCCTCGTCCCTCCCCCTCCCCCTCCCCCTCGCCTCCCGCCGCGTCGTCGTGGTCGGCGCCGGCTCCCACACCGGCCGCGCCCTCGCCCACGCCGCCTCCGCCGCCGGAGCCGAACTGATCCTCGCCGGCCCCGACCCGCGCAAGCTGGAGTGGACGGCCGGCGAGCTGTCCGGCCCCTCGAAGGTCGTCCCCGTCGACCTCACCGACGAGGCCTCCATCGCCGCCCTCGCCACCGCCACCGGCCGCTTCGACCACCTGGTCTCCACCGCCGCCCTCCCCGCCAACGGCCCGCTCGCCGACCTCGAACTCGCCGACATCCACCGCGCGTTCGGCGCCAAGGTCTACGGCCCGCTGCTGCTCGCCAAGCACCTCGCCCCGCAGGCCGCCACCGACACCCCCGACGGCGCCTCCTTCACCTTCTTCTCCGGCGTCGCCGCCTGGCGCCCCGCCCCCGCCCGCACCGTGATGGCCACCACCAACGGCGCCCTCGCCTTCCTCGTCCAGGCCCTCGCCGTCGAGGTCGCCCCCGTCCGCGTCAACGCCGTCTCCCCCGGCATCGTCGACACCGGCGCCTGGGACCGCCTCGGCGCCGACAAGGCCGCCTTCCTCCACACCACCGCCACCCGCAACCCCGCCCGCCGCACCGGCACCCCCGAAGACCTGGTCCGCGCCGTCCACTTCGCCATGACCAGCCCCTTCGTCACCGGCACCGTCCTGCACGTCGACGGCGGCGCCCGCCTGGCCTAACCGCCGCCCGCGTCGCCCTTCCGCTTCCGCCGCCTGACCGCCGTCTCCCGCGCCGCCACCACGACGGCCGCCGCGTACCCCGCCGCATCCCCCGCGAACACCGGCGGCGCGGCGTCCGTCCAGTGGTGGAAGTACGCCTCCACACACCGCCGGAACCGCTCGGGGTCGGCGGGCCCGGCGAGCTCGAAGTCGACCTCGTTCCCCTTCGGCCCGGTCGCGAACAGCCTCAGCGGCCTGCCCCCGGCGTCGAAGGCGTCCCTGATGTCACTGACGAACTCCGGCTCGGAGGCGAGGCGGACGTCCTCCGGGGACTCGCAGGGAATCAGCCAGTCGTCATCGTCGACCAGCACACAGGGGAACGAGACCGCCTGCACCGTCATCCCTTCATCCTGCGCTCCGCGGCGTGGGCGATCGCTTCCTGCTCCCAGATCTCCAGCCCGGCGTTCACCCTCCGGGGCTCCTCCCGGACCCCCCGGGAGGTCGGCACGTACACCTGCAACCAGCGGCCGTTCCGGGACAGCTTCGCCCAGGCCCGGCCGTCGACGATGGCGCCGACGAACTCGAAGACGACCGCGATCTCGACCTCGTCGAAGACGAATCCGTCACAGAACACCCGCACGGTGTCCGAGTGCTCAGCCACCGAGATGCCGACGACCTGCCCCGCCGAGGTGTCCGTCCACAGGTCGACGATGCGCGGGGCCTCCAGGATCTCCCGCACCTCGACGTCGACGAAGAGCTCCGAGCCCTCCACCCGGCCGACGAACTCGTCGATGTCGACCAGTCGACTCCACTCCGGCTTCCGCCGCCACCACCCGAACATCGCTGTCCCTTCCCACCGACCCGCCACCTCAGATACGGCGACCCGAACTCGTCAACGTACAGCCCCGACTCCCCACGCCCAATGCGGAGCGCAACTCGGAGACGTCGAACCCCGACCGCCGGTAGTCGTCCAGCACCTCTTGCCTCTCCGCCGCAAGGTGCTTCCGCTCCCTCAGGTCGCAGTACTCCTGAACAATCCGCTCTGCGCAGTCCCGCAAACCGAGCCTCCGCGCCATGAGATACGCCTTCACCAGACGGCTCTCCCGGTTCCTCACGTACACCCCGAGGTTCATCCGCCCGAACCGGACCGCACCATTGGGGTCGGACATGAGCTCGACCAACTCCCGGGGGCTCAAGGCGAGGAGTCCCCTCGCCTCCCCCACATCCTCGACGATCTCCCCGGGCAGGCCGTCCCGCACGTCGCCGATCCGGTACTGCGCCCCCTCCGGCCGCCCCTTGGCATCCACCCGCAGAGCACTCCGCAACGGCACCCAGAACCCGAACTGCCCGAACTTCTCGACCGCACGGTCCGGATAGTCCACCGAGACATCGACAAAGATCTCGACAGCAGGGAACCGGACGCATCCACGCCCTGGTTCCACAAGCGCTCCCCTGACCGCCTTGACGAGCACCCGCGACGTCAGCCCGCCCTGGAACGAGCACACCCCACCCCTGACGACGAACCCCTCACCGAGCACGCCGGCCGCCAGGGCCCGGGCAACACCCGGAGCCGTCCACTTCCCCATGACACTCCCTTCCACCCCCATCATCACCGGGAGCCGGACACACCTCGGCCGCGGAGAGGATCCTCTCCGCGGCCGAGGTCAGGATACGTCCCGAAGGAAATCGCTAGTCGCGGTCCAGAATGCTCCGCTCCCAGTCCGTCGGGTCGTCCGTGTAGGTACGGCTGTCGGCCCAATCGCCCTCGGGCAAGGAGACCCGGAGGGTGAGCAGGGTTCGGGAGCGGTTGAGCGAGAGTGCGACCTCCCGGCGCACGATCAGGTCCAGGAACTCAAGGACCCGGTGCACGGGGACCACATCGATCACGTACTCCTCGAACAGGACCCTGGCTTCGCGCCGGTCCTCCCGCAGCATGACGACGAACTCATGGCCTGTCGAGTGCTCCAGGTAGAAGTCGACGACCCTGGGATCCGCCACGGCCTCGACCAGTTCGACGTCCGGGAAGCTCCCGGACCCCTCGATGGCGGCCGCGAGGTCCTCGACCGAAAGGATCGGCGGAGTCCTGCTCGGTTCGGTCACGTTACCTCCACGGCCCGTTGAAGAGATCGAACTTGTGTCCCGCCACCTTGACGCGGAACACCGTCCGGGCCTTCTGCTTCTTCTTCGAATGGGACTGCCCGGGGTGGGCCCGGAACTTGACGTCCTTCCCCTTGAAGTTCGTCCGGACACTCCAGCCGGCCGCCCACTTGTGCTGATTGCCGGGCGGGTTCAGGAGACCGGGCTTCTTGGCTCCGCCGACCGTGTCACCGAAGAGCCTCGACTTCGTTCCGATGACCGGCATCCGGAAGAGCCGCACGCCCACCCTGGAGTCCTTGAAGATCGCGTTCGGCTTCCTCGTCGTCTTGGAAGCCGCCGCGAGCCCGGCGTGGACCCCCGTCTTGACCGAGGCCTTCACCGTGGTTGCCGCTGCGGCGACCGCCTTCACGACCGGTCCGGCACCCACCGTGGCCGCGACCGCCGTAATCGCCATCTCGGCGGCCTTGGCCCAGTTGCCCGTGGCCGCGTAGGAGACCGAGGAGACCGCTGCCGAGACCGCTCCGATGGGTCCGGGGATGTTGGAGGCGATCTCGGCGACGACGGCGACGACCTGGACCGTCTTCTTCAGCCACTTGGGCATGCCCCAGTTGCCGTCGAGGTCGGTGCAGTTGACCGGGTCGCCGGTGCAGTAGTCGTAGGCACCGGCGTTGCCGCCGGGGACCGGGTCGATCTGCAGGAAGCGTCCCAGGGCGGGGCTGTAGAGGCGGGCACCCATGAGGATGTCGCCGTCGAGGGCCTCGGCGGAGCGCTGCTTGCCGCCGAGCCACCCGTACCGCGCGGTGGCCTGGCCGTCCTGGGGGATGCCGAACTCGTCGAAGTCGAGGACGACGGGGGTGGTGAGCGCGGTGTCGGTGGTGATGACCACCGAGCCGAACAGATTGGTGAGCTGGAGCCGGATGTCGCCGGTCCCGCTGGTGGTGGCGGTGAGGTCGCCGTCGGGGCCCGAGACGTTGCGGGTCAGGGTGCCCTGAGCGGTGTCCTCGATCGTCCAGCGGACCTCGTCGGAGTCGTCGCCGTAGTGGTTCAGCTTCGACGTGGCGCCGGCCCAGGAGCCGTCCGCCTGCTTCTTCGACGTGGTGAACGCGGTCAGGCGGTGGGCGGCGTCGACGGCCCACTCCTGCTTGGTGTCCCCCTTCTCCTGGGCGGCGACGCGGTCGTTGGCCCAGTAGGTGTTGGTCGCGCCGGTCGCGGTCGTCACCGTGCGCCCGAAGGCGTCGTAGGTGAAGCCCGCGTCGATCAGACGGTCGGCGCCGTCGTAGGTGTGGTTCTCCGCGACCGCTCCGGTGGTGGTGCACTCGCCGGACGCGCCCTGGGGGGACGTCTGCTTGGACAGCCGGTTGGAGCGGGCGTCGAAGGCGTACTGGCGGGTGACGCAGCCGGAGGCGACCGTGGACTGCTCGGCCTTCACCAGCCGGCCGAGCCGGTCGTACTGGTATGTCCGGGTGGCGGTGGAGCTGGTGTCCTTGGCCACCTGGCCCTGGGTGGAGATGTCGGTGGTCTGGGCCCAGATCACCTTGTTGTCGCTGGTACGGGTGTAAGTGCGGCTGGTGGCCTCACCCACCGCGTTGGTGGTGTCCTTGCGGACGATCCCGCCGGGGTAGGTCTGCTCGACCAGCTGGCCGTCCGGACCGTACTTCGCGGTGAACTCACCGGCCACACTGTCGTTGACGGAGGTGACCAGTCCGCGCGGCTCCTTCGCGCGGTCGTACGTGTAGGTGGTGAACCCGGTCGGGTCGGTCACCTTGACGGGCTTGCCGAACTTGTCGAACTCCGAGGTGGTGGTGCCGCCGTCGGCGTCCGTGTACGAGATGAGCCGGCGGAGCTGGTCCATCACCCGGGTTAGCGACTTGCCGCCGGCCGTCGTCTTGACCAGGTTCCCGGTGGCGGGGTCGTACTCGGTGGTGACCTTCGGCAGCGCCTTGCCCTCGTCCGAGGTGATCTCGGTGGAGGTGATCCGGTCCGCGCCGTCGAAGGTGGTGACCGTCTTGCGGGACTTGCCCGCGTTGGTCTCGGTCACCTCCTCCGCCTCGCCGGAGGGCGAGTAGCGGGTGACCCGCTTGACCGGCAGGGTGGTCGGCATCCGCGTCGCGTCCGCGTCGGCGACGGCGCCGCCCGGACCGGTGACGCAGGGCCGGCCCGCCCACTCGGGACGGTTACCGCACGCGGCGTCGTCCGGGTTGGCGCCGGCGGTGTAGAACACCGACTTCACCGTCCCGGCATCGGTGCCCGTGGAGCCCGGCTTGCGGGATTCGAGGGCGCGCCCCGAGGCGTCGTACTTCACCGTGGACGTCAGGTTGGCGCCGCCCGGGGCGGCGTCGGTGGTGACCGACGTCGCGGTCTTCAGCGTCCAGCCCGACGTCCCGCCGATCGGGGTGCCGTAGCCGTTCTTGGTGACCCGCAGTTCGACGTCGTCGGCGTAGCCGTCGATCCGGGCGCCGTCGGTCTGGGTGGTGACCAGGTGGTACGCCTGGCCGTCGGGCTTCCCTTCGTCGTAGGTGTTGGTGTTGTGGTCACGCGCCACCACCGAGGTCCCGGCCAGGAGCGTCGGGTTCACGGTGGTCTTGGTCAGCGTGACCGTGTCCAGGCCGGCGTGGTAACGCGCGCCGCTGCTGGCCGCGTTGGTGTCGGTGATGGTGAGCTTGAGCTCGTGGTCACCACGCGCCAGGTGGATCGGCGTGCCGACCGTGTAGGGGACCACGACCGGGTCGGCGGAGTACTGGTCGATCGGCTGGCCGAGGTTCTGGCCGTCGATCGCGAACTGCACGATCCCGTGGTCACCGTTCTTGGTCTGCTGACCGGAGAGCAGGTAGTCGCCCTCCTCCGGCACGTTGACCCGCACCACGTCATAGCCGCCCGGGGCGGTCGCCCGCACGCTGAGGTGCGCGCCACCGGACCAGAGCAGGCCGCAGCAGTCGTTGTCGATCTGGACCGGCACGGTGGCGCCGAGCTGCGGCAGCTTCTCGGCCTCCGAGGTGACGGTGACCGGCGTGGTCTGGCCGTTCACCTGCTCGGCGAGCGAGGCGCGGTAGACCGGGCCGAGGGTCTCGACGACGTCGAGGCCGTCCGCGCTGTAGGTGGTGCGCGAGTCCAGGAGCCGGGCCCGGGACTTGGTGATCTCGGCCTTGCGCGCCTTCTGCTCGTCGGTCAGGTTCGCGGCGAGCAGTTCGGCCGGGATCTGGGGCAGGCCCAGTTCGGCGGTGAAGCGGTCGGCGTCCGGGTAGGTGCCGAGCGCGATCGCGCGGTTGGTCGCCTCCAGGGTGCGGACGGCATGGCCGTAGCGGTCGTACTCGGTGGTGTCGATGTCACCGCCGGCGGTGACCGACGGGCTAGCCGTGTTGACCTCGTTGCCGGAGGCGTTGAGGTAGTGGACGGTGGCCGGCTTGTAGCCGTTCGGGCCGGGCTTGACCGCCGTGGCGGTGTTGGCACCCGGGTCGTCCTCGGGACCGAACACGGCCGTGGCGTCGGTGGGCGCGTCCAGCTGCGCCCAGGTGGCCGTCTCCGCGCCGGACAGGTCGTACGGACCGCCCGCGCCGACGGTCAGCGGCACCTCGTAGACGACGTTGGTCGTGACCTCGCCGTTGACCTGGTCCTTGCTGCCCTGCGCCAGGGCCGCGCGGCGGACCTTCAGCAGGCGCCCCGGGTCCTGGTCGGCCGCGGCCTGGCCGTAGTCGAAGTTCCACGGCAGCTCACCGGCGGCACCGATCCGGGTGACCCGGCCGTCCGCGTCGTAGCTGTACGTGGTCTTCAGCGGCTGCGCCAGGCGCGGGTCCCAGACCTGGGCCAGGCGGCCCTTGTCGTCGTACACGTAGTGCGCGACCTCGACGGCCTCCTGCTGCGACGTGGCCGGGTTCCACGACCAGACCTTCGCCGAGCGGATGCGGTCCACGTAGTCACCGGACGTCGTGGCCGTCGCCGTGGTGACCTTCGCGTAGTCGTACTCCATGACCTCGCAGCCGCGCGGCAGCGGGGCGACCGAGCAGTGGTTGGCGTCGTCGACGCCCGGGTCGACCGGCGGGATCACACGCTTGACCAGCGAGCGGCCGTCGGCGGTGTCGTACTGGTACCGGGTGGCGGAGGCCGCCTCCGGACCGATGTCGGCGATGACCTGGTAGATGTTCGAGCCGGCCTGGCGGGCGAAGACGGTCTTGGAGCCGTCCAGCTCGCTCAGCTCGTAGGTGGTGCCGTTGGTCTGCACGTCCCAGACCTGGTTGGCCCCGGCCCAGCACGACCAGATGGTGGCGCCGTTGTAGGCGTCCAGGCACTTGCCCGAGTGGCGGTTCACCAGGATGCCGTTGGAGTGCACCTCCCACTGCTGGTTGTCGCCGCCGTTGCAGCCCCACAGGGTCAGCCGGGTATTGTCGGCCGAGACGCCCCACGGGTTGTCGAGGCAGTAGCCGAGCACCCGCAGCGTCAGGTCGTCGCCCCGGGTCCACTGCTGGTTGGTCGCACCGGTGCACGGCGCGCTCTGCAGCACCGCGCCGTTGCCCGCGGAGCCGTTCGGCACCTCCAGGCACAGGCCGTTGGTGTTGAGCACAATCGCACCGGAGGTGGCCGGCACGGCCTTCAGGGTGAGCGACTCGGCGCCCGGCTCCGGGAACAGCGTCCCGTCGGTGCCCTTGGCGAAGGTGATCGCCGTGTCGTCGTTGCCCTTGATCTCGACCAGGTCGGACTGCGGGAACGACAGCGAGCGGTAGTCGGACCCGGCGCCCGCGTCGGGGCCGCCGGCCCACTGCGGACCGAACGGCGCGACGATCTCCTTCAGCGACAGGTCGTCGAAGAAGACCTCCTTGCCCGTGCCGGGCAGGTTGCCGTTGTAGAGCCGGAACCACGCCTGGTCGGCGTCCTTCGGAACGGCCATGTCGACGGTCAGCTGCTGCCAGCCGTCCGTGAACGAGGCCTTCTTGGAGGTGGTCTGGCCGTAGCCGGCCGCGGTGTGGTACAGACCGGTGAGGGTCAGGCCGCGGTCGGCGAGCGGGTTGTCCAGGCCGGTCGCGCCGGGAACGTAGATCCAGCCGGTGAGACGGTACGTCTTACCGGGCTGCATGCCCTGGGCGAGGGTGTACTCCGGGCCGACGGCCGCGTAGCTGTCCCAGCCGCTACCGGGCTTGACCAGCAGCGAGTCGGTGGAGCTGTCGTGGCCGCGGGCGGTCGAGCGGCTGATGTCCGCCTGGCCGGGGGTGAAGCCGGTGAGGTCGGTGCCCACCTGGCGCTGATTGGCCGTCAGGCGCTCGCCCTGCGGCTGCCACCCGCGCGCGAGGTCGCGCGATGAGGAGGTACGGGCCACCGACATGCCGAACTCGTTGGCGTCGGTGACGTTGACCGAGTAGTCACCGGTCAGCAGGTTGACCGAGCCCGGGCCGACCTCGCTGGAGGCCGCGCCGTCGGCGTTGCGGTCCACCGTGATGGTGTTCCACACGGTCGCGTAGCCCGCGCCGGAGCCGTCCTGCGGGAACAGCCTGGCGCGGACCTGGAGGACGCCGCCGACGTTGCCGAGCGTGTCGACGACCGTCCAGTTGGCGTGCGGACCGAGGTCCGACAGCAGCGGCTTGTCCTCGGTGACCGGGGTGTTGTCCGCCTTGGTCAGGTTCGTCCGGGGCACCGTGTACTCGGTGGCGCCGGGGCCGCGGCGGTACTCGTAGACCACCCGCTTGAACTGCGCCTGGGCGTCGACGGACAGCTTGACGCGCTTGGCCGACTGGCTGCCGTTGACCGGCGAGCTCAGACCGGCCTGGCCGACCTGGAAGGTGTAGACCGTGGGCGGGGACAGGTTGCCCGCACGGTCCTTGGCCTGCACGCTGAGCACGCGCCGGCCCTCGGTGGTCGGGGTGATCGACGTGGTCAGCGCCGCGGTGGCGTTGACCGTGACCGGGGTGCCGCCGTCCAGCGTGTAGACGTAGGCGGTCAGGTCGTCGGTGCCCTGCGGGGGCGTGAAGGTGAACGCGCCGGCCTGGTTGGCGGCGCCGTGCCACAGCGTGTCCGACGGGTAGTCGGCGGAGGTGACGAACGGCGCGCCGGGCTTGACGGTGTCGGCGATCAGGTGGGTGCCGACCCAGCCGGAGCGGGACTTGCCGTCGTCCAGCATCGCCCAGATCGAGTACTGCACGCCCTCGTCGAGCCTGGCGAGGCCGTAGTCGGACGGGCGGACGGTGGCGAGGGCGCCGTTCGGGGTGGGCCTGGCGATGCTGCCGATGAAGGTGCTGCCGCGCCACAGGTCCAGGTAGACCGTGAGCGCGTCGCTGTCGACGTCGGCGGCCTGCACCTGGAAGCGCGGGTTGGCGTCCGGGGTGTAGGCCGGGTTGCCCGGCTGCGAGGGCTGCACCTGGACGGTGGCCGGGGTCGCCGGGACGGTGTTGTAGGTGACCGAGATGTACGGCGGGTAGTCGCCCTCGGCGGAGTCGAACTTCTTCCAGGAGAGGCTGCTGGACTCGTCCGCCGCCTTCAGCAGGAAGCCGTAGTCGTGGTAGCCGAACTGGGCGAAGTGCCGGATCATCCCGGTGACGTCGGCCTTGGCCCACACCGAGCCGTCACCGGCGGTGCAGTGGTGGGTGTCGCCGCCGTCGTTGTCGTAGGTGTCGTTGGACGTCGCCCACTTGCTCTCCGGCTGCGGCATGTTGTTCCACCGCATCCAGCCGGCCGCGCCCGGCGCGTTCCAGACCTCCCACTGCTTCGCGATGCAGGAGGAGGAGTGGAAGTTGTACAGGTTGAGCGTGGCGCCGAGGATCTGCTTGCCGTTGAAGTCGGCACCCGGGATCGTCAGGAACGAACGGGCCCGGACCGAACCGTCGTAGCTGCCCAGCTTCAGGAGATCGGCCGACGAGTTGTCGGAGTTCTCGTTGTTCTGGATGTAGGTGTCGAAGGTCGTGGCGACGTCGGCGATCGGGTCGACGGTGACCGGGTACTGGGTCCGCGCGTCGGCGAGGAACGCCGCGTCCGGGGTGAACACCAGCTCGGTGTCCGCGCCCTGGCCGCGCAGCTCCATGGTCACCGGGGCCCGGTTGAGGTGCTCCTGCGAGGCCTCGTCGACCGTGGCGTCCCACATGACCGGCGCCGGGATCCTGACGGCCTGCTTGCCGGTGGCCTTGTCCAGCAGCTGGATCGAACCGTCCGGCTGCGCGGCGACGTCGAGGCCGGTGGTGTCGAGCGGGAGCGTGAACGTGCCGGCCTGCGAGATGGCGGAACGATTCTTCACGATCAGGAACTGCTCGAAGCCGGTCCTGGTCGCCTGGAGGACGAGGTCGACGCCGGGGCGGGCGTCGACGTAGGTCGCCTTCTTGCCCTCCAGCCTGGGCTTGGGCAGCCTGCCCAGCCAGCCGAAGGAGATCTGCTGGTCACCGGAGCCGATCGAGGCCATCGGCTGCTCGGCGAGCGCCGGCGCGGCCGGGTCGGCCAAGGGGCTCGACGGGGGCAACGGCTGGTCGGCGGACGGCTGGTCGGCGGACGGCTGGTCGGCCGACGGGGCGGCGGGAGCCGCCTTGGCCGCGGCGGCCCCGGGAGCCCCGGGAGCCGCCGGCAGGCTGTCGCCGGTCGTCACCCCCGCGTCGCCGCCCGCGAAGACCACGCCCTCGGGGTGCGCCTTCGGCGCGACCTTGCCGTCGGACGTCTGCACCAGCGTGGTGTCGACCGGCACCCAGGCGTCGCCGACCTTCATCCGGACCTGGCCGACGGACCGGTCCGAGGTCAGCGTCCCGTCCGGGTTCGCCCACAGGGTGGTGAACTCGGTCCGTGCCTTGGTGACCTCGATCCGGCGGCCCTGGAGGCGGGCCGCCAGCAGGGCGGACGCCTCGTCGGTCGCCTCGGCCGTGGGGGACGGAGTGGTGTTGGGGGCGGGCGCGGCCTCGGCCGGCGCCGCCGTCAGCGCGTCGAACGCGACACCTGTCTGCACCAGTAGACCGAGCGTCAGGACGCCCGATATCCGGCGCATCCAGCGCGAAGAAAAGGCCCCGCCCGCGAACGCGGACGAGGCTCGTGAGAGTTGTGACATCGGCCCTTCCGAAATGTCGTCAAAGAGCTTGAGTGGCTTACCTAAAGCCGAGGCACAACCTCTCACTCACAGCAGCTTCTCAGGGGGCTTTCAGATGACGATCAGATAACAGATCGCATGCCATCGGTCACACCGGGTAGTTTTTCCTGTCAATGTCGGCTTTTTGACAAGATCATTCCCCTTGCCGTGGATCGGAGCACTTTGCCGGATTGGTCGTAGACTGACTTCGGTTCCGCCGGATTCGCCGGGAGGTCCCCATGCGCCAGCGGCACAGCTTCCACCTCGACCGGGGTGGGCACTCCGTCACGGTGAACGTCCGGTCCGGTTGGATCACCGAGCCGAGTTGCTGGTGGACGGCAAGGAGGTGGCCTTCCACCGGGTGCACGGTCACGGGGTGTATCCGCTCACGCTCGCCGCCCAGCTCGCCGAGGAGCCGCCGCTGCCGGTGGCGGTGCGGCTGGAGCGGACGGGCGAGCCGGAGCGGCCGTTGCGCTGCTCGCTTGAGCTGGGCGGGGCGGTGCACCCGATGGCGGAGAAGACCGAACGGTAGCTACGCCTTGGCGGCGATCTCCTCGACGGCGGCGCGGGCCCGCTCGGCGTCGGCCGGGACGAGGCCGATCCGGGTGCGGCGGTGCAGCACGTCCTCGGCGTCCAGCGCGCCCTCGTGGGTGAGCGCGTACGCGATCTCGGCGCGGGTGACGTCGATGCCCTCGGCGACCGGCGCGCCGTAGCCGGCGCCCAGCCGCTCCTCCCCCACCGCCAGCACCTCGCACGCCGCGCCGCCGTGCCGGGCGAGCAGCGAGGCCGCCACCTCGCCCTCCGGCGCCGGGCGGCTGTCGCGGTGACCGGGTGCGCCGACCAGCGGCAGGCGGGCCGTCCAGCAGGCGCGGGCGGGCAGCCCGCGCAGGCGGACGGCGGTGTCCACGGCGTCCTCGGCCATCCGGCGGTAGGTGGTGAGCTTGCCGCCGACCACGGTGATCACGCCGTCCGGGGACTCCAGCACGGCGTGCTGCCGGGAGAGGTCGGCGGTGGCGCCGTCGCCGGTGTCGATCAGCGGGCGCAGCCCGGCGTACGCGCCGAGCACGTCGTCCCTGGTCAGGGCGGTCTCCAGGGCGGTGTTCACGGTGTCGAGGAGGAAGTCCAGCTCGGCCTCGGTGGGCTGCGGCTCGTCCGGGATCGGGCCGGGCGCGTCCTCGTCGGTGAGGCCGATCGCCACCCGGCCGAGCTGCTGCGGCAGGGCGAAGACGAACCGGCTGGTGGAGCCGGGGACGGGCACGGTGAGCGCGGCGTCCGGCCGTCCGAGCGCGGCCGCGTCGACCAGCAGGTGGGTGCCCCGGCTGGGGCGCAGCCGGATGGACGGGTCCACCTCGCCGGCCCAGACGCCGGTGGCGTTGACGACGGCGCGGGCGCCGAGCAGGAACGATTCGCCGGTCACGGTGTCGGTGAGCCGGGCGCCCGTGCCGGTCACCCGCTCGGCGCGCACCCGGGTCAGCACGGACGCCCCGTACTGCGCCGCCGTCCGGGCGAGAGCCACCACCAGGCGTGCGTCGTCGACGAGTTGGCCGTCATGCGCGACCAGCGCGCCGGACAGCCCGGCGGCGCGCAGGCCCGGCACCAGGGCGCGGGCCCGTGCGGCACCCACCCTGCGCACGCGCGGCAGCAGCCGGCCCGGGGTGCCCGCGCTCAGTCGCAGCGCGTCGCCCGCGTGGAAGCCGGCGCGGACCAGTGCGGCCTGCCCCGGCTTCATCAACCCGTCGAGCAGCGGCACCAGTTGGGGCAGCGGGCGGACCAGGTGCGGGGCGGTGCGGGTCATCAGCACGCCGCGCTCGACGGCGCTCTCCCGGGCCACGCCGACCCGCCCCGAGGCGAGGTAGCGCAGGCCGCCGTGGACGAGCTTGGAGCTCCACCGGCTGGTGCCGAACGCGAGGTCGCGGGCCTCCACCAGGACCACGGTCAGCCCGCGGGCGGCCGCGTCCAGCGCGACGCCCGCGCCGGTCACGCCGCCGCCGATCACCAGCAGGTCGACGGCCGGGCCGGCGGCGAGCGCGTCCAGCTCCGACTCCCGGCGGCGGGCGGTGAGGCGGGTGGTTCCGGCGAAGGGGCCGGCGGTGGTGGTCATCTGCGGCCTCCGTGGCGATCGAACTGCTGACGGTCGGACTGCTGGCGGTCGAGGGGTCAGGGCGCGAGGTACCCGTCGAGGGCGCGGGCGAGTTCGCGCCGCCAAGCCGCCTCGGGCAGCAGCGCGGCGACCATCCGGTGCGACTGGACGGTGGACTGGGCGATCAGCAGCACCATCGCCGCGAGTTCGAGCGGCTCGCCGGCCCGGATCGACCCGTGCTGCTGCCCCTGGACGATGCCGGCCCGCAGTGCCTCCAGCAGCCCGCGCTGGCTGGCGCCGAGGCGCTCGACCACGTACTCGAAGAGCAGGTCGGAGTCGGCCGAGCGCAGCAGCGCGCCGAGCACCGGGTGGTCGCGCAGCCGGACGGCCACCTCGACCACGCCGTCGACGAACGCGGCCCGGTCGGCGCCGCCGAGCCACACGGCGTCCCTGGTGGCCCCGATCTCCCGGGTGAGCAGCGCGCCGATCACCGCCCGGACGTCCGGCCAGCGCCGGTAGACGGTCGGCCGGCTCACTCCGGCGCGGCGCGCGATCTCGGCCAACTGGGTTCGGCCGACGCCGAGTTGGACGATCAGATCGGCGGCGGCGTCGAGGATCGCATCGTCGGTTCCGCGCTCGCGGGAGCGCCCGCCCAGGGGCTCGTTACTACTTGACATGATGTGTAAAACTGTAACGCATGACCCCCGAGAAGCAAGCAGCACCGGCCGGTGCGGCCGGGCTGCCCCTCCCCCCGATGAAGTGGGACGCCTGGGGCGACCCGGCCCTCGCCAAGGAGCTGTCCGCCGACATCAAGGGCCTGCTCGCCGCCGCCCTCGGCGTCACCGGCGACGCCGCCCCCGGCCCGGACGCCTCGGAGGTCGTGCTGCGGCCGTCCGCCCTCTCCCCCGAGGACCTCGCGGCGCTCGCCACCGCCGTCGGCGAGGCCCACGTCAGCACCGCCGACGCCGACCGCCTCCCCCGGGCCGGCGGCAAGTCCACCCCCGACCTGCTGCGCCGCCGCTCCCGCGAGCCGCAGGACGCGCCCGACGCCGTCGTGCTGCCCGGCGACGAGGACGAGATCGCCGCGCTGCTCGCCGTCTGCGCCGAACGCCGCATCGCCGTCGTGCCATTCGGCGGCGGGACCAGCGTCGTCGGCGGCCTGGAGCCGGAGCGCGGCACCTTCGCCGCCGTCGTCTCGCTCGACCTGCGCCGCCTCGACCAGTTGCTCGACCTCGACGAGACCTCCGGCGAGGCCCTGCTCGGCGCCGGCCTCACCGGCCCGGCCGCCGAGGCCCTGCTCGGCGAGCGCGGGTTCGAACTCGGCCACTACCCGCAGAGCTTCCGCTTCGCCACCATCGGCGGCTTCGCGGCCACCCGCTCCTCCGGACAGAACTCGGCCGGCCACGGGCGCTTCGACGAGATGGTGCGCGGGCTGCGCGTCGTCACCCCGGCGGGCGTGCTGGACCTCGGCCGCGCCCCCGCCTCCGCCGCCGGCCCCGACCTGCGCGAGCTGTTCCTCGGCTCGGAGGGCACCCTCGGCGTGATCACCGCCGTACGGGTGCGCGTGCACCCCGTGCCGGCCGTCAAGGCGTACGAGGCCTGGTCGTTCCCCGACTTCGCCACCGGCGCGGCCGCGCTGCGCGCCGTCGAGCAGCAGGGCACCGGGCCGACCGTCATCCGGCTCTCCGACGAGGCCGAGACCATGATCAACCTCGCGATGACCGAGAAGATCGGCGGCGAGCCCGCGGTGACCGGCTGCCTGGCCGTCACCGTCTTCGAGGGCACCGCCGAGCAGGTCTCCGCCCGCCACCGGCTCACCCGCGCCGTGCTGCTCGCCGCCGGTGGCAGCCCGCTCGGCGAGGCGCCCGCCCGGGCCTGGGAGCACGGCCGGTTCAACGCCCCGTACCTGCGCGACTCGCTGCTCGACGCGGGCGCGCTGTGCGAGACGCTGGAGACCGCCGCCAACTGGCAGCAGCTGCCGGCCCTGCGGTTCGCCGTCACCGCCGCGCTGACCGAGGCCCTGCCCGGCGCCCTGGTCCTGTGCCACATCTCGCACGTCTACCCGACCGGGGCCTCCCTCTACTTCACCGTGGTAGCCGCCCTCGGCGAGGAGCCGCTGGAGCGCTGGGCCGCCGCCAAGCGTGCCGCCGGCGACGCCATCGTCCGCTCCGGCGGCACCATCACCCACCACCACGCCGTCGGCACCGACCACCGCCCGTGGATGGCCGACGAGATCGGCGACCTGGGCGTGCGCGTGCTGCGCGCGGTCAAGGCCGAACTCGACCCGGCCGGCATCCTCAACCCGGGCAAGTTGATCCCATGACCGGCCGGAGAACCATCGCCCGCGTCGTTCTCCTCACCAACCCCGCGGCGGCCGCCGGCCACGCCGAACCGGCGGCCCACCGCGCCACCGCCCGCCTGCGCGCCCTGGGCATCACCGTGGACGCCCGGGCGGGCGCCTCCGCCGCCGAGTCGCTCGCCCTCGCCCGCGCCGCGGCCGCCTCCGGTTCCGGCTCCGGCTCCGGCTCCGGTTCCGGTTCCGGTTCCGGCTCGTGCGACGCCCTGGTGGTCGTCGGCGGCGACGGGATGATCAACCTCGGCCTGCAAGCCGTCGCCGGCACCGGCACCCCCCTCGGCGTCATACCGGCCGGCACCGGCAACGACCACGCCCGCGCCCACGGCCTCCCCCGCGACGACCCGGAGGCCGCCGCCGACGTCATCGCCGCCGGCCACACCCGCACCGTCGACCTCGGCCGGGTCACCGCCGACGACGGCACCACCCGATGGTTCGGCTCCGTCCTCGCCGGCGGCTTCGACTCCCTCGTCAGCGACCGCACCAACCGCCTGCGGTGGCCGCGCGGCCGGCTGCGCTACCACCTCGCCATCGCGGTCGAGTTCGCCAACCTCCGCCCGCTGCCGTTCCGGATCACCCTCGCCGACGGCACCGAGATCACCCGCGACCTCACCCTCGCCGCCGTCGGCAACACCACCAGCTACGGCGGCGGCATGCTCATCTGCCCCGACGCCGACCCCGCCGACGGCCTCCTGGACGTCACCCTGGTCGACGCCATGCCACGGCTCCGCGTCGCCCGCTTCTTCCCCACCCTGTTCAAGGGCACCCACGTCCGGCACCCCGAGGTCACCACCCACCGCACCCCGTCGCTCCGCCTCTCCTCGCCCGGCATCACCGCCTACGCCGACGGCGAGTTCATGGCCCGCCTCCCGATCGAGGTCACCGCCGTCCCGGCGGCCCTCCACCTGCTCGTCCCCGCACCCTGAGCGGACCTTCCCGGCGCACCCCGCAACGGGCGCCGGGTTCAGTGGACCGGCCGCCCTCGACTCCCGGCGACGGCAGGCGCTACGGCAGCTCCAGCGCCTGCCACTCGAACCCGTCACCCCACCCGGGCTCCCGCCGCGCCCAGGCGGTCATGACGGCGATCACCGGCTCCGCGTCGTCGAGGATCACCTGGAAGTGCCTGTCCGGCCCACCGTCGCGGTACTCCAAGGTGTACTCCTCCCCCTCCTCGTGCCACACCTGGACGTACACGTCCGGCTCATCGGGTATCCGCTCGACCACCAGGAACCGGTCCCGCTTCGCCCCGATCCGCCGCACCAGCCCCGCCAGCGCCTCGACGCCCGGCTGCCGGTGGCCCTCGTCGTTTTCCGTCCGCACCGTGATCTCCAACATGACCGCAGATCCTGGCACGGACCACTGACAACGCCTCCGCAAGGGCCACCCCCGCGGGCCCGGGGAGCCGGGGGCGGGGCCCCTCAGACTCCGCGCCGGGCGGCCAGTGCGCCGTCGTCGATCGCCGACTCCAGTGCGGCGTGGTCGGCGGTGGTGCGGTCGGCGTACTGGAGGGCGAAGTCGGCGATGGCCTCGGCGAAGGTGTCCGAGCCGCCGAGGTAGCCGGCGATGGCGATGCGGTCGCCGGAGCGGGCGTGGGCGCGGGCCAGGGCGCGGCCGCAGAGGTCGGCGTAGGCGCGCAGGTCGCGGGGGGTCATGCCGGCGACGTCGGCGGAGCCCTTCATGTCGCGCAGCTGGCGGCCGTAGAAGTAGCGGCCGGCCGGGCCGGTGGTCCAGCCGAGGAAGATGTCGCTGGCCGCCTGGAGCAGGCGCTGGCCGGTGACCACGCGGTGCCCGCCGTGCACCACCGGGGCCTCGGCGGGCGGGCGGGTGGCGGGCAGGTGCTGCTCCAGGACGGACCGCCCGGCCTCCTTGATCTGGAGGAACAGCGGGTCGCTCTCGTCGCGCCCCTCCAGCAGGAGGATGAAGCAGCGGGTGCCGACGCTGCCGACGCCGACCACCTTGCGGGCGGCGTCGGCCAGCCGGAAGCGGTCGAGCAGGACCCGGCGGTCCTCGGCGAGGGTGGCCCGGTAGTCGCCGAAGATCTTGCCGACCCGGCGCAGTTCCTCGCGCGGGACGGGTTCCAGCAGCGGCGGGTCGCTGACGATCCGGCGCCGGCCGTCCTCGCCCTGCTCGGTGAGCTTGCCGAAGGCCTGGAGGCTGGTGCGGCGGCGGGCCTTGTCGAGGGTGGCCTCGACCCGCTTGCGGCGGCTCCTGCGGACCAGCGGCAGGAGGTCGTCGGTGTCGATCCGGGCGTACCAGACGTCGAGTTCGCCGAGGCCGGCGAGCCGGCGCACGGCGAGGGCGTAGCCCTGCGCGGCGGTGAGCGCGGCCCGGCGGGCGTGGTCGTCGCCGTGACCGTTGTCGCGGGCGGCGACGGCCACGCTGGCGGCGAGCCGTTTGACGTCCCATTCGAAGGGGCCGGGGTAGGTCTCGTCGAAGTCGTTGACGTCGAAGAGCAGCGCCCGCTCCGGGGAGGCGTACACGCCGAAGTTCAACAGGTGGGCGTCGCCGCAGAGCTGGACGGTGATGCCGGTCTCGGGGACGGCCGCGAGGTCGGCGGCCATCACGGCGGCGGCGCCGCGCAGGTAGGCGAACGGCGTTTCGGCCATCCGTCCGTAGCGGATCGGGTTGAGGTCGGTGAGCCGGTCCTCGGCCTGCCCCTCCAGGACGGCCAGCGGGTCGGGCCGGTCGGCGGCGGGGATCCAGCGGCCGTGGGCGGAGCGCGGGATGCGGTCGCGCGCGGCCCGGCCGCGCCGCCGGCGTTCGGTCGGACTGGTCATCTGCGACTCCTCGGCATGGCGCTCCGGGGCGGAACGGCGAATCGGCCCTCCGGGTGACGCTAGGGCAGCGGCGGCAAGGCGGCATGTCGGGGCGCGGGCCCTGGCGCGCGAACGCAAGGGCGGGCGTCCGGGACGCCCGCCCACGCTCCGCCGAACGGGTGACGGCGGCTTCGCCCGTCACTCCACGACGAAGTCCGCCATCATCGCCATGTCCTCGTGCTCCAGGTTGTGGCAGTGCAGCATGTACGACCCCGGGTAGTCGGCGAACCGCACCAGCACCTCCACCGCCTCCGCCGGCCGCAGGTCCACGGTGTCCTTCCAGCCCTCGTCGTACGGGCCCGGGTCGCGGCCGTTGCGCGACAGCACCTGGAAGGAGTTCAGGTGCACGTGGACGGGGTGGTGGACGTCGCTGAAGAACCGCCAGACCTCGGTGCCGCCGAGCGCCGGACGGGCCAGCGCGCGGCCCGGCCGGTAGCCCTGGTTGTTGATCCTCCAGTCGCCGTCACGGCTGCGGCGGAAGCCGAAGACCCGGGTGGCGACGGCGGCCTCGGGGTCGAGCCGTTCGAGGGTGCAGAGCCGCTCGGGCACGGCCGAGTCGTCGCTCACCGGGCTTGAGCCGACCTCGAAGAGCATCACCTCCTCGGTCCGCCCGCCGCCGAAGCGGTTCATCAGCCGGACCGAACTGCCGGGCGGGTAGCGGGAGAAGTCCACCACCAGGTCGAAGCGCTCGGCGGGCGCGATCTCGACCGCGTCGTGCGCGACGGGCTCCTCCAGCAGGCCGCCGTCGGAGCCGATCTGGACGAGCGCGTCGCCGCCGGGCGGCTGCGGGTCGAGCTCCAGCCGGTAGACCCGGGCGTTGGAGGCGTTGAGCAGGCGCAGCCGGTAGCGGGCCCGGTCCACCTCGGCGCGCGGCCAGGGGGCGCCGTTGACCAGGACGACGTCCCCCAGGACGCCGTTCATGTACTCGTCGGTGACGCCCGGGACGGCGAGGTCGGGGTCGGTGGCCGGGTAGGCGAAGGAGCCGTCGGCGGCGAAGGCGCGGTCGGCGAGCATCAGCGGCAGGTCGCGGTCGCCGCGCGGCAGCGGCAGGGCGTCCTCCTCGTCGTCGTGGACCAGGTGGAAGCCGGTCAGGCCGCGCCAGATCGCCGGGCCGGTGAAGCCCATCCGGTGGTCGTGGTACCAGAGGGTGGCGGCGCGCTGGTGGCCCGGGTAGGTGTAGTCGCGGGTGCCGGTGAGGATGCGGGCGGGGTAGCCGTCGGCGTCCATGCCCTCCATGCCGAACATGCCTGACATACCTGACATGCCTGACATGCCGGCCATCGGATGCGCGCCGGCGTGGGCCGCGAGGTGGTCGTCGGACGAGCCGGCCGGGAGCAGCAGGTCCACCGGGTAGCCGTCGCTCTCCGCCGGGGTGTGGCCGCCGTGCAGGTGGACCACGGTGGGCACCGGCAGCTCGTTGCGGTGGCTCACCACGGTCCGGCGGCCGGAGCGGGCGGAGATGGTCGGCCCCGGGTAGGTGCCCCCGTACGTCCAGGCCTCGGTGCGCAGGCCGGGCAGGATCTCCAGCGCGGCGACCTGCTGGGTAAGCTCGTAGTGGTCCGCGGTGTCGTCGGAGCGGACCGGGGCGAGCACGGCTGGCACCGGGAGCGGCACCTCGAAGGGGTCCGGCAGCGGGACCTCGCTGCGCAGCAGCCGCCCCGGGCGGCCCTCGGCCAGCAGCCGGGCGGTGGCGGGGACGGTGAAGGCCCCGAGGGCGCCGGCACCGAGCACGGCGGCGCCGGCGCCGAGGAACCGGCGGCGGTTCACGGCGCCACCTCCACCGGGCCGCCGGCGCCGGCCCCCGTCCCGGAGGGCCGGGGCAGCCGGCCCGGTCCGTCCTCGGCCGTCACCGCCACCGGTGCGGGCGCGAGCGCGGACGCCGGCGCGGACGCCGTCAGCGGCAGCCGCCAGGCGCCGACCAGGCAGAACAGGTGCGCGCTGACCAGCAGCACCCCCAGCGTGACGTGCACGCCGACCGCCCGCTCGTAGCCGGTCCCGGTCTGCGCCCCGTCCGCCAGCAGCAGCAGTGCCGCCGCCGCGAGCGGCCACCACGGCCCGCGCTCCCCCGTCGGCCCCGCGGCCCGGCGCACCAGCGCGGCCGCCAGCAGCTGGACGATCAGCACGCCGCCCAGTGCCATCGCGGCCACCCCGTGCGCCCGCAGCGCCTCGTAGTGGCCGTTCAGGAAGCCCGCGGCCAGCACCGTCCCGGCCAGCACCAGCGCGGCCGAGGCCGTCGTGGCGCCCCGCAGCAGGAGCCGCGGCAGGCGGACCGCGGGGGGCGCCGGCGGACGGCCCGACGAACGGGCCGAGGGGAACAGCGGCAGGCGGGGCGTACGGATCACCGGGGGACTGCTCAACGGTCGGCCTTCTCTCTGCCGGGCGCGCCGGGGCGCGGTGGGCGCGCGCGCCGGGGAGGCGGGCATGCCGGACGCGCTCGGCGCGAGGGGTGGGCGGGACAGGCGCCACGGGCACACGCCACCGGGACGGGCGCGGGCCGCGAGCGCGGCTGATCACCCCTCAACTATCCGCGCGCCGCCGTCGCTTTCCGGCCGACGACCCCGTTATCCCGTCTGTTCAGCGCGGCTTTGTCACCCGAACGGGCGGTGCGCCGCCCCGCACGCACCGCCCGTTCAGGCCCCCGGAAGGCCGAGCCCCGGAAGGAAAGGACCCCGAAGGCAGAGGGCCCCGGCCCACCGGCGACACCCCCGTCGTCGCCGGTGGACCGGGGCCCGGCCCGTAGGTCCTGCCCCTGTTCTCCCTCGCTACTGCTTCCCGCCGCTCGCGGCCACCGGGCTCAGCCGCAGCAGCGCCCGGGCCGGCAGCCCCGTCGCGGCCAGGCAGAGCACCACGGCGCCGGCCGCCAGCGGCAGTGCCGTCCCGGCCGGGACGTACGGCGTCACGCCGGCGATGCCCCGGGTGATCGGCACCAGGGTGAGCCAGGCGATCACCGAGCCGACGCCCAGCCCGGCCGCGGCCACCAGCAGCGCCTCCCAGCGCATCATGTGGCGCACCTGCCGCCGGGTGGTACCGGCCAGCCGCAGCAGCGCCACCTCACGGCGCCGGTCCAGCACCGTCATGACCAGGGTGTTGGCCGCCGTGACGGCGGCGAACCCGCCCAGTACGCCGGCCATCACGGTGTTCGCCCAGGAACCCATCTCCTGCGACTTGTCGGCCTGCGCCGCGAAGCCCGCCCGGTCGGTCACCGTCAGGCCGGGAACGCCGAGGCCGGACAGGCCCTTGGCGACGGCGGCCCGGTCGGCGCCGGGTGCGTCCGCGACCAGCACCTGGTGGTCGTAGGCGGCGGTGACGTGCTCCGCGACCGCCGCCCGGGGCAGCAGCACCTGGCCGAAGCCGAGCCCGCGCTCGTAGGTGGCGACCACCAGGGCCTTCGCCGGCGTGCCGTCGCCGAGCCAGAACGGGACGTGCTCGCCGACCTCCACGCCCAGCGCGGAGGCCAGGTCGGTGGCGAGCGCGACGGTGTCGGTGGTGCGGCCCAGCCCGTCCAGCGAACCGCTGCGCACGCCGAGGTCGAGCACCTCGGGGAGCCGGGACGGGTCGCCGGTGATGCCCAGCGCGGTGGCGGAGAGCAACTGGTCGCCGGTCCGGTAGACGATGCCGGTGCGCAGCACGCCGACGGCCGTGTCCACCCCGGGCACCTTGGCCGCTCGCTCGACGACGCCGACCGTGGCGGGCGTCCCGCTCGTTCCCGACGCGGTCGTTCCGGACGCGGTCGTTCCGGACGCGGTCGTTCCCGGCGCGGCGACCGGCAGGCCGGGGCCGGTGGAGCCGAGCACGTGGTCGGCGGTGATGCCGGCGCGCACCTGCTCGCCGGTCTCATGCCGGATGGTGCTCTGCATGAACAGCAGCGTGCCGCAGAAGGCGGTGACCATCACGATCGGCGTGATCGCGGAGGCCAGCCGGCGGGCGTTGGCCCGGGCGTTGTCGGCCGCCAGCGAGCCGGGCGCGCCGCCCGCCCGCAGCGGCAGGCCGAGCACCCAGGCCGCGGCGCGGGCCACCCACGGGCCGAGCAGGGCGACCGCGACCAGGAAGGACATCACCACGCCGAGCGCGGTGTTGGCGGCGTTCTCGCCGTCCAGGCCGGCGGCGACACCGGCGAGCGTCACACCGCCGGCCGCGAAGAGCACGCCGAGGACGGTGCGGACGATGCCGAGCCGGGCCGGTTCGACGGCCGCCGCGCCCAGCGCCTGGCCGGCCCGCATCCGCGCGGGGCGGCGGGCGGCGAAGTAGCCGGCGGCGAGGGCGGCCAGGGTGCACGCGGCGACGGCGACGAGCATCGGGATCGGTCCGACGGACAGCTCGACGTCCGCCGGGACGGCGCCGCGCTCCACCATCCCGTCGAACCACCAGCGGGCCAGGCCCACGCCGGGCAGGATGCCGAGCGCGGCAGCGAGCGGCGCGACCAGCATCGCCTCGGTGGCGATGGTGCGGCGGATCTGGCGCGGGGTGGCGCCGACGGCGCGCAGCAGGGCGAACTCACGGGCCCGCTGACCGGTCGCCAGCGCGACGGTGGAGATGACCACGAACACGGCGGTCATGGTGGCGGTGCCGCCGAAGGAGCCGCCGAGGGCGATGAGCATCACCTTGCCCTCGTTGAGCAGGGGCTGCTCGACGACGCCGCGCCCCTTGCCGGTCAGCACCTCGGCGGTGCCGCCGACGGCCTGCTTCACCTGGGCGGTGAGGGCCTTGCGGTCGATTCCCTCGCGGGGCTGGACGGCGATGGCGTCGACCCGGCCGGGGTGTCCGGAGAGGCGGTCGGCCTGCTCGTCGGCGAACCAGGCGGTGGGGCCGGCCTGCTGGGAGGCGGCGAGGCCGGCGATCCGGTAGGTGCCGGTGCCGCCGGGGGCGGTCAGCGCCACGGTGGCGCCCGGCGCGAGGTGGGCGGCGCGCGCCGTGTCGGCGTCCAGCACCACCTCCCCCGCGCCGGGGGCGCGGCCCTCGACCAGCTTGTCCTGCGGGCCGGCGATGCCGAGCGCGGCGAAGCCCCGGCCGGTGAGCGCCTGGGGTGTGGCGGCCTGCGCCGCGTTGTTCTGCGCGCCGCTCTGCAACGGGAACGCGGTGTCCGGGCGGGCGGCCGCGACGCCGGGCTGTGCGGCGATCGATGCCACCAGCCCCGCGTCCACCCGGGCGCGCTCGGACAGCGGCTGCTCGTGGGTGTCGGAGTCGTCGTTCTTCTTGTAGGTGATGCTGACGTTCGGGTCGGCCGCCACCACGACCGGCGCCTCGGCGTACCGGACGGACGGCACCGAGGCGGTGATGCCGGTCTGCAGCAGCGTGCCGCAGCCCATGATCACGGCGGCGGCGAACAGCAGCGCCACGAAGGTGCCGACGAAGGACGCCGGGCGGAAGCGCACCGAGGCGCGCGCGAGTCCGTTGCTCATGCCGCCGCACCCACCGGGCGCACGGTCAGGCCGACCATCCGGTCCGCGACCGTCTTCGGGTCCGGGTGGTACAGCTCGTCGGCGAACGCGCCGTCGGCCAGGAAGACCACCCGGTCCGCGAACGAGGCGGCCACCGGGTCGTGGGTGACCATGACGACGGTGGCGCCCATGGTGTCCACCGCGCGCCGCAGCAGGCCGAGCACCTCGTGGGCGGTCGTGGTGTCCAGCGCGCCGGTCGGCTCGTCCGCGAACAGCACGTCCGGGGCGGTGATCAGCGCGCGGGCGATCGCCACCCGCTGCTGCTGACCGCCCGACAGCTGCCCGGGGCGCCTGCGGCCGTGGTCGCCGAGGCCGACCCGGGCGAGCAACTCCTTGGCCTTGGCGCGGTCCTGGCGCACCCCGGCGAGGCGCTGCGGGAGCAGCACGTTCTGCAGCACGGTCAGCGAGGGCAGCAGGTTGAAGGACTGGAAGACGAAGCCGATCCGGTCGCGGCGCAGCTTGGTGAGCCGGTCCTCGCTCAGCTTGGTGATCTCCTCGCCGCCGAGGTACACCTCGCCGGCGGTCGGCCGGTCCAGGCCGGCCGCGCACTGCAGGAAGGTGCTCTTGCCGGAGCCCGACGGTCCCATGACGGCGGTGAAGGTGCCGTGGCCGAGCGCCAGGTCGATGCCGCGCAGGGCGTGCACGGCCTCGCCGCCCCGGCCGTAGCTGCGCCGGACGCCGCGCAGCTCGATCGCGGCGTGGGCGGCGGGGCGCCCGGTCGGCTCGGGCTGGGGGCGGGAACGGCGGGGTGCCATGGTGGGGCCTTCCTTCGTGGATCGTCGCCGGTCGTCGACGTGTTCCAGGCTAGGAAGGCGGGGTGCGGCGGACCATACGGGCCGCTGGCGGACCGGGGGTGGGGTTATCCCCCCGTCCGTGCTCCCGGTGACGCCAGTCGATGACGGGTGCCGGTCGGATCCGCGCTGATCGGATCCACTCCGGCCGGATCCGCTCCGGTCGGATCCGCGCTGATCGATCCGCTCCCGTCAGATCCGCTCCGGCGCGACCCCCTCGTAGGCGGCGCGCAGTTCGGCGACCACCGGGTGGGCCGGGTCGAGGGCGGTGCCGTCGACCGCCGCGAGCGGGCGGACGCCGACGCCCGCGTTGACGGCGACGCCGGCGACGAAGCGGCCGAGGCCGTCCGCGCTGACGGGCCCGCGCCGCTGCGGGCCCCGGTGGGCGCCGGTGAGCAGGGCGGCGGTGACACCGGGCAGCGCGGCGGCGTCCGGCCAGACCAGCTCGCGGCCGTCGTACAGCGCGAGGTTCCAGGTAGCGCCCTCGGTGACCCGGCCCGCCTCGTCGATCAGCAAGGCGTCGTCGTAGCCTTCGAGTTGGGCGAGCCGGCGCTGGTGCAGCAGGCCGAACAGGCCGACGTGCTTCACCTCCGGCAGCTCGCGCCGGTACGCGGCGGTGCGCACCCGCAGCGGCCCGGGCACGGCGGCCGACGCCGGGCGGGTGGTGACCAGCAGGTGCGGCACGGCGGGGGCGGAGGGGCGTTCCAGGCCGAGCGCCGGGTCGAACACGGTGACCCGGACGATCACCGGTGCGCCGTCGGCCGGCAGCGCCCGGCGGATCCGGGCGCGCACCTCCTCCCGGTCCAGCGCGGCGCCGAACACCGTGCGGCAGTCGCGCACCAGCCGGTCCAGGTGCAGCCCGAGGCCCCGGGTGCCGCCGGCCTCGGCCCGCAGGGTGGTGAAGTGCCCGTAGTTGAGCAGGCCCAGCGCCGCCAGCCGGGCGGGGTCGGCGGGGGCGCCGTCGATCTCGATCTCTGCCATGGCGTCGAGTCTCCCAGGGGCCGTCTCCGGGGGCGATCCGGCACTACGCCGTGAGCGCGGGCCGCGGCAGCACCCCGGCGGCCCGGCCGTCCACCAGCACCAGCACGCCCGGGTGTTCCGCCCCGAGCGCCGCGCGGGCCTCCGCCGGCGACTGCCCGACGCCCACCGCCGGCAGCGCCGGACCGAGCAGGGCGCCCAGCGGAGCGTCCGGCCCGGCGGTGCCGTCCGCGAGCGCCGCCGCCAGCACCTCCCGGGACACCGAGCCCACCACCTCCGCCGCGCTCACCCCGTACGGGCGCGCCGCCCGCGCCAGGACCGCCGGGGCGACGCCGCCCGGCACGCCGCGCAGCGCCCGCACCGCCTCGCCGACCGTCGCACCCGCGTCCACGGTGACCAGCGGACCGGCGCCGGCGAGCAGCGGACGCAGGCTCTCCGCCCCCTCCAGGAAGCCCCACTGCCGCATCCACGAATCGCTGTGCACCTTGGACAGGTAGGAGCGGCCCGAGTCCGGCAACAGCACTACGACCAGGTCCTCCGGCCCCAGCCGGCGCGCCACCCGCAGCGCCGCCGCCACCGCCGTGCCGGACGACGGCCCGGCCAGGATGCCCTCCTCGCGCGCCAGCCGGCGGGCCGTCAGCAGCGACTCGCGGTCCGGAATGCGCTCGAAGGCGTCCGCGACGTCCTCGCGGTAGGCCTGCGGCCAGCGGTCCTCGACGGTGTCGGGGTGGATGAAGTGGCCGATGCTCTCGACGTAGTACGGGCTGCCGTCCCCGCCGCCGTACACGGAGCTCTCGGGGTCGGCGCCGATCACCCTGACCCTGCCGCCGGAGACCTCCTTCAAGTGGTGGCCGGTGCCGGTGATGGTGCCGCCGGTGCCGACGCCCGCGACGAAGCGGGTCACCCGGCCGCCGGTCTGCTCCCAGATCTCGGGGCCGGTGGTGCGGCTGTGGGCGTCGGGATTGGCCTGGTTGTCGTACTGGTCGGCGAGCCAGGCGCCCGGGGTCTGCTCGGCGAGCCGGCGGACGACGTTGAACAGGTGGGCCGGGTCCTCCAGCGGGACGGCGGTCGGGGCGAGCACCACCTCGGCGCCGTACGCCCGCAGGATGTCCGCCTTCTCCGGCGCCGCCCGGTCGGCCACCCCCGCGATCACCCGGTACCCGCGCTGGCGGCCGACGATGGCCAGGCCGATGCCGGTGTTGCCCGAGGTCGCCTCCACGATCGTCCCGCCGGGCGCCAGCAGCCCGTCCCGCTCGGCGGCCAGCACCATGGACAGCGCGGCGCGGTCCTTCACGCTGCCGCCGATGCTGAGGAACTCGGCCTTGGCGTAGACCGGCGCGGCGAGGCCGGCGCCGAGCCGGGCGAGGCGGAACAGCGGTGTCCCGCCGATCGCGTCGAGTACGGATTCGTGCACGGCGGGCCTGGTGGGCATGGCGGGCTCCTCGACTCGGTGTTCTGCGGGCGGTGCTGACGGGTGTGCGGCCGGCGGACGCCTGCCTCAGAGGGTCGGCGCGCCGTCCGACGGGCGCGGCGCGGCGTCCGGGCGGGGCGCGTCCGCCTGGCGGGACGCTTCCGCCTGGCGGGGCACGCCGGGCAGGCCCGGAACGGCCGGGGGCCGACAGGACGTGACCACCGTACGGCCCGCCGCGCGGGCGGACTCCTCGAACTGCGCGATCCGGTAGGCGAGGCCCTCCGGTTCACCGGCGTCGGCCCAGCGCCAGGCCTCCGCCCACCACTGCGGGCCGCGCACCAGCGGGCGGCCGGCGAGCGCGAGGTGCAGGGCGAGCGTGGAGCGGGCGTAGCCGTGCACCCAACCGTCGCTCCGCCGGTAGGCGGCGGTCTCGTCCAGGCGCAGCCGGCCGCCCTCGCTGCCGGCGGCGAGCAGCGGGGTCCAGTCCGCCTCGGACGGGTCGGGGGACGGGCGGCCGGCGACCAGCAGCACCAGGCGGCCGTCCTCCTCCTGGACGCGGTAGGGCGGGAGTTGGGGCATCCGGGCGAGGCCGATGGCGTGCTTCCAGGAGACCGTCCACAGGCCTCGGCGCAGGTAGTAGCGGACGGCGTGCTGCCAGGTCCAGTGCGCCTCCAGCCGGTAGCCGGGCAAGCCCTCGGCGGTGGCGGCGCGGTAGACCTGGTCGAGGGCTGCCGCCGCCAGGCCGCGGCCGCGCGCGGAGGGGCGGAGGTAGAGTGAGGAGACGGCCAACTGGCCGGGCCCCCTGGTCCCGTTGCCGACGGCGACGGTGCCGACGGGCTCGCGGGCGCCGGCGTCGAGCAGCCAGTACCGGCGGCGGTACAACTCGTCGCCGGGCCACTCACGGCCGCTCTCGCCGAGCCGTTCACGCAGCCGGCGCTCCTCGGCCGGACCGATCCCGTCCGGATCGAGGCACTCGCCCAACTCCCCCTCGGCGCACGAGGCAAGGCCCCAGAGCGCGAACCCGCGCCCCTCGTCCTCCCCCACCGCCCGCACTCCGGACGCCGCCGCCAACCGCTCCTGCGCCCGCCCGACCACCGCATCCCAGGACCTCGCCACGCTGCCCACGATAGCGAGCGACCGGTACCGAATGTAATTCAGTAGACACCGAACGTGAGATCGGATACGAATTCCATTGTTCGGGAAGTCGGCCGACGAGACGAGACGAGACGAGCCCGAGAACGAGGACGAGCATCGTCTTCCTGGAGGCGGCCGCCGCCGGCCTGCCCGTCGTCGCCGGCCGCTCCGGCGGCGCCCCGGACGCCGTGCTCGACGGCGTCAACGGCACTGTCGTCGACGGCAGCGACCCGGCCGCCGTCGCCACCGCGATCGCCCGCATCCTCACCGCCCCCGCCCCCGACCGCGCCCGCATGGCCACCGCCGGCCGCGACTGGGTCCGCGCCGAATGGTCCTGGGACACCACCGCCCACCGGCTGACCACCTTCCTGACCGAGGAAGGCCCTCCCGCGCCTCGCACCCGGGTCGATCACGCGGACCCGACCCGCCGGTGACACCGCCTCAGGCAACCGGCCACGGCCCGGCCGGCCGAGACGACGTGCGACCCGAGTCGGAGATTCGGCGGCGAATCCCCGGCTCAGGTCACCAGGCCCGTCCGGTCGGGTCCGTCCGGTCAGGCCCGGCCGGCTCCGCCCCGCTCCGGAGGCTCCCCGGCCGAGGTCCCGGAATCCGGGTCCGAGTCCGGGTCCGGGTACGGATCGGAAGCCGGAGCCGGGCCGGGGTCCGGACCCGGACCCGGACCCTGCTTGGGCGGGCGGCCGCGGCCGGGGATCCGGGCGGCGCCGCCGGGCATCCGGCCCGCGTCGGCGAGGGCGCGGCGGAGCAGGAACTCGATCTGCGCGTTGGTGCTGCGCAGGTCGTCCGCGGCCCAACGGGCGAGCGCGTCGTGAACTGAAGGGTCCAGCCGCAACAGGAGCTTCTTCCGTTCCGTCGCCAAGGCCTCGCCTTACTGGTAGAGGGAGCCCGTGTTCACGACGGGCTGGGTGCCGCGGTCGCCGCAGAGCACCACCAGGAGGTTGCTCACCATGGCGGCCTTCCGCTCCTCGTCCAGGTCCACGACATCGCGTTCGGCGAGCCGGTCCAGCGCCTCCTCGACCATGCCGACGGCGCCCTCGACGATCAGCCTGCGTGCCGCGACCATGGCCCCCGCCTGCTGGCGCTGGAGCATCACCTGTGCGACCTCCGGAGCATACGCGAGCCTGGTGATCCGGGACTCGACGACCCGCACACCGGCCGAGGCGACCCGGGCGGCGATCTCCGCGGAGAGCTTGCGGGCGATCTCCTCCGCGCCGTCGCGCAGCGACAGTTGACCCTCCTCATGGGCGTCGTACGGGTAGCTGGTGGCGATGTGCCGCACGGCCGTCTCGGTCTGGATGGCGACGAAGTCGACGTAGTCGTCCACCTCGAAGACCGCCATCGCGGTGTCCTCGACCTGCCAGACCACCACGGCGGCCATCTCGATCGGGTTGCCGTCGGCGTCGTTGACCTTGGCGGTCTCGGTCTCGTGGTTGCGGATCCGGGTGGATATCCGGTGCCGGCTGGTGAACGGGTTCAGCCAGGTCAGGCCCGCGACGCGCACGGTGCCCCGGTAGCGCCCGAGCAGCTGGACCACCCGGGCCTCACCGGGCGAGACCACCGTCAGACCGATCGTCATCAGCAGCGAGCCGAGCGCCAGCAGCGGCCCGACGACCAGCAGGGCGATCCCCAGTCCCTTGCTGCCGCCGGAGAGTTGGACGCCACCCGCGACGGCGGCCCCGACCCCGGCGAGCAGGCCGAGCAGCGTCGCGCCGAGCATCGGCAGGCCGGCCCGCCCGGTGATCACCCGTTCGGTGATCGCCGGGGCCGGGAGGTCCAGAACGAGGCCGTCCTCGACGGGGAAACGCGGCGTGGTCATGGGAGCGACTCCTTCGGCGAGCATCGGCATCCGACGGCAAAGTGATATCACTTTTTCGCGCCGCCACGCCATTGCCCGACTCTGAGGGTGGGGCCGGGTGCAGGGGCTACTCGCCGCGCAGGTCCGCGAGGTGGGCCAGGACGGCGAGGACCCGGCGGTTGCCCTCGACCGGATCGAGGTCGAGCTTCATGAAGATGTTCCCGCAGTGCTTCACCACGGACGCCTCGGTGATGCTCAGCCGGGTGCCGACGGTCTGGTTGTTTAGGCCCTCGGCCATGAGCCCCAGCACCTCGCGCTCGCGCGGGGTGAGCCGGGCGATCGGGCGGTCGGCGGACTGCTGACGGAGCAGCACCCGCACCACCTCCTGGTCGATCACGGTCTCCCCGGCCGCCACCCGGCGCAGCGCGTCCAGGAACTCGGACACCTCGCCGACCCGGTCCTTCAGCAGGTAGCCGAGCCCGGCCCGCTGCGCGCCGGCCGCGCCGAGCAGCCGGGTGGCGTACGGGGTCGCCACGTACTGGGAGAGGACGAGAACGGGCAGGCCGGGATGGCGTTCGCGCAGGTCCAGGGCGGCGCGCAGGCCCTCGTCCCGGAAGCCGGGCGGCATCCGGACGTCGGTGACGACGGCGTCCGGCCGGTCCACGTCGACGGCGGCGGCGAGGGCCTCCGCGTCGCCGACGGCGGCGACCACCTCGTGGCCGCCCCTGGTGAGCAGTTCGACCAGGCCGGCCCGGAGCAGGACGGCGTCCTCGGCGATGACTAGCCGGAGCACGGCACCTCCAGCCGGAGCCTGGTCGGCCCGCCGCTCGGACTCGTCACCATCAGTCGTCCTCTCAGGATCGCCACCCGGTCGGCCAGTCCCTGGAGTCCGGCCCCGGCGGCCGGGTCGGCCCCGCCGCGGCCGTCGTCGGTCACCTGGAGCACCAGCCGGTCGGCCGCGATCCGCCCGTGGACGGTGATGGCGGTGGCACCGCTGTGCTTGGCGGCGTTGGTGAGCGCCTCGGTGACGGTGAAGTAGGCGGTGGACTCGACCGCGCCGGGCAGTCGACCGGGCAGGTCGAGATCGACCTCGACCGGGATCGGGTGGCGCAGCGCGACCTCGGTGACGGCGGCGGCCAGGCCGTGGTCGGTGAGCACCTGGGGGTGGATGCCGCGGACCAGGCCGCGCAGCTGCTCCACCGCCTGCCGGGCCTCGCCGCGCGCCCGGTCGACCAGGTCGAGCACCGGGTCGCCGTCGGTGCCCGCGCCGGGGGTGCCCGCGCCGTCAGTGCCCGCGCCGGGGGCGGCGGCGCGTTCGCGCAGCTCGTGGGCGGCGAGGCCGAGGGTCATGGTGAGGGCGACGAGCTGCTGCTGGGCGCCGTCGTGCAGGTCGCGCTCGATACGGCGGCGCTCGGCCTCGAAGGCGTCGACCAGCCGGGCCCGGGAGCGGGTCAGTTCGAGGACCTGCCGCCCGCGGTCCTCCTCGCGGGGGCCGAGCAGCAGCCGGGCCAGCCGGACGTGGACGGTGGTGAGCAGCGCCGCGGCGTAAGCAGCCCCAGCAGCCCCAGCAGGCCGAGGGCGGTGGCGGGCAGCGCGTGGAGCGGTCCGGGAACGGCGTGGCCGGGGATCAGCATGACGGTCTCGGGGGCCAGCGCCCAGACCACGAGGGGGCTGATGACCAGCGCCCCGGAGAACACCAGCAGGGCGACGAGGCCGAGTCCGGCGACGGTGAGCGGCGGGCCGACGAGCACGGTGTGGGCGAGTTCGCGCCAGGTCGCGCGTTCACGCAGCCGGGTCCGGAGCCGGGCGCGGCGGCCGGCCCCGGGCAGCGGGCGGTGCGGATCGGGCACCGGCGACGGTTCGACGAGCCGCAGCCGGCGGCGTTCCAGGGCGCCGAGCGGCAGGCCGCAGAGGGCGACGGCCAGCAGCAGCGGCAGGCCGATGCCGACGACGGCGAGCCCGAGGCCGAGGGCGATGAGGGCGGCCAGCAGGACGACCACCACCAGGCCGAGCAGGGTGCCGCTGGTCAGGTAGGCCCAGCAGCGCAGCGAGTCGGGGGTGAACGGGAAGCGGAGGGGGCGGGCGCGCAGCACGGACTGTACGGCGACGTCGGGCGAGGGGGACGGCAGGTCGGCCGTGTCGCCAACGTCAACGCCTGCGTCAACGCTTACGTCCGCTGCCCTTCCCGTGCCCATCGGCCCACCCTAACCGACCGGCTGACGCCGCCTCCGGCCCCGGCGGCCGGTGCGCTTCCCGGCAGCCGAACCGGTGCCCGGGGCGGCCCCCGGGCCGGTGCCCGGGCCGGTGCCCGAGCCGACGCGTGGTGGCCGGGTGAGGGCGACGGCGGCGATCACGGCGAGGCCGCCGAGCAGGGTGTTCCAGCCGACGGGCTCGGCGAGCAGCAGGGCGCCGAGCGCCGTCGACCAGAGCGGGGTGACGTAGGTGACGGCGGCGGCCACGGCCGTTCCGGCGGTGCGGACCAGGTCGAGGCTGAGGACGTAGGCGACGCCGGTGCCGAGGGCACCGAGCGCCAGCAGGGCGGCCCCGGCCCCGGCACCGGGCCAGTGCGGGGCGCCGGCGGCGAGCGGGGCGGCGAGGGCGAGTTCGGCGGCGGCGCAGGTGATCTGGGCGGCGGACAGGGCGGCGGCCGAGTGCGGGCGGGCCGAGAGGTGGCGGCGCAGATAGGCGAAGCCGGCGCCGTAGCAGCAGGTCGCGGCCAGGCAGGCGAGCCCGCCGGCCACCACCGCGGAGCCCGAAGCCGCACCGAACCCGTGCCCGCCACCGACGCCGAGCACCGCGAGCACCCCGGCGAAGCCGAGGGCCAGCCCGGCGATCCGCCGCCGCCCCGGGCGCGGTTCCCCGGGCACCGCGGCCAGCGCGAAGAGCAGGGCGAACAGCGGGGTGGTCGCGTTCAGCACGCCCGCGAGCACCGAGCTGACCCGGGTCTCGCCGTAGGAGAACAGCACGAACGGCACCGCGTTCAGCAGCAGCGCGACCACCGCGCAGTGGCCCCAGGTGGCGAGGTCGCGCGGGGCGGCCTCGCGGCGCGCGGCGAGGACCGCCCAGAGCGCGGCCGCGCCGAGCAGGCAGCGCCAGGCCGCCACCCAGAGCGGCGGCACCCCCGCGTCGACCGCCACCTTGATCAGCGCGAAGCTCGCACCCCAGATCGCCGACAGGGCCACGAACCCCGGCCACCAGCGCCGTCCCGTCACAGCCGCCTCCCGTCCTTCCCGCACGTGGGACCCCCCACCGCCCACCGGCCGGGGTTGGACAGAGGGTGACGGCCCGACCGACCATGAGTCCAACAAGTGGCGGTGCAGCAGGGATGAGGAGGTCTCATGGCCCCGGAGGTGAACCTCGCCCAGCTCAGGGCGCTGGTCGCGGTGGCGGACGCGGGCGGCTTCGGGGCGGCGGCGGCCGAACTGGGCGTGAGCCAGTCGGCGGTCTCGCACGCGGTGGCGGCACTGGAACGGGTGCTCGGCGCGCCCGTGCTGCACCGGGGCGCACCGGCCCGCCCGACCCCACTGGGCGAGCGGATCCTGCCGCACGCCCGGACGGCGGTCGCCTCCGCCACCGCCGTCCGGACCATCGCCGCCCGGCACGCGGGCGCTCTGACCGGCACGGTCCGGCTGGCCGCGCCGACCACCGTCTGCCAGGGGCTGCTGCCCGGCCTGCTGCGCGACTGGCGGGGCGAGCACCCCCGGCTGACGGTGCGGGTGTTCGAGGGCGAGGACGACGAGCTGGGCGTCTGGCTGGAGGCCGGCACGGTGGACGCGGCGGTCCTGGTGGACGCGGACCCGGTGCCGCCGGGGGCGGTCGCGCTCGGCGCGGACTCGATGCACGCGCTGCTGCGCCGCGACCATCCGCTCGCGGGCGAGCGGAGCGTCGACGTGGCCGACCTGGAGGACGACGACTTCCTGCTCTCCGAGGGCGGCTGCGAGCGGCACATCCGCGACGCCTACCGGCGGGCGGGCGTCCGCTTCGCTCCGCGCCACCGCATCCGGGACCTCAACACGCTGATCGGCATGGTGCACGCGGGGGTCGGGGTGTCGGTGATGCCGGCGCTGGCGCAGCCGATGCTGCCGGCGGACTGCGTGCTCGTCCCGATCCGGCCGGCCGCGCACCGGACGCTGACCCTCACCGGCCCGGCGGGCCGCCCGTGGTCGCCCGCGGTGACGGGCCTGCTGGCCGCCGTGCGCGGCTCCCGCGGGACGGCCGCCGCCCGCTGAGCGACGCCTCGGCTCCAGTGCCGCCCGCCCCGGTGCCGCCCCCGGTGCCGGTTCTCCCGGCACCGGGGCGCGATCGTCAGTCCGCGAGGCGCTCGCGCAGCTCGGCGAGGATCTCCGCCGCCTCCTCCAGCCCGAGCGCCCGGCAGCGCTTGATCGCGAGGGTGAGCCGGTCCCGGGCCGCCGCGAGGCGGCCGAGGTCGGTGCCCTCGATCAGCGCGGCCACCCGGACGGCCTCGGCGCGCGGGGTCTCGGCCTGCTCGCCGCCCTCCTCGTAGGCGGCGATCGCCCGCTCGGCCTCGGCCAGCGCCTCCTCGTGGTCGCCGGCCACCGCGCGGACCCGGGCCCGCTCGTAGTGGACGGCCGCGCGCGGGTACCAGGTCTCGGCCCCGGGTTCCTCGCGCTCCAGCCGCTCGCGCACGGCGTCCGCCTCGGCCAGCCGGGCGAGCGCCTCCCCGACCCCGTCCGGGCCCTCCTTCTGCGCGGTGAGCCGGGCGAACTGCCGCAGCATCGCGGACACCGGGCCGGGCTGCGGCCACTGCTCGTGCGCGGCCAGCGCCCGGGCGCGGGCGGCGTGCGCGGCCTCCCAGCGGTCGGCGTGCAGCAGCGCGACGGTCGCCTCCGAGGCGACCATGGTGCGCAGGTGGAGGTCCTCGGTCCAGCCCTCCAGGACGGCGGCCAGCCGCAGGAACTCCTCGGCTGCGTCGCGGTCCTCGTCCAGCGCGAACAGGCCGCGCGCGAGGTCGAGCCGGGCCTGGGCGAGCACCCGCTCGTCCAGGCCGGCGGCCGCACCCTCGGCCACGACGGACTCCAGGACGGCCACCGCGTCGGCGGTCCGGTCGGCGCCGGTCAGCAGGTCGGCGAGTTGCAGCCGGGTGCGGGCCGCGTCCTCGGCCGCCTCCGGGCCCTTGCGGTCGAACCGGGCGGCGGCCTCGGAGAGCGACCTGATCGCGGCGCCGGTGTCGCCGATGTGGGCGCTGGCGTGCCCGGCCATCAGATAGGTCGCGGCGAACGGGTACGAGTCGTCGGCCCAGCGGGCGGCCGCGGCCAGGGCGCGGTGCAGCACCTCGACGGCCTCGGCCTGCTCGTCGCTCTGCAGCAGCGCCTGCCCCAGCAGCCCGTACGGCCTCGGCGTGTGCCAGGGCTGCCCGGCCTGCTCCAACTCGGCGATGATGGAACGCAGTTCCGCCACCGCCTCGGCGAGCCGCCCCTGCCGGGCGGCGGCGTCGGCGGCGTACTGGCGGGCCACCGAGAGCCGGCGCACCGAGCCGCGGGCGGCGGCCGCGTCGCGGTAGGCGGTGACGGCGGCGGCGAAGCGCGCGGACTGCTCGGCGGGCGGCTGCGCCGGCGGCTCGGGCAGCGCGCGGACCAGCTCCTGGTGGGCGGCGTAGGCGCGGCACTGGAGGACGATCAGGTAGTCGTCGTCCGAGATGCCCGGCGCGCCGTCGGCGGCCCCGGCGGCCCCGGCGGCCAGCTGCTCGGCGCGGGCCAGCGCGGCGTCCAGGGCCTGCCAGTCGACGACCGGCGCGGCGGCCTCGACCGGCGCGCCGTTCCCGTCCTCATCCCCGTCCTCGTCCTCGTCCTCGCGGACGAGTTCGGCGACCAGCGCCCGGGTCCGGGCCGCCAGCGCGCGGCCGGCCAGCCCCTCCCGCTTGTACAGCCCGCCGGCGGCCAGCAGTTCGGCGGCGCCCTCCTCCCACTCGCCGCGGTCGAGCGCCTCGTGCGCCCGCCGCTCGGCGAGTTCGGCGCGCAGCTGCCCGAGCGGCCCGGCGTCCGCGGCCAGCAGCCCCTCGGGGTCCCCCGTAAGGCCCCCGGCGGCGGCGAACCGCTCGTCGATCCGCTTCCAGAGCCGGTCCGCGTCCGGGTGGCCGACCAGGTGCAGCTCCCGGGCGCGCAGCACCAGCGCGGTGAAGTCCTCCGGCTCCGGCTCGGCCTCCCGGGCCGGCACCGCGGGGACGACCGGGACGGCCGCCAGCTCCGGCGACGCCGCCGCCCGCACGCCGAGGGCGAGCGGTTCGGCCAGCAGCGGCCGGCCGGCCAGCCGCTCCCGGCGCCGGCCGCTCACCGCACCGGTGCCGTTGCGGGCGTCGAAGCGGGCGGCGAGCGCGTCCGCCTCGGTGCGCAGGTGGGCGAGCAGGGTGTCGACGGTCCAGCCCGCCCCGGGCGGGCCGCTGACGGTGAGCTCGCCGTGCCCGGCCCGGGCGAGGGCGGCGATCAGCACCTCGACGCCGGTGAGGAAGGAGAGCCGGCTGACCGGGTCGCCGGTGACGCCGAACAGGTCGCGGTTCTCGGCGAGCAGCTCCAGGCCGCGCGGCTCGTTGCCGGACAGCGCGCAGAACTCGATGTGCAGGCCGACGGAGCTGGCCATCCCGCTCTTGCCGCGGGCGAAGCGGTAGCCGACCAGGTGACTGGAGCGGGCCTCGTCCAGCCGGCCCTGGCGCAGCAGCGGCAGCAGCGCCTGGGCGTGGCTGACGTAGGGCTCCTCGGCGCAGGTGGCCTCGCCGGTGAGCACCGGCCGCCAGACGTCCAGCGCGGTCACGTCGTCGCCCTGGCGCAGGTGGTGGACGGCGCGGGCGCGAATCTCGCAGGCGTGGCAGTCGCTCAGCTCGGTGCGCGGCCGCCCGGCCCACAGCTCGTAGGCGTCCAGGGCCCCCTCGCCGGTGTGCGCGGCGAGGTGGAAGCGCTGGGCGTAGTAGGGCTGGAGGCCGTGCCCGGCGGCGCGGTAGCGGCTGCGCATCTCCTCGTGCCAGCGCCGGATCGCGGGCAGCGGCACGTCGGGGGTGCCGAGCAGGGAGGTGGCGACCCACTTGAAGCGCCAGAACACCTGCTGCCGCGCCCACTCGCCGAAGCCGTCCGGGTCGTTGTCCCAGAGCTTGAGGACGCGGGCGAAGACGACCGGGGCCTTGCTGCGCTCGCCGTCGTACTCGTAGGCCTCCATCAGCTCCAGGAGGGCCATGGAGCGGACCGCGGTGTCGTCGAACTGGTCGGCGGCGTCGACGAGTTCCTCGGCGGTGACGGTCCGCTGGCGCCCGTAGGGGCGGGCGTCGTTCTCGCGCAGCGCGGTCATCACCGCGTCGATGCTGTTCAGCATCACGCCTCCTTCGGACCGGTGCCGCCGTTGCCGCCGGACGCGGCCTCGTGGCCGAGCATCGCGTGGTCCAGCAGGCTGATGAACGAGCGGTTGAGCAGCGCGCTCTCGCTGGAGGTCAGCGGCCGGCGGGTGAGCAGCACCGCCTGCCCGTAGAGCGTCTCCACGGCGGTGACGGCGAGTTCGCGGTCACCGATCGAGGCCGCCCGCCGGACCAGCGGGTTGAGGTGGTTGAGCACCAGCTGGGCGCGGGGCACCTCGGCGCGCAGCGAGCCGAGGATGTCGGCCCACAGCCCGTCGGCCTCGTCGGCGAGTTGGGCGCGGGTGCGCTCGTGCCGGGCCTCCCGGTTGTCGAGCAGCAGGGCGGGCGCGCTGGTCGGGTGGAAGCTGCGCAGGGCGACGTCGCAGTCGAAGCGGCCGACCACCTCGCGGGCGGTGGCGAGGAACGCCGAGGCGGCGAGTTCGGCGGCCGGGTCGACGGTGTCGAGGTGCGCGGTGACGGTGCTCGGGTCGAGGTCGGCGACGGAGGTGCCGGGCCGGATCTCGGGCAGCCGGTGCACGAGGTCGCGGTCGTAGGTGTAGCCGCCGTTGACGACGCCGAGCCCGGCGGCGCCGGCGATCGGGGCGACCTGGCGGAACTCCTCGACGGTGCGGGTGACCAGCACCACCGGGTGGGTGCGGGCGAACTCGTCCAGGGTGACATTGCCGTCGGTGGTCTCGAACGGCAGCCAGGGCAGCAGCATCCGCAGCAACTCGTCGTCGTAGCGGGCGAGTTCCTTGACGGCCAGGTGGTGCACCGAGATGAACCGGTGGAGCAGCGCCGGGTCGCTGGCGGACAGACCGGTGAGCCAGTCGCGGATCCGGGCGCCGAGCGCGTCGCGGACGGCGGCGAGCGTCTCGTCGGCGTACAGGCCCTCGCGGCTGGCGGTGGGCCGCAGGCCGTCGGTGTCCACCACGCAGCGGACGAAGAACGCCCAGTCGGGCAGGAGTTCGTCGGCGTGGTCGGAGAGCAGCATGCCCTTGAGGTGCACCCGGTGGCCGGCCCGGCGCGACGGCGGGACGGCGTCGGGCAGCACGTAGGCGACGCCGCGCAGGCCGACCAGCGGCAGGTCCAGTTCAATGGTGTCCAGCGGGGTGAAGTCGAAGGTGGAACGGCAGTAGGCGGCCAGCGCCTCGCGGCGGGCCAGCGGGGAGCCGTGCTGGGCGGCCCACGGCGGGGTCCGGTTGACCCGGGTGGCGTCGCCGCGGCCGTCGACGACGGTGACCTCGTGGCGCAGCAGGCTGCCGAAGTCCTGGGCGAGGGTGAGCACGCGGTCGTGGCGGGTCCACTCGGCGGCGTCGGAGCGCGGCGTGAGGCGCACGGTGGTGCCGGGCTCGGGCTTGGCGTCGGCGGGCAGGGTGCGGATGGTGTACCGGCCGTCGGAGCCGCCGCGCCACTCGATGACGGGGGCGTCGGGGGTGGCGGCGGAGCGGGTGACGACGGTGATCTCGTCGGCGACCACGAAGCAGGCGAGCAGGCCGATGCCGAACTGGCCGATGAAGTCGCCGCGGGCGCGGGCGAGCCCGTCGCCGTCGAGGCGGCCGTCGGCGTCCCGCTTGGAGCTGCGGCCGATGGTGGCGAGGAAGGTGTGGACGTCCTGCTCGGTGAGGCCGATGCCGGTGTCGGTGACGGTCAGGTCGCGGTCGGCGCGGACCGTGATCGCGGCGGGCGCGGCCGGATCGAGGGCCTGCCGGGCGGAGATCGCGTCGACCGCGTTCTGCAGGAGTTCGCGCAGGTAGACGCGGGGGCTGGAGTAGAGGTGGTGGGAGAGCAGGTCGACCAGGCCGCGCAGGTCGACCTGGAAGGTGTGCGCGCTCGTCGGGTTCTCGGATGGGGACACCGGTGGCTCTTTCGATCGCAAGGGGTGTGTCGGGCTTCGGTGGCCGGCGGGCGGGACGGCCCGGGCGGCCGGTCGGCGTGCTCGGCGGGCGTGGCGCGCCGGGCGTGCTCGGCTCAGCGCGGGGCGCAGCGGTCGCGGTGGAGGCCGAAGTTCTCGGCCTCGTCGCCGCCCAGGTAGTACCAGGGCCAGTCGGTGGCGGCGTCGCCGAGGGTGGCGAACACGGCGTGGGCCAGCTCGCGCTCGTCGGCGAGCGAGAGGACCATCGCGAAGGTGTTGTGGGTGGTCCGCCAGTCGCGCCGGGGCCGGTAGGCCGGGTGCAGGACGGAGCGCAGGGCCGCCTCGCGCAGCGAGGTGCGCACGGCGGGGCCGGTCAGGTAGGCGTGGTCCTCGCCGTCGGGCAGGTCCAGCCAGTGCTCCAGGTGGGCGACGGCGACCAGCTCGCCGAGCGGGGAGCCCTCCGGCGCGCCGAGCATCGCGGTGCGGGCGAAGGCGTGCATCTCCTCGTGGGAGCCGCCCCACTTGGCGCAGAGCTGCTGGAGGCGCTGCTGGTGGGAGGCGAGGTGCCCGGGGTCGCGGCGCAGCGCGGCGTCGAAGCGGGTGGTGGCGACGGTGCGGCCGAGCGAGGCGCCGCGCGCGCCGATCTGGAGGAAGTACCAGGGGGCGAGCCAGCCGGGCTCGCGTTCGGCCACCTCCAGCAGCTGCTCCTCGGCGGTCTCCAGCCGCTCGCCGAACAGCCGCCAGCCCTCCTCGGTGACGTCCTTGGCGCGCGCGCCGGTGCGGGCGTTCCAGGCCCAGGAGATGTGCCGGGCACCGGAGACCAGCAGGACGAGGGTGTCCTCGGGCCGTTCGGCGACGGCCTTGGCGAGCCACTCCTCGGTGCCCTCGACGTCGGTGATCCGGTTGAGCAGCCAGGTCAGCTCGGCCTGGTCGGCGACCGCGGCGAGGGCGGGGCGCAGCGCGGCCCAGTCCCCGGCCTCGGCGAGGGCGCGCAGCCGGCGCAGCTCCTCGTCGCCGTGCGAGGGGTCCAGTACGGGGGGCAGCGAACGCGGAGGCTTCCGCCCGGCCAGGCGGCGGAAAAAGGACATGGTGCGGCCCCCCTGAGACCTCGTCGACCGGCACGGCCGTCGGCATCGTTCGTATGGCCTCGGTGCGGCCAATCGGATGATGCACTGCATATCACGTGCCGCCGACGTCCTGCTGACCAGCCCGGTTCCGGGGGCCCGTCACACGGCGGACCCGGCCCCGCCGCCGTTCGGCCGGGCCGGGTCCTCGCCGGTGCGGCGACGCGGGGTCAGACCCGGTCGGCCGCGATCAGCAGGTACTGGAAGGAGCCGTCCTTGTAGGAGTTGATGAACGCCTCCTCGATGCCGGTCACCAGCGAGGGCACGGTGGCCCGCAGCTCCCAGTACGGGAGGGTGGCGGCGGTCAGGTCGACGACCGCGTTGGGGACGAGGCGGTTGTCGGCCATCGCGCGCAGGTACTCCCGGCGGGAGTGGATGTTGCACTCGAAGTGGGCGTTGATCTGCGAGACCCACTTGGACGGCTGGCCGTAGATCGGGTTCCAGCAGCCGGTGATGGTCACGTACCGGCCGCCGACCGAGAGGATCCGGGAATGCTCGGCGAACAGGTCGTGCAGGTCGACGTACATGCTGGACTCGTTGTTCCAGGAGCCCCGGACGGTGCCGTTGCCGAACGGCATGTCGAGCATGTTGCAGACCTGGGCGTGCACCGAGTCGTCGATGCCGAGCTCCTTGGCCCGCCGGTTGCCGAACTCGGCCTGCTTGGCCGACAGGGTGACGCCCTCGACCTTGCAGCCGAAGCGCTGGTGGGCCATCACCATCGAACCGCCGCGCCCGCAGCCGGCGTCGACCAGGGTGTGCTCGGGGCGGATGTCGCCGAGGCTGTCGAGCAGTACGTCGGTCTGCGCGGACTCCAGCCGGTGCAGTTCGGCGACGAGCTTCTTCTCGCGCTCGCTGTCGCCGGGGTCGCCGAGCGCCGCCTGGTCGACCTCGCCGATGCCGTAGTGGTGGTGGTAAAGGCCGTCCACATCGCCGAGGCGCAGGTTCACCGGCCGGGCCTCATGGTCCCAGTAGCGGGCGATGTCGCCCTGGTAGGGAGTGGCCGGCCCGGGGACGGCGGTGCGGCTCACGGGGGTGGTGTCGGTGACGGACACGGTTCAGCTCCTTGGTTACCAGAAATCGGGCAGGCTGTAGCGGAAAGTGTTGGTCTGGTGCCAGTAGTGGTTGCCGTCGACCCACGCGGCGACCCCGCGCAGGAAGCGCACCACCACCGGGACGGGCGTGGCGGCGGCCAGTGCCGCGGCCTCCGCCTCGAAGGCGTGCATCAGTTCGTTGTGCACCTCGACGGCCTTCAGGTAGCCGGCGCGGTCGTCGAGGCCCTCGCGTTCGGAGATCACCACCGGCAGGTTGAGGTGGCGGCCCGGGCTCGCCAGCTCCTTGGTGTACGAGTACAGGTCGTTGACGATGGTGGTGGCGTTGGAGGCGAGCGCGATGACCCGCTGCATGGCCGGGCGGGCGTGCAGGTCGGCGGGCAGCTCGTAGCCGCCGACGGTGTCCGTGATCGTCGGGCAGGGGCGGAAGTTGTTGAACTGCCGCATCGACAGGTACTCCCACACCTCCGGGACGTGGTGGTCGTCCTGGTCCCAGGCGGCCTCGGCGAGGTAGCCCAGGTGCAGGCGCGCCATGTCGTGCCGGAAGCGGTCGGCCTGGGAGGCGGTGGCGGCCCGGGTGAAGTGCTCCATCGCCGAGCGGTACGCCCGCCGGGGCGCGTCCGAACCCAGCGACTCCTGCCACCCGCCCTGGTACTCCGCGGTGGTGTGCACCGGGTCCAGGGCGGTGTGGGCGAGCAGCAGCCGGCTGCCGAGGCCGACCGGCGAGCCGCCGAGGTCCTCGCAGTAGCAGTCGTCGACGGCGTTCTCGGCGACCATCAGCCGGGTGGCGAGCATGACGTGGTCGACGCTGGGGGCGTCCGGGTGGCAGGCGACCATGTAGCGGCTCACCGAGAAGCCGTCGAACTGCTCCTCCCAGTCCGGCGGGTAGAGCTCGATCTCCTCGGCCCACAGCTTGATCCGGCGGTTCACCTCCGCGACCCGCTCCGCGTCCGGCTCGGGCACGGGGTGGAAGTACAGGCCCGGCACCGGGTCCCCGGACTTCGGCTTGCCCGACGGCGCTTCGAGAGCGACGGAGGCCTCCTGACGGGGTGCCAGGTTCAGGCCGGCCGTCCCGATCCCGCTCGGCCCGCGGAGGAGCTGCTCCAGGGCCGTCCCGCTCATGACCGCACCGCCGCGCGCCGGCCGGCCTGCGGATGCGCGTGCGGGTACGAGTGCTGCTGCGTCGCCTGCGGTGTCTCGCCGCTCGTGGCCACGGGCATGGGAGAACCTTCCTCTTCGAAGGGGGACACGCCATGACGGGTCGTCGGCCGTCGCCGTCGTCCCGGAAAGAGGGGATCTCCGCATGCGGCGGCGGCCCCGTCTCGTCTGTTGCCCAACCGTAGGCGGGGCGGAACGATCTGGACCGCTTCGCATGATCCTGTGCACTCGAAAGGGTGAACGTTCACATCAGTCGCGTTTGAAATGGCGCATCTGATGATCGGTTCGGACCACCCTCACCGCCGAAGCGGCCCCGCCACCGGACGGGGCCGCCCACCAAGGATCGTTCCGATACCGACGTTCCGTCAGCCCGCCCGGCACGTCACGGCGTTCCGCCCTTCAGCGGTGTTCCGGGTTCTCGAAGTCGAACCGGCAGCCCGCCTCCCACTCCGAACGCTGGTTCCCGTACGCCGGGACGCCGCCCGCGTCCTTGAGCATCCTCGCCAGGTGCAGCAGGTTCCAGGTCATGAAGGTCGCGTTGCGGTTGGTGAAGTCGTTCTGCGGCCCGCCCGACCCCGCGTCCAGGTACGACGGCCCTGGACCTGCCTCCCCGACCCACCCGGCGTCCGCCTGCGGCGGGATGGTGTACCCGAGGTGCTGGAGGCTGTAGAGCACGTTCATCGCGCAGTGCTTGGCGCCGTCCTCGTTCCCGGTGATCAGGCACCCGCCGACCCGCCCGTAGTACGCGTACTGCCCGTGCCCGTTGAGGACCGACGAGCACGAGTAGAGCCGCTCGACGACCCGCTTCATCACCGAGGAGTTGTCCCCGAGCCAGATCGGCCCCGCCAGCACCAGGACGTCGGCCGCCATCACCCGGCTGTAGAGGACGGGCCACTCGTCCGTCTCCCAGCCGTGCTCGGTCATGTCCGGCCAGACGCCGGTGGCGATGTCGTGGTCCACCGCGCGGACCACGTCGACCCGCACGCCCTGGCGCTCCATGATCCCGGTGCTGACGTCGATCAGGCCCTGGGTGTGGCTGCGCTCCGGCGAGCGCTTGAGCGTGCAGTTGATCACCAGGGCGCTGAGATCGGCGTACCGGGCGGGGGACGAGGAGGACATCGACGGCCTTTCGCGGCTCCATCAGGGCTGGTCACCCACCAGTCCACCCCGCCCCGCCCGCTCCCGCCCGCCGGGCTCCGCCGACCGGGGCCGTCGCGCCGCCCCCGTCCGGCTACTCCCCGTCCGGCTGCTCCCCGTCCGGCTGCTCCACCGGCGGCAGCACGGGCGTGACCAGCATCTCCCCCGCCAGCGCGGTGCTCGCGGTGACGGCGGCGAGCGTCGCGTCGTACATCGGGCGGATGTTGCGCTGGTGCCAGAGCGTCTGCGTGGTCGCCCAGGCGGCGTCCCGGGCCCGGGCGATCGAGAAGCTGGACACGATGTGCTTCAGCGGCTCCGCCTCCTCGGTGGCCACCTTGACGATCTGCGCCTCGAACGACGCCCGCACCTCCGCCTCCACCTGCGCCAGCAGCTCGTTCACCTTGAGGTAGTCGGCGTGCACCGGCGGCGTGTCGGGCGTGGTCCGCCGCTCGATGCAGGTCTCGACCACGGCGAGCGCCAGATCGTGGTTGATGTGCGCGTTCATCCCCGCGAAGGCGAACTGGACCGGCCACACCTTCCGGTGGCTGCGCGCGTCGAACAGCGGCTTCCACGCCGCGTTCACCGGCCGCCCCGCCTCGCCGGCCTCCACCGCGTCGAAGTACAGGTTCGCGAACACCACGTCCAGCCGCTCGATGAACGCCTCGTCCTGGAAGTACCCGTCCGTGAGCCGCTCCCCCACCAGCTCGGTGACCTCGAGGTACATCCGGTTGAAGCACGCGACCCCGTCCCGCGGGTCCAGCCGCGCCTTGATCTCCCGCATCCGCTCGATGACCTCGCCGACACTCTGCGCGGGCTTGGCGGCTGACCGGGTCATGGGGTGGTCCCTTCCGTCGGTGGTCTCCGGCTGCCAGCTATACACACCACCGCCGCCCCGGATCCGCCGAACCGGGGAACACCTCGCCGCCCATCACCCGTTCCGGTGACGGCTCGGCGCGGGCGACGGCGTCGCCGCCGCCGGTGCGCCCGCGCCGACCCGGCCGGTCAGGCGTCCGGGCCCGCCGAGAGGCCGTGGACGGTGGCGGTGAGGATGCGGGTGAGGCGGGGTTCGAGGTCGATGACGGCGTGGGCGAGGCGGGGGTCGGTGCGGTAGAGGGCGGCGACCTCGGGGCCGGGGTTGGCGATCTGCCACATCGCGCCGGCGAGGGCGACGGCGGTGGCGAAGAGGTCGGTGACGTCCTGCTCGCTCAGGGCGGGCAGGAGGGCGCGGACGGCGGCGGTGACCGGCTCACGGGCGGCCCGGGTGGCGAGCTTGAAGTCGCGGACCGCGTCGAGGGAGACGTTGCGTTCGAGGTTGAGCGGGGCGTGGGCGAGCAGGTCGCAGAAGGGCCCGCGGGCCGCGAGGGTGGCGGCGAAGGCCCGGGCCACGGCGGCCGGGCCCGGGTCGGCGGTGTCGCGCAGCCGGGCGGTCAGCGCGTCGGACCACTCGGCCCAGCCCTCGGCGGTCAGCCGCAGGAAGATCTCCTCGCGGGTCTCGAAGTAGCGCAGCAGCGCCGATTTGTGCATTCCCACGGCGGCGGCGATGTCCGTCAGGGTGACGTCCCTGATGCCGCGCTCCCGGCCGAGCGAGCGGGCCGCCTCCAGGATCGCCGCCTCGCGCTGCCGCTTGGCCTCGGGGGATCGCGCGCGCTGGAACTCCGATGCAGTCACCCGTCCATGCTAGCGCAACGCCGTTGCACTATTAGCGCAACGATGTTTTACTAACGGCATGGACAAGACCTGGTTCATCACCGGCAGCTCCCGCGGCTTCGGCCGCACCCTGACCCGCGCGGCCCTGGAGGCCGGCGACGGTGTCGCCGCGACCGCCCGCCGCCCCGAACAACTGGCCGACCTCGTCGAGGAGTTCGGCTCCCGGATCCGCCCGATCGCACTCGACGTCACCGACCCGGCGGCCGCCCGGGCCGCGATCGCCGAGGCGCACGCGCACTTCGGCCGGATCGACGTACTGGTGAACAACGCCGGCTACGCCAACGTCTCGCCGATCGAGACCACCGAGGACGCCGACTTCCGCGCGCAGTTCGAGACCAACTTCTGGGGCGTCTACAACGTCACCAAGGCCGCGCTTCCGCTGCTGCGCGAGCAGCGCGGCGGGCTGGTCGTGCAGTTCTCCTCGATGGGCGGGCGGGTCGGCGGCTCCCCCGGCATCGCCTCCTACCAGGCGGCCAAGTTCGCCATCGACGGGTTCAGCCGCGTGCTGCGCGCCGAGACCGAGCCGTTCGGCGTGCGGGTGCTGGTCGTCGAGCCGAGCGGGTTCCGCACCGACTGGGCCGGCTCCTCGATGACCGTGCACGACGTCCCGGAGGCGTACGCCCAAACGGTCGGCGCCCTCAACACCCGCATGCGCCAGGGGGGCGACGGCGCGGCCGGCGACCCGGTCCGCGCCGCCGGGATCCTGGTGCGGATGGCCGGACGCCGCGACATCCCCCACCACCTGCCCCTCGGGGTCAACGCGGCCGAGGGCTCCATCGCGATGGACCGCCGACTGCTCGACGAGGACACCAGGTGGCGCGAGGTCGCCCGCTCCGCCGACTTCGCCGAGGCCTACCCCGTGCCCTTCCCGCCCGATTCCGCGCACTGACCAGTGCCGCCCCGGCCGGCGGAAGCTCCCGATGTCCCCTCAATTGTCCGGCCGACGCACACCCGTGGGCCGAAAACCCCTGACGGAAGTTCGTATCCGTCCTCTATGATCCCGCCGGACCGGTGGCGCGCCCGCACCGCCGGTCCGGCGTTCCGGTCACCGGGCCGGACGAGAGATCAGGAGAGAGACTCGGTGACCTTCACCCCACGTGCCCGCCGCACCCTCGGCGTCGCGGCCTCGGCACTCACCCTGGCCCTGATACCCGCAGGGCCGGGAGGCGCCACGGCCGCCGCCGCCGACGGACCCACGCCGGCGAACCTGACCGCCACCCGCGCCTTCAACGACACCTTCACCCAGGACTCCACGCTCGCCGCCGCCCCGTTCTACGGGCTCAACGGAGGGCTCAACGCAGGGGTCGCCGCCGACCTCACCACCCGGCAGTCGCCGCCGGACGGAGAGCGCGCGATCTCCTACACCCGTGTCTCCGGCCGCTGGTGGACGGCCGCCCCGCCGGAGGCCTCGTTCGTCCAGGTCAGCCCCGCCACCCAGCCCAACCGCCTGCAGTTCTCCAAGGGCATCTCCGCCGTGATGCTGGGCGCGCCCGCCGTCGCGGACGAGACCGGCCGCTACACCGTCTCCACCGTGGTCGACCCCTCGGTCGGCGACACCACCAGCAACGACTGGGCGTCCATCGTCCTCAGCCGCAGCCACCGCAGCACCGGCTACGTCACCAACGCCGACGTCGACCTCGGACTCACCGTCAAGTCGAACGGCACGCTCGACCTCTACCACGGTGGCGGAGGCGAGACCGCCTTCTGGTCCGGCCAGGTCGCCCCGGCCACCAGCTACGCGGTCTCCCTCACCGTCTCCACCGGCGCGGACCGCACGGTCACGCTGACCGTGAACGACACCACGCTGACCGCCACCGCCCCGCCGACGGTCACCCGCTGGCCGAGCAGCGCCTTCCTCTACCTGGGTGCCTACCTCGACGACAACACCTCCAAGGTGACCACCTTCGGCAACGGCGGCAACCACGGCCTGTCCGTCAGCCGGGTCGACACCTCCGCCGGCGCCAGCGCCAAGCCGCTCGTCGACACCTTCGACGGCGCCCCGGCCGGTACCGCGGACTTCGGACTGAACCAGGACCTCAGTGTCCGCCAGCCGAGCCTGCTCTCCTCCGGCTACGTCGCCGAGTCCGGGGTCAACGGCCTGGTCACCAACCCCGTCCCGGGCGCCGTCCAGGTGAACTCCCCCGCCCACCCCAACGTGCTCTCCTTCCCCCAGGGCACCGCCGCCGTGCGCCTCGCCAAGCCGGCCACCGCGGACCTCCCCAAGCCGGGCGGCAACGAGGTCCGCGGCCGCTACACCGTCAGCGCGAAGCTGACGCCCGCCGTCGACAGCACCACCGGCACCGACTGGTCCTCCCTCGCCATCAGCCGCGCGAGCAACGGCACCGGCGCCGTGGACGCACCCGACATCGCACTCGGCCTGCGCGTGCAGGCGGACGGTGGCCTGGCCCTCTACCAGGGCGGCACCGCCACCGTGCTCCCGCCGGTACCGGCGGCCACCTCGTACACGGTCTCCCTGGTGCTGGCGGCCGGACCCGAGAAGCTCGCCACCGTCACCGTCAACGAGAGGGCGGTCTTCTCCGGCACGACCGCCGCCGAACTGCCCGGCGACGGCTACGTCGTCCTGGGCGCCCACCCCTCGGCCCCGGGCCGCGTCGCCACCGTCGACGACCTGCGGGTCTCGATGCTCGGCGGCCTCGGCTACTACGGGTACTACGCCACCGTGGACCCCGTCGACGGCCCCCACTCGGACTTCACCCCCAAGGTCGCGGGCTGGAGCAACTTCAACGGCTACTCGCGCGACGCGGACAACATCTCGCTCGGCTTCCTGGACAACTGCCTGCCGGCCGCCTGCGCCCTCGGCGTCAACCCCGAGGTCGTCAATCCGGGCGTCGAGCACAGGCTCGAAGCCAAGCCGGCCGCCGAGATCGAGGCGAACCTCGCCGCCCTGAAGAAGCGGATCGGCGGCAACCTCGACAAGATCGGCGCCGTCTACCTGACCGACGAGGCCTACTACCGCGGGCTGACCGCCGACCAGATCCGGGTGCAGGCCGACAAGGTCCGGGCGGCCTTCCCCGGCAAGCTGCTCATCTTCGACTACGCCGAGCGCGACCTCTCGCCGGTCCCCGGTGTCAACCCCGTCCCCGCGATCGCCGACATCGTCGGCGTCAACCGGTACTGCCAGGGCCGTGGAACGGTCCAGGACCTGGTGACGAGGCTGAAGAACAAGCTCGCCTCGCCCGACCAGCACCTCATGCTCTTCCCGGAGATCTTCCAGTCCAACGAATGCGGAAGCACGAGCGACGCACAGATCGCCGCGTTCAACGCCGAGTACAAGGCCGTCGCGGCCCAGGACGCGCGCGTCGTCTACCTGCACCCCTTCCGCTGGATGGACAACACCGCCACCCTCCTGCCGCAGACCGTCGCCCAGCAGCAGAAGACCGGCCGGGCCATCGTCAACGCCACCCCCGCCCCCCGCCCCTCCTCGGTCGGCGTGTACCGGGCGGCCGACCAGTCCGTCACCCAGACCTCCCACAACGGGGTCACCATCGCCCGCGCCACCGTCGGCGCTCCGGGTGACGTCCCGCTGGCCGGCCACTGGAACGGGCCCGGCGTCGACACCATCGGCTACTACCGCCCGAGCACCGCGGAGTTCTTCCTGCCCGGCCCCGACGGCACGATCGGCGCCCCGGTGCGGTACGGCAACTACAACGACGTCCCCGTCGTCGGGGACTGGAGCGGCCGGGGGAGGACCACGATCGGCGTCTACCGCCCGAGCGAGGCGACCTTCTACCTCAGCGACGACAACGCCGTCTTCAAGTACCGGATCATGCTGGGCAACGTCGGGTGGAAGCCGCTGGTCGGCGACTGGGACGGCAACGGCACCACCACCGTCGCGGTCTACGACCCGCAGACGCGGACCTTCCACCTCAACGACTCCAACCAGACCGAGAACGTCCGGGACATCGTCTTCGGCAACACCGGCGACATCCCGGTCAAGGGCGACTGGGACGGCACCGGCGTCGACAGCGTCGGCGTCTTCCGGCCCTCCGACCACTCCTTCTCCGGCGCGGCGGCCGGCAGCGACCTGACCGTGTTCAGGGCGACCGTCGGCGACGGCGAGACCCCGCTGGTCGGCAACTGGGGCTGACCGCCCCCCGAGCGACGGAAGGGCCCCGGGCCGGGGAGCGGCGTGCTCCCCGGCCCGGGGCCCTTCCCGTGCGAACGCGACCGCTACGGCTTCGTGGCGACGGAGACGTAGTCGACCCGCATCGGGTGCCCGGGTTCGGTGGCCGGGGTGACGGCGCCGCCGAACGCGGTGGGCAGGTTGCCGCCGACGGCGACGTTGAGGATCAGGAACAGGCCGTGGTTCACGGCCCGGTCCCAGGTCGCGCGGTCCATCTGCGCGGCGGTGACCCGGTGGTGCTCACGCCCGTCGAGGTACCAGCGGACCTGTTCGGCCCCCGGCCTCAGGTCGACCTCGACCGCGTACCGGTGGAAGCCGGTGCGGCACTCGGCGCCGCAGGGCTGGTCGCCGGAGCCCAGGCCGCGCGGCTCCTGGCAGGGGCCGCCGTCGAGGACGCCGCAGTGCATCGTGCCGAACACCGTGTCCCGGCCGTTGACCTGCTCCATGATGTCCAGCTCGCCGATGGCCGGCCAGCCGGTGTAGCCGTTGCGCAGCTCACCGCCGAGGGTCCAGAAGGCGGGCCAGTACCCGGCGGCGGCCGGGCCGGTGACGTCCGGCAGGGCGATCCCGGCCTCGATCCGCAGCACACCGCCGGGCGGCGGGGCGAAGTCCGCGCGGCGGGACTCGATCCGCCCGGACGACCACTGCCCGGCGGCGTCCCGGGTGGGCACGATCTCCAGGGCGCCGCGGCCGTCCAGCCTGACGTTGGCGGTGGAGTCCGTCATGGTCTCGATCTCGCCCGTCCCCCATTGCGGGGCCGGGCAGCCCGGGTAGCAAGTGCCGAGGTCGTACTGCCAGTTGGCCTCGGACGGGCGGCTGCCGGCCGGGCCGTCGAAGTCGTCGCGCAGCAGCTGCGTCCAGCCGTCCACGGTGACCGGCCGGTCCTGGGTGGGTGCCGACCTGGGCGGCAGGGCGCCGGACTCCGTCAACAGCCGCTCCAGGCGCGGCGTGAGGACGACGACGGCGACGTTGGTGAGGTGCGCGTCGTCGCGGTAGAGCAGGATCCGCTCCAGCACCGCCGGGCAACTGCGGCCGTTGCCGGGGCAGATGACGTCGTTCACCGATACCGTGCGCACCCCCGGCATCCGGCCGGCCGCGATCTCGTCGGCGAGCGGGTCCGCCCACAGCGCCTTGTCGCGCGGGAACTCGCAGGTTGCCGGTTCGTCGGTGTGGCCCGACACACAGGCCGGCACGTCCGTCCCCGGGACCGGGGTGTCGCGCAGGTAGACGATCGGGACGCCGATCTCGCGCAGCGGGGCGAGGGTCTTCTCCCAGCCCTGGAGCAGCAGTTCACGGTCGTCGGTGTAGCGGTTGAGGGTGGAGACGACGATCAGCCGGGGCTTGGGTCCCTCCTTCAACCGGGTCAGCGCGTTCGCCCGCCAGGTGTCGCACTCACGATAGGTGCGGCCCAACTGCGGGTTCACCACCGTGAGTTCCGGAAGCGGGCAGCCCTGCTTGACCAATTCCTCCAGCTCCCAGCGCCGTTCGGCGGCGATAGCGAGCAGCGCCGAGAACCACTGGCCGGCGTGCGAGTCGCCGAGCAGCACGATCCGGTCCGGGCTGCCGACCACGCCGAAACGGCAGTCGGGGCTGGTGGTGGCGGTCGGCGCGACCTCGCACTCGCCGTCCGGCGGGAAGTCCTTGCGGGCCTGGACGGCGTCCGGCACCACCGCCGGCCCGCCCTTGGCCGGCGCCGCGGTGCGCACCAGCAGCGAGGTGCCGTCCGAGGAGCCGGGCGGCAGGCCCTGGAGGTCGACGGGCGCGGCCGGGCCGAGCAGCCGCAGCGTGCCGGTGCCGACGACCAGCGCCAGCACCACCGGAATGACCACCGAGGCGAGACCCAACGACAGACCCCGGCGCGGGAGTTCGGAGACGGTGCGGCTGTGCCGCAGCGGCCGCTCGACCCAGCGCATGACGGCGGCGGCCGGCAGCGCGGCGGCCGCCGTGAGCGCCACCTTCACCGGCCAGGACAGCGGGCCGAACTTCGCTCCGACGAGGACGAGCACCGGCCAGTGCCACAGGTACAGGTTGTAGGAGAGCCGACCGATCGCGCGCGGCACGCGCAGGCCGAGCACCCGGTCCACGCCGGGACCCGGGGCGGCCGCGCCGGCCCCGTCCCGTCCGGGCGTGCCGGCCAGGATGACGGCGGCCGTGCCGAGGGTCGGGACGAGCGCCGCCCAGCCCGGGTACGGCGTGGTGTTGTCGTACGCCAGCACGCAGCCCACGATCGCCGCCGCCCCGGCCCAGCCGACCAGAACGCGCAGCACCCGGGGCCCGCGCAGCAGGTGCCAGGGCAGCAGGGCGAGCAGCGCGCCGACCCCGAACTGCCAGACCCGGGACGGCGTCCCGAGGTAGGCGAGCGAGACGGAGTCCTGCGTCCAGTGCAGCGAGAGCGCGAAGGAGCCGGCCGTCAGCACGGCGGCGAGCGCGGCCGCGACCGGCCGCACCGCCCGCCCGCGCCCGTCCGCCCGGCCGCGCCGCACCAGCCGCAGCACCAGGAGGACGGTGAGCGCCAGCAGCGGGCCCCAGACCAGGTAGAACTGCTCCTCGACGGCCAGCGACCAGAAGTGCAGCAGCGGGCTCTCGTCCCGGCCGGCGGCCAGGTAGTCGGTCTGCTGGGCGACGAAGCGCCAGTTGCCGACGGACAGCGCCGCCGCCAGCACGTCGTACTCCAGGTCGGCGCGCCGCAGCGGCACGGTCAGCCAGGCACCGAACAGCGCCACCACGGCGAGCACGATCGCCGCCGAGGGCAGCAGCCGGCGGGCCCGTCGGGAGAAGAACTCGCCGAGCCGGATCCGGCCGGTGGTGGTGGCCTCGCGCAGCAGCAGGCCGGTGATCAGGTAACCGGAGATGACGAGGAAGACGTCCACCCCGACGAACCCGCCGGCCAGGCCGGGGACGGCCGCGTGGAAGGCGAGGACGGCGAGCACGGCGACCGCGCGCAGGCCCTCGATGTCGGGGCGGAAGCCGGCCGGACGGGGCGCCGGGCCCGGGGCATCGGAACCCCGGGAGGCGGCGCCGGCCCACCGGCCGGGAATGGTGAAGGCGGCCGGCCGCAGTTCAGGGACGGACGGCGATGGCGACGTCACCGATAGTGACGGCATCTGGGATGGGGACGGTGACGGTACGGATGACGACGGCATGGAAGGCGACGACCTTTCAACCCAGCCAGGGCAGCATCGGGCGGACCCAACCGGAGGCGAGCAGAGCGGTGAGCACGAGCGCGGCCGTGGCGGCCAGACCCTCGGGCCAGCGCCGGGGCAGCATGCCGGGCCGGGGCGCCTTCGGCCCGGCGGCGGCGCCCTCGGCGCGGGTGGAGCCGCGTACCTCGCCGAGGAGGTCGCGGACCAGCGGCAGGCCTATCTGCGCCTGCACCAGGAGATAGAGGCCGAGGCCCCAGTTGGGCGCCCAGCCGTGCTCGGCGACGGCCAGGGCGAGGCCGAGGGCGCCGGCGCCGAGCGAGGCGCAGAGCCAGGCGAGCGAGAGCAGCACCACCTTGCGGGCCATCCCGCCGGACCGGCTCCCACCCCCCGTCGCCGGGGCGCCCGCACCGGCCATGCCGGTCGGCACCCAGGCCGCGCTGCGCCCGCGCAGCGTGTGCCAGAACGCGACACCGGCGGCGACGCTCATCAGCACGTTGGAGCGGATCACCTCGATCCGCCAGCGGGTCCGGCTGACCCTGGGCAGCAGCACGTGCCAGAGCCAGAGCGGCGCGAGCATAGGCAGGACGTGCCAGGGCCGGATCTGGTCCGGGTAGAAGAACATCATCACCAGCGGCGGCAGCGGCGCGACGAAGATGTTCACGGCGGCGGCCAGGTAGCCGACGATGCCCTCGTAGAAGCAGAGCCGCATCCGCCAGGGCGCGCCGATCCGCTTGAGCTCGGGCGAGCCGAGCAGGTGCAGGTTGCCCATCGCCCAGCGGTACTGCTGGTTGACGTACGAGGCGAGGTTGTCCGGCGAGGTGCCCTTGGCGACCAGCACCGGGACGTACAGCGTGCGGTACCCCTTGGCGTACAGGCCGAGGCCGGTGAAGAGGTCCTCGCTGTGGTCGAGCCGGGCGAAGCCGCCGGCCTCGTCGATCGCGGCGCGCCGGTAGACGGCGTTGCTGCCGCAGCAGATGGCGGCGTCACTGGCGTCGCGGGAGGGCTGGATCCAGCGGAAGAACCACTCCTGCGCGGCACCGGCGGCGCGCTCGATCCAGCTCATCGTCTCGTCGGTGTCGAAGCACTGCGGACTCTGCACGATGCCGATCCGCTGGTCCGCGAAGTACGGGACGAGGTGACGCAGGAAGTCCGGCCGGGGCGCGAAGTCGGCGTCGAGGATCGCGATCAGCTCACCGCTGCTCAGGGTGAGCGCGTGGTTGAGGTTGCCGGCCTTCTTGAGGTGCCCCCGGTCGGGCCGCACCACGTACCGGTACCCGTGCGCGGCCGCCAGTTCGGCGACCTCGGCCCGGTCGGCGTCGTCGAGCACCCAGACCGTCAGCGCGCCCGGCCAGTCCACCCGGGAGACCGCCCGGTAGGCGTTCTCCAGGATGTCCAGCGGCTCCCCGCAGGTCGGCAGGTACAGGTCGACGGTCGGCAGTTCCTCCGGCGCCCACGCGTGCACCAGCACCTCGTGGGACTGCCGGGTGAGCCGCCGCTGCCGCAGGCTGTTGACGGACGACAGCACCAGCGCGACCACGTTGAGCCCGAGGACGGCCAGGAAGATCCAGAGCGCCGGCGTCCGCAACGCGAACGTCAGCATGGTCGCCGCGGTGAACACGAACGCCGCCGAACTGGCGACGAGCACCCACCTGCGCTGCGGGCCGAAGTACCAGTACAACTCCTGGTCGTCCGGTGGTTGCGGCAGATGCGCAAGAGGATCGGAAGAGGAAGAAGACAAAGAGGAAACAGGAGATACCTGTTGGACAGTCATGTGGCCCCCACAGCCGTGTTTCTGACAGCTCCACGGTCACACTACCCCATTGGTATAGACCATTAATCCATTCGTCCAGGCCCCGGACGCCACTTCCCGGCCACCTCAAACGCCCTGGTCAAGCAGCAGGTCAAGCGGACGTGAACGCTCCTCCAACATCCTGCGCCCCACCCGGTCCCGCCCGCCCGTCCCGCTCGCGGGCGTCGCCGGCCACGCGTTGCGGATGTAGTCGAAGACCTCCTCGCGATGCGTGTGGACATTCATTCGGACGGGACAGGAGCCCGAGGCCTTCCACCTCGGTCGCCGAACCGGCCGCGCCGGCGCCATTCGTCTGCGGGAGGTCGGCCAGCTGTGGTCGGCGCCCCGTTGCACCAAGCATGGGCACGCGTGCAGGGAACGGCCCGAGTGCTCATCCCCGCCGAACGCCCGCGGCAACTTCGTGGAACCGGTTGACTGCGAATGGTGATTGTTGGTCGAATCACCTCGGCACATGGCACATGCTGGATTCAAAGGTGGGGAACAGACCGAGTGGCGCTCGACAGTCCGAAGCTCAAGGACGTCCTCGCGGACGTCGCGTCCGGAACGCTTCAGCTTCCCGACTTCCAACGTGATTGGAAGTGGGACGACGACCGGATCAGGGCGATCATCGCCACAGTGACGCTCGACTACCCGCTCGGCGTGGTGATGACTCTGGAAACCGGCGGCGCGTCCCCGTTCCGGGCCCGTACGCTCACAGGCGCGGACTCCGAGCAGCAGACGGTCCCCAGCCTCCTGCTCCTGGACGGGCAGCAGCGTCTGACCTCGCTGTTCCAAGCGCTCTACCTCGATGCCGCGGTGCAGACGGTCGACGCACGTGGCAAGGCGATTGAGCGCTGGTACTACATCGACATCGCCAAGGCCGTAGGGGCCTCCGCCGACCGGGACGAGGCGGTCGTGTCCGTCCCGGAGAACAAGATCCTGCGGACCGAGTTCTCCCGCGCCAACACCCTAGACCTGACCACCGTCGAGAGCGAGTGCAGGGCAGGCCTCTTTCCACTCCACTTCGTCTTCGACATCCCACTCGTCAACGCCTGGAAGAGGGCGTTCGTCAAGGGCGACGACCAGAAGTGGGACCTGTGGTCCGATTTCGAGGAGCGCGTCCTCGAGAAGATCCGGTCGTTCCAGGTCCCCATGATCCGGCTCTCTGCCACGACCTCGATGGACGCCGTGTGCGCGGTATTCGAACGCGTCAACACCGGCGGCGTGCCGTTGAACGTCTTCGAGCTACTGACCGCCACCTACGCCGGGGACCGCACCTTCACAGCGACCTCCGGGGACTACTACCAGCTTCCCGTCGTCTGGCATGCGATCAAGCGAGGCCTGGCCACCCGCTTCCCGGTGTTCGGCAGCCTGGACCAGAACATCGAGGACGGTCTGAGCAGCAGCGACTTCCTCCAGGCCGTCGCACTGGTGCGCACGTGGGAGCGCAAGCAGGAACGGCCCGGCGCCGCCGTGTCCTGCAAGCGCCGTGATCTTCTGGATCTTCCGCTCGCCGACTTCGACCGTCTGGCACCGAAACTGGCCGACGCCTTCGCCTGGGTCGGCGACTTCCTTCAACAGCAGTGCATCGTGCGTGCAGCAGATCTCCCCTACCGGACGCAGCTCGTTCCGCTGGCGGCGGTCCGCGCGATCCTGGGCGAGGAAACCGACAGTCTCGCGGCCGAAGAGATGATCACCCAGTGGTACTGGTGCGGTGTCCTCGGCGAGATGTACGGCGGCTCGACCGAGACCCGCTTCACCAAAGACGTGGAGCAGCTCATCGGGTGGATCCGCCGTGCAGGCGAGGCCCCCGACACGGTCGGCGACGCCTACTTCTTCCCTGACCGCTTGGACACCCTGACCACCCGGCACAGTGCCGCCTACAAGGGGATCTACGCCCTTCTCATCAAGCAGGGCGCGGTGGACTGGCACTACACCGGTGCACCGATCAGCCCCGGGCGTTTGGACGAGCACTCGGTCGACGTCCGGCAGATCTTCCCCAAGACCTGGATCAACAAGGAGTACGGGCAGAAGTTCCCGGCCGGCTCCATCGTGAACAAGACTCCTCTCTCCTATCGTGCCGCCCAGGGCATTTCCGGCTCACCAGCGGCCTACCTCCCGTCCCTGGTCAGCGCCTCCGACATGCGCCCCGAATGGTTCGACGACGTCATCGCGACCCATCTCATCGACCCCGAAACACTGCACGCAAACGACTACGAACGCTTCTACCTCAACCGGTCCAGGCAACTGGTGGAGCTGGTCCAGGGCGCTATGGGCAAGCGCACTGCCCTGCGTGGTGCGGCGAACGGCGGCGCGTGATGTCCGCAAAGCCTTCTCCCCAGGACCTCCTGGCGCTCAAGGGCACACGCATCCCTCTCCAGGACGTGCTCGACCTCTTCGGTGTGCGCATCCGCAACCACCAGAGCGTGCAGCTGATCTCGGAGTCATTGGCCGACGTCGGTCTGGCAACCATCCCGGATTTCGCTGTCTGCCACCACCGAGGCGACATCGACATCGTCGAGCAGGCAACCGTCACCGCCCCGGACGCCGAGCCCCAAGCCGACGACGAGCAGGAACCGCTTCCCTCGCAGGCTCTGCCGCAGCGGCTCCACCTCGGCGACCTGGCGTGCGCCCGCAACGGGGTAGCCGGCGTCGGCCTCAACACCTCCCTCGCGCAGGCGACGTACCTGATGCGCACCAATGGATACTCGCAGGTTCCGGTGACCACGGGCCTGGCCACGTTGCACGGCGTGGTCACCTGGCACTCCGTGGCGAAGATGTACGAGACCGGCAAGACAGCCACGATCGAGAACGCGATGCAGAAGGACTCGCCGCCGGTCGCAGACGTGCGCCAGGAGCTCTTCAGCTGCCTCCCCGTGATCAAGGAGCACGGCTATCTCCTGGTCCGCGGCGAGGACGGCTGCCTGTCCGGCATCGTGACTGCAGAGGACGTCACCGAGCGCTTCGAGGGGGCGGCACGCCCCTTCTTCCTCGTCGGCGAGATCGAATCACTGATTCGCCGGGGTCTGGGTGCTGCTCTCGACCGGGAGGCGATCAAGGCTGTACAGACCAACAGGAGGGCCGATGAGCGATCCGGGTTGATCACAGACCTGATGTTCGGCGACTACATCAAGCTCCTCGACGGTGGACAGCGGACGCAGGCTCTGGCGGCGCAGGCCGATATCAACTGGGCTACCCTCGGCTGGCCTGCCATGGACAGGACACAATTCGTCCACCACCTGAAGCGGGTGAAGGAAATCCGCAACCGAATCGCCCACTTCAGCGAGAAGCCACTGCCCGACGACATGCTCACGGAGCTCACCTCGTTCACCAAGCTGCTCCGCGATTTCGTCTCCTGAGCCGTGTGCGCTGTGACGGCGAGCGATTCTGCAGGCCCTCCCGACCCCGCCCACTTTCCGTACGAGCCCGACACGGACGACTGCCACCCGCTACGATCGTCCGGGTGATCCGGCTGCTGACCAGCAGCGAAGCACAACGCGAAAAGAAGCGGTGAGGGCGCATGCGGGACGGCCGGTGGGTGACGGTCACCGACTCGGAGTTCCAGCACGAGCGCCGCGGCCTGGAGGCGATCCGGGAGAAGCTGCCGAACGCCGACCCCTGGCGGGCGTGGTCGAACTTCACCTTCACCGCCAACACCGGGCACGTCCGTGAAGTGGACCTGCTGGTCGTGGCGCCGGGCGGCGTCTACCTGATCGAGCTCAAGGACTGGCACGGCTCGATCGAGTCCCGCAGCGGGACCTGGCTGCAGACCCAGCCCAGCGGCCGCCAGGTCCCCCACGGCAACCCGCTCCACCTGGCGAACAAGAAGGCCAAGGAGCTCGCCGGGCTGCTCACGCACAACGGCCGACGGGTCTGGGTGTCGGAGGCGGTCTGCTTCACCGACGCCTCGCTGCGACAGCGGCTCGCCCCCTCCGACCAGCACGGCGTCTATACCGTCGACGAGCTGGTCGCGATGCTCCAACAGCCGCCCCGCGACGAGCGCCGACGCATCGACGCCGTCGCCTCTCGGGAGATCAAGACGGCGCTGGAGCAGGTCGGGATCGCACGAAGCGGCGCCGAGTACAAGGTCGGCCCGTACCTGCTGAACCGCAAGTCCTTCGACTCCGGCCCGACCTGGGCCGACTACCTGGCCCGCCACACCGAGCTCCCGGAGGCTGCCCGGGTCCGCATCTACCTGCGCGAGCGCGGGTCGGACTCCGGCCTGCGGGCCTCGGTCGAGCGGGCCGCGCTGCGCGAAGCCGCCGTACTGCGGCGATTCCGGCACCCCGGCGTGGTGCAGCTGCGCCAGTACGACTCGTCCGGGCACTCGGCCGGGCCCGCGCTGATCTTCGACTACGACCCGCGGACGTTGCGGCTCGACGAGTACCTGGTGCAGTACGGGGCCAAGCTCGACATCCTGACCAGGATGTCGCTGGTACGGCAGCTCGCCGAGACGATGCGCTCCGGGCACAGCAACCGCATCTACCACCGCACCCTCGCGGCCCGGGCGATCCACGTCGTCCCGCGCGGACGCGGCCGCATGGCGGGTGCGGACGGCGAGGAGGCGGGCTGGCTCAACCCGCGGCTGCAGATCTCCGACTGGCAGGTCGCCGTACAGCGCTCGTCCGGCGACTCCGCGGAGGGGACCCCGCGGCTGGCGCCCACCGCGCTCTCCAATGCCGGCGCCCACCTGGCCGAGGCCGCCGATCCGTACCTGGCCCCGGAACTCACCGCCGTCAACCCCAACCCCGTGCTGCTCGACGTCTACGGCCTCGGGGTGCTGACCTATCTGATCGCGACGCTCCAGCCACCGGCCGCGAGCCAGGCCGAGCTGGTCGCCCAGCTGGAGGCGGGCGAGGGCCTGCGCCCCAGCGCGATCGTCGACGGCCTCTCGGAGGACATCGACGAACTCGTCCAGGCTGCGACGGCCTACAACGCCGACCAGCGGCTGTCCTCCGTCGACGAGTTCCTGGAGATGCTGGAGTTCGTCGAGGACAGCCTGACCGCTCCGACGCCGGAGACGCAGGCTGCACCCGCAGCCGAGGAGGAGCCGGACAAGGACCCCCTGGACGCCGTCGCGGGCGACATCCTGGCCGGCCGCTGGGAGGTGCGCCGCCGACTGGGCACCGGCTCCACCAGCCGGGCCTTCCTCGTTCGGGACCTCCAGGCCGACCCGCAGGCCCGGCGTTCCAAGGCGATGTGCGTGCTCAAGGTCGCCCTCAGCGACAGCCGCGCCGAGGTGCTCCGCCACGAGGCCGAGGTCATGGGCCGACTGCGGCCGCATTCCGGGATCATCCGCCTCGCCGAGCCTGAGCCCCTGAGCATCGGCACCCGAACTGTCCTCGCCCTCGAGTTCGTCGGAGACGAACGTGAGGACGAGAGCACCACTCCGGGAGCGAGGCCCACCCGGCGACGCGAGGAGACCGTCGGCAGGCAGCTGCGCGAGCGCGGCCGCCTGCTGATCGACCAGCTCGAGGCCTACGGCGACTACCTGTTCGGCGCGGTGGACTTCCTCGAGGGCGAAGGCGTCTGGCACCGGGACATCAAGCCGGACAACATCGCCATCCGCATCCGCCCCAACCGCACCCGCGAGCTGGTCCTGATCGACTTCTCGCTGGCCGGCTACCGCGTGCAGGACACCAGTGCCGGCACCGACGGCTACCTCGACCCGTTCATCGGGACGCTCACGCGCTCGGTGTACGACGCGCACGCCGAACGGTACGCCGTCGCCGCGACCCTGCACGAGATGGCCTCGGGCGAACTCCCGGTGTGGGGCGGCGGCCGGGTGTCCGCCCGGCAGACCGATCCGGAGAAGGAACCGCACGCGACGATCGCCATCGAGGCGTTCGACTCTGCAGTGCGTGCAGGCCTGACCGCATTCTTCCGCAAGGCACTGCACCGGGACGCCTCCCAGCGATTCCCCGAGCTCAAGCCCATGCGGGACGCCTGGAAGAGGATCTTCCTCGACCTGGACAGTGCCAAGCCGAGCTCCGGTCGACCCCGGCCTTCCACTGGCGACGCCACGGCCGGTGCCGAGCAGCCCGAAGCTGCGGCCCCCGAGGCCACCGCGCCGGCGATCGCGGACGCGGAACCCGAGGACGCCGAGCAAGAGCGGAACCAGAAGGCCGCAGTGGCGACCCGGGAGACGGCGATCTCCGCAGCCGGGTTGACGCCTGCGGCAGAGTCCTTCGTCTTCGGCCTCGGCGTGAACACCGTTGGCGAGCTGCTGGATCTCACCAAGAGCCGGCTCGTGAATTCACCGGGGCTCGGTCCCAAGACGCGCAACGAGGTACTGGGCCGGATCAAGGAGTGGCGCCGCCGCCTCGCCGAGCAGCCGGCCGGCCCGCTCACGCCCGAGGGGCGCAAGGCCGCGAAGGAGGAGCTGGCCGAACTGTCGGTGGTCGAGAAGGCCGCCGTCGACGCGCTGGCGACCGGAGACGCAGCGGGTGGCCTGTCCCCTCGGACTCTGCGGACAGTCAGCCTGGACACCTTGGCAACCATCTTCGTGCCTGTCCTCAAGAAGGACGGATCCAACCGCAACGAGGTCGAGACGGTCAGGCTGCTGCTGCGCCTGCCCAACGAGACGGGCACGCTGCCGGAGATCGGGGTCTGGCCGAAGCAGAAGGACGTCGCGACTGCTCTCAAGCTCACCGCCGGTCGGATTCCGCAGATTCTGAAGCCCCAGCGCACCCGCTGGAGCAAGAATGCGGCGGTACAAACGCTGCGCTCCGAGATCCTCGAGTTGCTGCACGCGCTCGGGCGGGTTGCCTCGGCGGCGGAGATCGCGGATGCCCTCGCCGTCCGGCGCGGCACCCGGCTGCAGGAGCGCGGGGACCGCCGGGCCCTGGGGCTCGCCGCGGTCCGGGCCGTTCTCGAGGTCGAGCAACTTGATCCGGCGAGCGCACAGTTCCGGCACGTCGCCAACCGGGAAGCCGCCGACGAAGGCATGGGAGCCGGCCTGCTGGCGCTGGAAGTCGGCGAGCACGACTCCCCCGACACCCCGTCGGCCCCCGGACTGTTGGACTACGCGCAGCGACTCGGGAAGGTCGCCGACCGGCTCGCCAAGCTCGACACCCTGCCGACGGCGGCCACCGTGCTGGCTGAGCTCGGGGCCGTTGCCCTGCCGAACGGCGCGGTGGAGTGGGACGAGCGGCGGATGGTGGACGTGGCCGCGGCAGCCTCCCGCAACGCCGCCGCCACCCCTCGGCTCGAGATCTACCCGCGCGATCTGTCACTGGTCCGGGCCCTGCGGCTCACCCAGGCCGGGCTGGTCCGGATCACGCCCGGCGTACCGGAGTCCCAGCAGCCGGGGCTGACCTGGGAGGACGTGCACGAGCGCGTCCGCGCCCGATTCCCCGAGCTGCTCGACGGAAATGGCGGGCACTCCTTGCCCGTCGGCGGTCCGTTGACGAAGGAACTGCGGGAGGCCGGCTTCGACCTGGTCCTCTCGCTACGCGCGGGTACCAAGACCATGCGCTACCTGCCGCGACGGGTCGACGCCGGGTCCAGCTACCTCACCTCGGGCGCCGGCCGCCGGACCACCCGCATCTCGCTGGTCACCCGGTACGACGACGACCCCCTGCTTGCCGGGGCCATGCAGGCGGAGGAGCGGCTGCTCTCGTCCGCACGACGCGACGGTTTCCGGGTGCTGACCGTACGCACCGGGCTCGCCCAGGAGGCGGCGCGTGAACTGGCCGGGGACGGCGGCGGCAGCAGGTTCGGGGCCGAGGCGGTGTCGGTGGCCGAGTTGTTCATCGACGCCCTACACGAGCTGGTGGATCCCCGGCCCAAGCCGACCTGGGAGACCATCCTTCGTGCCGACGCCGCCCAGCCGGGCACGCCGGCGGCGATGCGGTTCGCCGAGTATGCACGGACGGCGTGGGGCGCGGTCGAGCCGAGGATCGGCGAGCTGGTGACGGCGGAGGGGCCCGGGCGGCCAGTGCTGCTGGTCGACGGCGGGGTGTTCGCCCGGTATGACGCCATGGCGGTGCTCGACCGGCTGGCCGGACGGTCGCGGAACAGTGGCCGGGGGCTGTGGCTGCTCTGCCCGCAGAGCGACCCGGCGCGTGATCCTCGGCTGGGGACGACGGCCGTGCCCTACCAGTCGGGGCTGGGAGAATGGATCGAGCTTCCGGATTCGTGGGTCAACAACGCCCACCGAGCCGGCGAGAGTGGAGAGGCGACCAAGTGATCGACCGCAAGGCCCTGTTGGCAGATCTGATCAAGCAGGTCAAGGCGGTCGAAACCGACCTCGGCGCCCAGGTCAAGGCTGTGGAGGACGTGCGGGTCAAGCTGCGCGGCGAGTACGACCAGGCGCGGAAGCTGGGGCGTACCGCGGCGACGTGGAACTCGTGGCTCGACGAGCGCATCACGCAGGTCGCGGTGGCGTGGGTGCTCGGGACCGTGTTCGTGCGGTTCTGCGAGGACAACGAGCTGATCCCGGAGCCGTACCTGGCGGGTGCCTCGAACGAGCGGCGTGACCTCGCGCTGGAGCGGTACGCGGCGTATGTAGACGAGGACGACGACCCGACGTATCGCGGGTGGCTGGAGCGGGCGTTCGCTGAGCTGGGTGCAGGGCAGGCTGGCCGGCTGCTGTTCGACCGGCGGCACAACCCGCTGTTCCAGATCCCGCTGTCGCATGATGGCGCGCGGGCGCTGGTCGAGTTCTGGCGCGAGCGGGACGAGGCTGGCGTGCTCGTCCACGACTTCACGGACAAGCTGAGCGAGGACGGTACAGAGGGGTGGGACACCCGCTTCCTGGGTGACCTCTACCAGGACCTGTCGGAGGCGGCGCGGAAGACGTACGCACTGCTCCAGACACCTGAGTTCGTCGAGGAGTTCATCCTGGACCGGGCGATGGACCCGGCGGTACGGGAATTCGGGTACGAGGGCCTGAAGATGATCGACCCGACGTGCGGGTCAGGCCACTTCGTGCTGGGTGCATTCCGGCGGCTGGTGAAGCTGTGGGCTGAGGGTCAGCCAGCGCGGGACCGGTACGAGCGCGTACGCGCTGCGCTGGACTCGGTACACGGCGTGGACATCAACCCATTCGCGGTCGCCATTGCACGGTTCCGACTTCTGGTAGCGGCGATGGCGGCAGCGCAGGTTCGGACTCTGACAGAGGCCGGAAAGTACGACTGGCCGATCCATCTGGCCGTAGGCGACTCTCTCATCAAGGCACGGCAGCTCGAGCTCACTCTTTTGGGTGAGGAGTCGGGTGACGAGCTAGCAAAGTTCGCATATGCGACAGAGGATATACACGAATACCCGAGCATCCTCGAAGAGGGTCGCTACCACGTCGTTGTAGGAAATCCTCCCTATATTACCGTCAAGGACACAAAGCTCAACACCCTGTACCGGGCGCTCTATGAGGCATGCTCAGGAAAGTACGCCCTCTCAATTCCTTTCGCCCAGCGCTTCTTCGAACTCGCAAAGGCCGGAACGGAAGACGGTCGTGGGTACGGCACAATCGGTCAAATTACTGCCAACTCCTTCATGAAGCGAGAGTTTGGCACGAAGCTGATCGAGGAATACTTCGCCCACCAAATCGAGCTCACCGAGGTTATCGACACATCTGGCGCCTACATTCCGGGACACGGCACACCAACCGTGATCCTGATCGGGAAACGTCGGAATGGAAGCCTCCGCTCAAAGACGGTACGCACAGTTCGCAGCATCCAAGGCGAACCCGGGGCACCAGACGAAGGCGAAACCGGAAAGGTTTGGGGCGCAATCCTCAAACAAATCGACACCCCTCCCTCCGTCAGCAGCTGGGTATCTGTAGATGATCTCAACCGAAGCCACTACTTCAGCAGGCACCCTTGGATACTGGCCGACGGCGGCCTGGAGATAGTCGAGCTAATTTCCAAGTCCTCAGAAAATTCATTGTCTAAAATTTCAGCGTCCATCGGCATGACCACCCTGACACTTGAGGATGATGCCTTCCTAGTGCCAGATCGCCTTGCCAAAATGCGTTCCTTTGCAGATGACTGCGTGCCCCTCGTCAACGGGGACGAGGTACGAGACCACACCATTGATCCTCCGCAATTGACGATCATGCCGAGGAAATGGGACGGAACCCAGCGCTCCCTCAGTTCTGCCGCAATGGCCCACCTGTGGCCCTATCGAACAAACCTCCGGCGCCGCCTCTACTTCGGCAAGAATCCAGAAGAGAGGGGTCTCCGCTGGTTCGATCTCGGATTGTATTTTTCAGATCGGCATCGCACGCCCCTTTCAATCACATTTGCAGAGGTGGCAACGCACAATCACTTCTCGCTAGACCGCGGTGGAAAGACTTTCAAACAGACCGCGCCGGTAATCAAGCTTCGCGATGGCACCAGCGAGGCTGACCATCTCGGCCTAACGGGGCTACTCAATAGCTCTTCAGCTTGCCTCTGGCTGAAAATGATGTGCCACAATAAGGGGAGCACAGTTGACTCTCACGGGGCACGTCAGACCACTACCCCATTTGAGGACTTCTATCAGTTCAATGGAACAAATGTCGCCGAGTTCTCTATTCCAGCCAACCTCCCTACCGCCATTTCCTCCGCTCTGGAATCTCTAGCTCAGCAGCTCACTGCCGCTTCCCCGTTCGCCATTGCCTCTCCTGACGCACCAGCTCCAAGCGCTGCCAGACTTCTCGCCGCCAGGGAGCGATGGACGCATATTCGGGCTCAGATGATTTCATTGCAAGAAGAGCTGGATTGGCAGGTCTACTCACTCTACGGGCTGAACGACCAGGACCTTCGTGCGCCCGACGCCGATGTTCCCGAGCTCTCCCTCGGCGAAAGAGCATTCGAGATTGCACTCGCCCGCCGATTCGAGGCTGGCCAAGCGTCTGATGAATGGTTCCGGCGTCATGGCTCTACTCGCATCATCGAATTTCCTTCGAACTGGTCTGACGCTTACAAAGCCGTCGTCCAGAAGCGCATCGAGATCATCGAAACCTCCCGAGCTATTGGCATGGCAGAGCGGCCAGAGTACAAGCGCCGCTGGGCAAGCGACGGATGGGACTCTCTTCAGGGCAAGGCGCTCCGCTCCTGGCTGCTCAACCGTATCGAGAGCCGCGACTACTGGTTCCAGGAGGAGCAGCCCGTGCTTCTCAGTCGCGCTCAGCTCACCGACGCACTCTCTCGCGATGAAGCCTTCGTTTCGGTCGCAGAGCTGTACGCACCGCGCCAGGAAATCGCCATTGTCGTCGCCAATCTTCTCTCCGACGAGCACGTGCCGTTCCTTCCTGCCCTACGCTACAAGCCTTCCGGGTTGAAGAAGCGCGCCGATTGGGAACATGTTTGGGACCTCCAGCGCCAGGAGGACGCTGCGCCGGACGAGCTAGCCAAGCGGAAGATCCGGCACTCGGTCCCCGTGCCGCCGAAGTACACGTCGGCCGACTTCCTCAAGCCCTCCTACTGGCGGGCCCGAGGCAAGCTCGACGTGCCCAAGGAGCGGTTCATCTCCTACTCGACGACGGCTTCCGGCGCCCCCGACCTCTTTGGCTGGGCCGGCTGGGACCACCGCGAGCAGGCACAGGCGCTCACCACGTACTTCACCAACAACGACTTCACCACTGAGGAGTTGACCCCGTACCTCGCGGGTCTGCTGGAGCTCCAGCCCTGGCTGAGCCAGTGGCACGGTGAGTTCGACGCGATGTATGGCGGCTCCCCTGCCGACTTCTTCGCCGGCTACCGCGCGCAGATCCAGGGCGAGCATGGTCTGACCGACGACAACTTGCGGGCCTGGCGTCCGGCGCCCGCCCGCCGAGGTCGCGCCGCCAAGAGCTGACGCTTCAGCCACACAGCGCTCAACAGCCTCCGGCCGGAGATCCGGCCGGAGGCTGTTGCATAAGCAGGACCGACTCAGCAGTCGGCGGAGAACTCCCCACCCTTGATCCCGGCGACGAACGCCAACCACGCCTCAGCCGGAAAGACCAGCACCGGCCCCTCGGGATCCTTGGAATCGCGTACCGGCATCACGCTGACGAAGCCGTCAGCGACCTCGATGCAGTTTCCTTGGTTGCCGCTGAACGTGCTCTTCCGCCACACGGCGTGGCTCAGGTCCACTCCGTTCCTGTCAGCATGCATCACTCAAGTCCCTTTGCGATCTGCGTGATCAGTCGGCGCGACGGCCCAACATCAAGTGCCGCTGCCCGAAGCCGATCAAACGCCTGGTCGTAGGCGCGAACGTCGTCGTCTCGTTCGAGGTAGAGGCTACTCGTCAGCGACTCGGTGTACACCACGTCGAGATCATTCCGAACCGGGAACTCCAGGATGACGAACGATCCGAGTACTCCGGGGTGGGCGCCGGCTGCAAACGGGACCACCTGCAAGGTGACATGCGGCTCTCGCGATGTGGCGACAAGGGACTGCAACTGCCTCGCCATGATGTCCCGGCTACCGATCTGACGGTGCAGGGCTGCCTCATCCACGATGGCCCACAGCTTGAGCGGGTCTTCTCTCTGGAGCGCCGCGTTCTGTCGAGCCAGCCGTACGTCCACCAGAGCGTTGATCACGTCAGGCGAAGCGTCCGGCTGGAGCTGCCGGGTCAGCGCCCGTGCGTAGTCTGCGCTTTGGAGCAGCCCCGGAATCAGGGACGACTCGAAGTTCCGAACGGACACCGCCTCTGCTTCGAAGCTGATGAATGAGGCGTAGCGCTGAGAGATCACGTCGGAGTAAGGCTGCCACCACACCCGCCGTTTGCCCTGCCGCGCCAAAGTCGCCAGGGCCTCACGAGTCGCCGGATCGGCGACCTCATAGACGTCGAGAAGTATCTCAACCTCGTTCGCGCGCACGCCGGAGCGCCCGTTCTCCAGGCGGCTGACCTTCGACTGGTGCCATCCGAGGCGCGATGCCACATCGTCGACCTTGAGGTCGAGCCCCTCTCTGATCTTCCGGAGCTCCGAGCCCAGCATTCGGCGACGCACGGTGGGCGTTGCAGCCACGCATCTACCTCCCTCGTCTCGGTGTCACGTCCCGTCAGAGTCTGGCGTGCGACAGGGGGTTTCGTCACGTTCACACGAAAGTGCATATGCACTTTGCCTGATGCTGTTGCACATCGCAGCCACACAGAGGCATGCTACTTGGCGTAGTCAGTCACACGACACAACGTGATCACGACGGCTCGTCACCGGGCATCCCCATGCCTCCTCCCGACCGTCACCAGGGCTTTCAACCGCCCCGATCACGTCGAAGTCACCCACACTCCCGAGGGGACATCGCCATGCCCGCTGCCCTGACGATCCCGCCCGCCGCCGACGACGAGTACTCATGCTGGCTGTCGCGTCATCCGAGGTCGGGGAGCACCGCCCGCCGGCTGCTCCGGGAGTTCCTCGCGCTCCACGCCTCCGGCGAGCGCTTCCTCGACGCCGCCGAGTCCGTCCTCGCCGAGCTGGTCAACAACGCCGTGCAGCACTCGCGTACGGCGCCCGGCCGCCTCCTCCTGATCCGGTTCGAGCACAAGCCCGACCACCTGCGCCTGGAGGTGCACGACGCCGGCCGCACCCGCCCCGCCCTCCGAGCCGCTTCCCCGGACGACGAGAACGGCCGCGGGCTCCGGCTGGTTCAGGAGCTGTCCATCGACTGGGGCTGGTGCCCGCGCGAGGGCGGCATCGGCAAGGTCGTGTGGGCGGCCATCGCGCCCGAGGACCGGGACCGCCGGGTGAGCACTGGCAACCGCCCTTGTGGCCAGGGAACCGGCTGCTGCCCGCTGCGCGATCACAAAGCGCTCTACGAGAGCAGCACGCAGCCCGTGCTGGTCGAAATCGAGGGCATCTGCGCCCCCGCGACCTTCCCCCGGCTCCCAGAGGCCCTGGCCGCCCTCTGGCGTTCCCTCCAGCTCCTCCCGCTGGGCGAAGCGCAGGCCGCCACCATGCGCGATGCCCTCACCCACCCCCGCGCGGTCGGCCTCGCCGCTGAGTCGATCAGACGTGACGGCAGGCTCGACCTCTCCTTCCGGATGAACGGCCGGCTGCACAGCGCACTCATCCGCCCTGCCGAGCCGCCGCCCACCCAGGAATAAGCCCGTCCACGTCGGCGCCACGGCGAGGAAGTGCAGTTGCCCCACAGGCGACCAAGCCACCTCGCCGCCCGGCGCCACCAACCCCGTCACCCAGCCCGACCTGGTGGCACGGCGTGGCGCCGCCGTCATAGCATGGCTGATTGTCGCCGGCACGATCGCCGAGGACCTTCCGCCGCTCACCACCGCCCCGTGCGGCTGCGAACGGCCGGCAGAGCCCCACGCCGGCGACGCACCGCAGGACGACGACGATGACGACGGAACGGACGAAAGCAGACCATGGCCTCGACACCGGCCCAGCCGCCCCTTCTCCGCGATGTCATCGACATCAAGCCGTCCATCTCCACCTCCGACTTCGTCCTGAAGCTCGCCGAGGCGGTCACCGACGAGGGCGCCGCTCACGCTCTCAAGGACTACGTCCTCACCGAGCGCCTCCTCGAGAACTTCGACGAGGCGCTCGGCCTGATCAAGGCCGCCCTCGACGGGCACACCTCCAAGGCCGCCTACCTCCACGGCTCGTTCGGTTCCGGTAAGTCGCACTTCATGGCCGTCCTGCATGCACTCCTCCGCGGCAACCAGGCGGCACTCTCCCGCACCGAGTTCGACCCCACCCTCGCCAAGCACGAGTGGCTGAGCGCCGAGCGCAAGAAGTTCCTGCTCGTGCCGTACCACATGCTCGGCGCGAAGTCCCTGGAGCAGCGCGTCCTCGGCGGCTACGTCTCCCATGTCAAGGCGCTCCACCCGGATGCGCCCACCCCGCAGGTCTACCGCACGGACGCACTCTTCGAGGACGTCCAGCGTCTGCGGGCGAAGGTCGGCGACGAACAGTTCATCGCCGGCCTCGCCGGTGACAACGGTACGGACGTCGACGAGGACGACGAGTGGGGCGAGGGCTTCGCCTGGACGCCGTCCCTGCTCGACTCCGCGCTCGCGGCGGAGCAGCAGGACGCCTCCGAGACCAACCTGAACATCGTCAGCCCCACCACCCCTGCCGAGCTGCGCGCCAAGCTCGTCCATGACGCCATCGCGGGCTGGTTCCCCGGGTTCGCGCAGAACGCGAAGGAGGACGAGTTCGGCTTCATCTCCCTCGACGCCGGTCTCTCCGTCATCGCCGCCCATGCCAAGTCGCTCGGCTACGACGGCCTGATCCTCTTCATGGACGAGCTGATCCTCTGGCTCGCCAACCGCATCCACGACCAGAAGTTCGTCTCCCGCGAGGCCGACAAGATCACGAACTTCGTTGAGGGCGCCGACTCCCGCCGGGCCATCCCGGTGGTGTCGTTCATCGCCCGCCAGCGCGACCTGCGCGAGCTGGTCGGCGAGGAGGTGTCCGGTGCCGGCGAGACCGCAATCCAGGACAGCCTCAACCTCGCCTCCGGCCGGTTCGACAAGATCACTCTGGAGGACCGCAACCTTCCGCAGATCGCCCACGCGCGCCTGCTCACGCCGAAGGACGACGAGGCCCGCGAGAAGCTCGACGCAGCGTTCGCCAAGGCCAAGCGCACCGGCGGCCACCAGGTCTGGGACGTCCTGCTCGGCTCCGAGGAGGGCACCACCGGGGCGGACGAGGCCTCGTTCCGCCTCACCTACCCCTTCTCCCCGGCCTTCATGGACACCCTCGTCCACATCTCCTCTGCTCTCCAGCGCTCCCGTACCGGTCTGAAGCTGATGGGCCAGCTCCTCGCCGACCACCGGAACGACGCCCGGCTCGAGCAGCTGATTCCGCTCGGCGACCTCTACCCCGTGATCGCCGACGGCGGCGACAAGCCGTTCGTCGACAGCTTGAAGGCCGAGTTCCAGGCCGCCGACAAGCTCTACCGCACCAAACTGCGGCCCTACCTCCTCGACACCAGCGACGTCACCGAGGAGGACATCGAGCGGTACCGCAACCGCCCGGACTCCATCACCGATGCCCAACTGGCCCAGCGCTGCCGCAACTTCACCGGCGACAACCGGCTGATCTGCACCCTGCTGCTCTCTGCCCTGGCGCCCAGCGTTCCCGCCCTGCGCGACCTGACGATCCGTCGACTCGGCGCGCTCAACCACGGTTCGGTCGTCTCACCGATCCCAGGCGCCGATGTGGGTGTCATCAAGTCGAAGGTCGCCGAGTGGGCCTCCCGGTTCGCCGAGATCAAGGAGACCGGTACCCAGGTCAACCCGGGTGTCCGGCTCGAACTCGCCGGCGTGGACGTCGACTCCGTCATCGCCAACGCCAACGTCAACGACAACCCGGGCAACCGGCGCGCACTGGCCCGCCGCCTCCTCGCCGAGGAGCTGGGCGTCGAGACGCACGACGGCCGTTTCGACGCTGACGAGCTGAAGTTCGTCTGGCGCGGCTCCAACCGCTCGGTGGAGGTCGTCTTCGGCAATGTCGCCGACCGTGACGCCATGCCCGACCACGAGTTCAGCCCCGGTTACGAGAACATCTGGCGTTTCGTCGTCGACCTGCCGTTCGACGAGAGCGAGTACGGGCCGGTCGACGACGCCAACCGGATCCGCGAGCTGCGCGTGCAGTCCGGCGAGAACCGTCCGCGGACGGTCGCCTGGCTCCCCACCCACCTGTCAACCGCGCGCTTCCAGGACTTCCGCCGTCTGGTCACCATCGACTACGCGCTCAGCGACCAGCGTCGCTTCGACACCCAGTACGCCGGACATCTGAACGCCGACAACCGGGCCCGGGCCAAGGGGCTGCTGGAGGGCCAGCGGGAGTCGCTGACCAAGACCGTCAAGGCTGCCCTCAAGCAGGCGTACGGGCTGGCCGAGAAGAAGAGCTCCGACGTCGAACTCGGCTTCGACGACCACTTCGAACCGCTGCCGGACGTCCCCGACCTGCGCCCGTCCATCGGCCAGTCGCTGCACGACGCCGCCCGCCACGTGGCCGGCAAGCTGCTCGCCCACCAGTACCCGGCCCACCCCGTCTTCGACCGGGACGCCCCCGGCAGTGTCGTCAAGCCCGCGGACGCCAAGACCGTCTTCGCCCACATCCGGGCCGCCGGCGAGGCCAGCGACCGACGCGTCGAGATCCCGGCCAAGGACCGCCAGGTGATGAAGCGGATCGCCGGTGAGCTGGGCCTCGGGCAGCAGAAGGAGGCGTACTTCGAGCTCTCCACCCGCTGGCCCGACCACTTCCGCCGCGAGGCCCGCACCGAGGGCGTCACCGGCGACCTGACCGTGGTCCGTCTCACCGACTGGCTGGACCGGCCCGAGCCTATGGGCCTGGACCCGTTCCTCGCCAACCTCGTCATCGCCTCGTTCGCCGAGCTCGACGACCGGGTCTGGGTGCGGGGCGGCGGCCTGCTCGACCCAGCTCCCGAACCGACCGCGATCAAGTCGGGCGACGCCCTGCGCACCCAGCCGCTGCCCGACGAGGCGGCCTGGGAGGAGGCCGGCCGCCGCTATCAGCACATCCTCGGCACCAAGCCGCCCACCCTGCGCCGCAGCCGGATCGCCAGTCGCTTCGCCGCCGACATCGTGGCCACGGCACGCAAGTATCAGCCGCACGCCACAAGCCTCGTCCAGCAGCTCGACAGGCGTGCCGAGTTGCTCGGGCTGGACGACACGGACAGCACCGGTCGGCTTGCTCTGGCCCGGCGCTCGCTCGACCTGCTCGACGCGATAGTCGCCGCCGACAAGGGCCCGGCGGCCGGCTCCGGCGCGGCCAAGCAGGTCATCGGCGCCTTCGCCGCCTTCGACCTGGGTGCCGTGTCGGCCGAGCGCTACGGCAGGTCGATCAAGCAGGCCGAGGCCGTCGCCGCCGCGCTGGCCGGCGCCGCCTGGGACATGCTCAAGCTCGCGCCCAACTACGGCCCGGCCGGTCAGGCCGTCCTGGACGAGCTGCGCGGGATCGCCCGGGAGGTCACGACCGACCTGCCGCAGGCCCTCAAGGAGGCCCGGCGCGCCATCGTCGAGGTCATCGACCGCAGTCGGGCTGCCGCGACTCCGCCGCCCGTCGCCCCGGTGTCCCTGCCGAAGCCCACACCCGGAGCAGACGAGACGGATCTGACCACGCCGACCAGCGACCCGCGCGTGCCGACCAAGCCCGCCGAGCCCTCGGCCCGCCGCCCGCTCCGACGCTCCGGTGGCGGCCGTACCACCGCGGCCCGCGCCATCGCCGAGCTCCACGCCGACCTGGCGGAGCTGGCAGCGAGGGAACCGAACGCCACTGTCGAGATCAGTTGGAAGGTGGTCGAATGAGCACCCCGGTCACCACCAGCGCGGTCCGCCTGAACCCGGGCACCGTCACCCAGTACCTGGCCTCACAGCGCGGGCTGGCCGGCCGGCGCAAAGCCGTCCTGCTGCGTGCCGCCCCCGAATGGGCCGGCGCCGCCGAACTCGGTTGGGGCGAACGGCAGCGGGCCCGGGTCGCCGCGGCGCCCTCTCCCCTCGCTGCGTACGAGCTGGTCCTGGCCCACCTGGCTGCCGACGCGTCGGGGCCCGAGATCCTGGTCGTCCTGACCGATCGGGAGGAGTCGGAGCTGGGCCCCGACCTGCTGGCCCGGGTACACCGGCAGCGGGTCAACGCCGTCGACACCTGGGACGTGGTCCGCCAGGCCTTCGGCGCCGCCAGCGCCGACAATCGGCTGCTCAAGGACAACTGGGCCGCCGAGTCGCTCCTCGACGCCACCCCTCCGGCCGGCTGGCCACAGCTGGGCGGCGGGGTGCTGGCCCGTCCCGGCGCCCTTGCCTCCCTCGCACTGCGGCGGCTCGGCATCGGCCGCTTCGACCCCGACCGGGCGGAGCAGTCGGGCTCCCCCGGCCCCGGCCTGGATGTACCCGCCCTGTTGCGCTGGTCGCTGACGCCCGGCGGGCCCGACCGCTTCCTTGCCCTGCGCGCGCCGGAGCGGGCCGGGCTGGCCTCGTTCCTGGCCGAGGAGGATCAGGCCGGCCTCACCGGTAAGGCTCTACTGGCCCTGGTCGCCGCCGAACACGGCCCGGACGCGGTCGCGTTCGGCCTGGTCTGCGCGGCCCTGTGGGTGCACGCGGACGCAGCGTCGGCGACAGCCCAGGACTACCGGGCGCGCGGACGCGCCGAGCGCTGGTTCGGCGAGGAGCCGCCGGCCCAGGGTGAGGCCCTGGACGCGCTGGCAACGGCGTTCGGGCGCAGCTGTGAGGAGTTCGTCTCCGTCCTCCTGCTGATCGGCCGATCGGGGTCCGACGACGAAGCAGCCGACGCCCGAAAGATGACCGGGGCCGTCCTGAACCGGGCCGAATCCCTGGTGGATCAGTTCGGCGCGCGCCTCGCGGCCGAGGCCAGTCCGGTGCTGGCGACAGGCCTCGACGCCCGGTTCGCCGCTGTCGGCAGGGCCCTCGACGGCGGTAACCTGTCGAAGGTTGCAGAGGCGGTGCTGGCGGTGGGCGAGCATCGGCTCACTCTCGGCCAGTCCTCCCGGGTCAGAGCCGAGCGAGCACGCATGGCACAGCGGCTGGCCCAGTGGCTGGCCACCGATCCGTCCACCGAAGTCCCGAACATGGCGGACGGCATCACCAACCACGCCAACCAGACCGGCTGGGTCGACCTGGCGCTGGAGCACATCGAGGCCGGCGGCGACACCGACGAGGTGCTTGCGTCCTCCTACAACCGGCTCTGTTCCTCGGTCCGTACCAAGCGGCGGGAGATCGACCGATGCTTCGCGCAGACACTGGCGACCTGGACGGCAGCCGGGCCGGACCCGAAGACGGCCATGCTGACGGTGGAGACCTTTCTGCAGAAAGTCGTCGCTCCCGTGGTGAAGGCCGGCGAGCGCCGCGTGCTGCTCGTGGTCGTGGACGGGATGAGCGCCGCCATAGCTTCCGAACTCGGTACCGAACTCCGCCAGCAGTGGGCCGAGTACGATCCGACACCCCGGGCCACCGGAAGCACGGCCTCCTCGGACGTGCCGCGCCCTCCGGAGCGCCGAGCCATCGCCGCCGCCCTGCCGACCGTGACCGCCGTCTCCCGGACGTCCCTCTTCGCCGCACGCCTGATGACAGGCACCCAGGCCGATGAGAGCCGGATCGTCCCCACCCATCGGTTCTGGGGCAGCGAGAAGGTGGCGGTCTTCCACAAGGACGACCTGCGCAGCGAGACCGGCGGCGCGGTCTTCGGCTCTGAGCTCTCCGAAGCGCTGGCCGGCGACACTCACGTCGCAGTCGTACTGAACACCGTCGACGACCGGCTCGCCAAGGAGCAGAAGCACGGCGACGGATCCTGGCGGCTGTCCCAGATAGGGGGTCTGCAGGATCTCCTACGAGTCGCCGCTGCCCAGGGCCGTGCGGTCATTCTGACCAGCGACCACGGACACGTCGTCGACCGCGGTGGTGTGAAGGTGGATCGGGACACCCCGCTCTCGGCCCGACACCGGGCCCCTGGCGGGGCGCTCGGTGACACCGAGATCACGCTCTCGGGACCGCGCGTCGTCTCCCCGCAGACCGGCAACGAGATCGTCGCCCTGTGGGACTCCGACTCCCGGTACACGGCCCTCAAGGCGGGGTACCACGGTGGAGCCTCGCTGGCAGAGGTCGCCATCCCTCTGCTCGCCCTCCTGCCGTTCGGGGCCACCCCGCCGAAGGGCTGGCGCGAACTCGGCAGCCCCGAGCCCTCTTGGTGGTCCCTCACCCCTGGCGTTCCCACCCCCGAGCCGATCCCGGTGACTGTCCCGAAGAAGCCCGCCAAGGCGACTCGACCGTCCAAGCCGGTGGCACCGGGCCACGAGGCTCTCTTCGAGGTCGCGATCGAGCCCGCCGTGGACGACGGCGACGCGTTGCTGACTCCGAAGCTGCTCTCTCCCCAGGACGCCATGGTCGGCAAGCTGCTGAGCTCCCAGACCTTCCGGGACCAGGTCGATCTCCTCGCTCGCAAACCCGATCTGGTCAAGGTCGAGAAGGCTCTGCGGGCGCTGCTGGACGCAGGCGGCACGCTGCCCGTGACCGCCCTGGCTCAGCGGATCGGCGAGCTCGCCGTCCGCGCCGACGGTTTCGCCGCCGTGCTGCGGCAATTGCTCAACTACGACAGCATCCAAGTGCTCGAGACCCTTCCGGACGGCCGCACCCTTCGGCTCGACACGGATCTCCTGTGCATCCAGTTCGACCTGCGCTGAACCGGCGCCGGGGCCCGATCGGTCCCGGCGCCCGGACAACAGTGATCACACCCGCCCGGTGAATGGGAGACTTTCCGCGTGAGTGCCGAAGGAACCTCCCGGTCCGTGACCGTCAGTGCCGCCCGCCGACGCGACGTCATCGACGCGCTGCGCCGCGGTGCGGTGCCCGAGAACGGGCTCGATCTGCTGGCCACGGGGCTGGGACGGTTCGAGTCCGCGCTCGACGCCGAGCTGGATGCCGTCGTCTCCGGCGCGTCGGTTTTCAAGGCCGTCCGCGGTGAGTACGGGTCCGGCAAAACGTTCTTCACCCGGTGGCTCAGCGAGCGCGCCAAACGCCGGAACTTCGCCGTCGCCGAGATCCAGATCTCCGAGACCGAGACCCCGCTCCACAAGCTGGAGACGGTCTACCGCCGGCTGACGGAACGGCTGGGCACCTCCAGTTTCCCGCCGAGCGCGCTGCGCCCGGTGGTGGACAGCTGGTTCTACGCGCTCGAGGAGGACGCCCTCGCAGCCGGCTGCTCCGAGGAGCAGCTCCCCGAGGAGGTGGAGCGGCTGCTGGCCGCCCGGCTGAGCGAGGTGTCCCGGCACGCTCCCTCGTTCGCCGCCGCCCTGCGCGGCTACCGGGCCGCCCTCACATCCGGCGACGAGACCACGGCCGCGGCCGTACTCGCCTGGCTGGGCGGGCAGCCGAACGTCGCCGCCGCCGCGCGCCGGTCCGCCGGGGTTCGTGGCGACCTCGACCACTTCGGGGCGCTCGGGTTCCTCCAGGGTCTGCTCACCGTGCTCCGGGACTCCGGCCATGCGGGGCTGTTCCTCGTCCTCGACGAGGTCGAGACCCTCCAGCGGGTCCGGTCCGATGCCCGCGACAAGGCACTCAACGCGCTGCGCCAGCTGATCGACGAGGTTCACTCGGGCCGCTTCCCCGGCCTCTACCTGGTGATCACCGGCACGCCGGCGTTCTACGACGGCCAGCAGGGTGTCCAGCGCCTCGCCCCGCTCGCCCAGCGCCTCGCCACCGACTTCACCACCGACCCACGGTTCGACAACCCGCGTGCCGTCCAGCTCCGCCTCCCTGGGTTCACCCGTGACTCCCTCATCGGGCTCGGGTCGACGATCCGCGACCTCTACGCCGACGGCGCCGGCTCCTCCGGCCGGATCAGATCGCTGGCCGACGACGCCTACATCGCCGACCTGGCGGACGCCGTCGGCGGTGCGCTCGGTGGAAAGGTAGGCGTAGCGCCGAGGCTCTTCCTGAAGAAGCTGGTCGGGGACGTGCTGGACCGAATCGACCAGTTCGACGAGTTCGACCCCCGGCAGCACTACCGGTTGACGGTCTCGGACCAGGAACTCACTGCCACGGAGCGGAACCTCGCCGCCGGCTCGGCAGACGATATCGACCTGGACCTCTGATGGTCGACTCCGCGAGCACCTCCCAGGGCGACGCCGGCGCCGCCGACCCGCTCGACCGGCTCGACCCGGTGGTCCTGCACCACATCGTCAACACCCTGGGGTGGCCCGATCTCCGACCGCTCCAGCGGGCCTCGATCAGCCCTCTGATGGACGGCGAGGACGCTGTCCTACTGGCCCCGACAGCCGGTGGCAAGACCGAAGCCGCCTGCTTTCCGATGCTCTCCGCGATGGCGGAGCAGCGCTGGACGGGCGTCTCGGTGTTGTACCTGTGCCCGCTCAAGGCCCTGCTCAACAACCTCGTCACCCGCGTCGACTCCTATGCCCAGTGGATCGGACGACGAGCCGCGCTGTGGCACGGCGACACCACGGAGTCGCAGCGACGGCGGATCCGGACCGATCCTCCGGACATCCTCCTCACAACCCCTGAATCGCTCGAGGCGATGCTCATCGGGATCAAGACCGATCATTCCCAGCTGCTCTCAAACGTTCGCGCGGTCGTGGTGGACGAGGTGCACGCCTTCGCGGGAGACGACCGCGGATGGCACCTGCTTGCCGTCCTGGAGAGGCTGCAGCGCGTCAGCGGCCGTCCCATCCAACGCATCGGTCTCTCCGCGACGGTCGGTAATCCGCAGCAGCTGCTCAGCTGGCTACAAGGCTCGAATGCCAACACCCGCGCCAGCCGCGTCGTAGCACCCGACGTCACCACGCTCCCCCCGGGTACCCGGCCTGCCGGCGAGGTCGAGCTCGATTACGTCGGTTCGCTGGAGAACGCCGCGAAGCTGATCGCCTCTCTCCACCGCGGCGAGAAGCGCCTGGTCTTCTGTGACTCCCGTCGGCAGGTGGAACAACTCGGAGCCGCACTCCGAGCCCGCGAAGTCACGACCTTCCTCTCCCACGCCTCACTGTCCGCCGAGGAACGGGCCCGCTCCGAGCAGGCCTTCGCCGAGGCGCGCGACTGCGTCATCGTCTCCACCTCCACCCTTGAACTCGGCATCGACGTCGGCGACCTCGACCGTGTCATCCAGATCGACGCGCCTCGGACCGTCGCCTCGTTCCTCCAGCGCATCGGACGCACCGGCCGGCGCGCCGGTAGCGTGCGCAACTGTCTGTTCCTGGCGACGGAGAGCGAGACCCTGCTTCAGGCCGCCGGCCTCCTGCTCCTGTGGGGGCACGGCTGGGTCGAGGCCGTCACCCCACCGCCCGAGCCCCGACACCTCGTCGCCCAGCAGATCCTCGCCGTGACATTGCAGGAACACTCCCTCGGGAACCACCTCTGGAATCTGGAGTGGAACGGGCTCGCGCCCTTCGACCGCTCGGGCGAGCCGATCATCCGCCATCTGGTCGGTGAAGGTTTTCTCGATGACGACAACGGCCTGCTCTTCATCGGTCCGGAGGCGGAACAGCGCTTCGGTCGCCGTCACTTCATCGAACTGACCGCCTCGTTCACGGCCCCGCCCCAGTTCACCGTCCTGTCGGGACGCACGGAGATCGGCCAAACCGACCCCTCGGTCCTCACCGAGGAGCGACCCGGTCCTCGCCGACTCCTGCTCGGCGGGCGCAGCTGGCAGGTCACCTTCATCGACTGGTCCAGACGTCGGGCTTTTGTGGAGCCCACCGACGGCGGCGGCATAGCCAAGTGGTCCGGCAGCGGCATCGCGGGCCTCTCGTACGACCTGACCCGGTCGATGCGTGAGGTACTACTGGGAGAGAATCCTCCGGTGGCCCTCACACGACGGGCTCAGGCCCGACTCCAGGAGATACGCGAGGGCGAGGCACCCGACAGTGCGCACCCTGCCGGCAATCTGGTCACCCGCTTCGGGAACGACGTGCGCTGGTGGACATGGGCAGGGTTCCGGGCGAACTCGACGCTCGCAGCAACCCTGTCGTCGATCGCCGACCCAGTGCAGCGCCCGACCGACCGCTACGTGCGGCTCCGGGAGGATCTGACCGCGGAGATGTGGCACCGGGCCCGCGCGGGCGCAGGGGACGGTCTGGTGTTCCCGGATGTGGACAGGCGAGCCGTCAAGGGTCTGAAGTTCTCGGCTGCCCTGCCGGAGCGGCTCGCCGTCGCCACGGTCGCGGCACGTCTGGCGGACTTCGCGGGAGCAGCCGCCGCACTGGCTGAGCCCACGCGCATACACGTCGCGCGTTCCTGAGCCGGATCACGCCTGCCGTTGCCTGGCCGCTTGCCTGCGCTACTGGCCTCTGTGGCGTCGAGGTCCGGCTCGAGTACTGGTTGTGGCTCAGCACGGGTGCCTCTTCATGGGGACCGTCGAGGAAAGCTCATCGACTGCCTCCACTTGAGCCGGCCCTGCTTCGGGCGCCGATGCGGCGGGCCAGTTGCTCGCCCGGGAGGTCAAACTGCCCGAGCAGCTGATGGCGGTGGCATGGCGGCCGCCGAGGTGCACGGGCGGAAGCACGTCCGCTAACTCGCCAGCGAGAGCAAGACCGGCGATAAGCGGCGTCTGAAGATGATCAGCAGACCTTCGTCCCGGACCCACTCAAGCACCCGGTCGCCTTGTCAGATGCTCATACTATTCTCGCCACATGAGTCTTGCGGATATCTCCCGTCCGGCGGTGCTGGCTGCTGCTTCCGACTCCGAGCAGGTGGGAAGCAACGGCTTCCGCAGACTTCACGACCTCGAACACAGCGCACAGTACGACCTGGTGCTGAACGGACACCGCCACGACGCGCAGGCCGTGGTGGCCGCCGCGCACCGGTACGCCACCGGGGATCCGCTGCTCCCGGAGGGGCCCGCCATGGATGCGCAGGCGGTGATCGCCTGCCTGCGTGCACTGGGCTTCACCGTGGAGGCTCGACAGGCGGTTCCTGACACCCCGGGGCCTGGCCAGGCGCAGGTGGTTCTGCAAGCACAAGGCGGCGCGCACGGGGCGAAGAACTTCACCAAGTCCGTACGCAAGGGAGTCCCGCTCACCGAACTCCGGTCGGTGCTCGGCGCAGACGCCGACACCTTCGAAGCGCTGTTCCCCGACGGGATCGCGCGCCTCTGGGGCTCCACAACTCCCCGCCGGACCAACGACGAGAAGGCCAAGGCCATCCGCAACCGTCGTGTGGGCGACGATCTCCTCTTCTACACCAGGTACAACTTCATCGGCCGGGCGCGGATCATCCACCTCCTCGACAACCCCGCTCTCGCCGAGGCCGTCTGGGGCGCCGACGAACAGGGGGCGCCCTGGCAGCACATCATGCTGCTCGCGGACGTCGAGGAGTTCGAGGCTCCGGTTCCGGCCGAAGAAGTGCTGGCCTCACTCGACGCGCGGTACCCGCTGTGGAGCCTCACCCTGCGGTCTGCCAAGCAGTACGAGCGCGTGGCCCACATGCTGCCACCCAGGTCTTCCTCAGCGATCGCCGGCCTTTCGTGCGCGCCGCCCTCTTCTCCCTCCCTCCTCGAGCGCGATCTGCTTCAGCAGCTCGGCACGCTCAGGACCAACTACCAGGGCAGCTCCCCCAGCCGCCACCAACCACTGGCCCTCGCCTGGACGATTGCACGGATCGCCGCCGGCGAGCCCCGCCTGGCTCCGTGGACCCTTTTCCGGTCCGAGGTCGGCAAGCTGCTGGCCGAGTTCGGGCTCCCCGGTTCCAAGGTCACTCCCGAGTACCCGTTCTGGCACCTCAGGGCGAGCCCGCTCTGGGAGGTGCACGGTATACCCGAGAACCCCGGACCGATGCCCCAGGTCAGCGTCTTCAACACGATCCAGCCACTCGCCGGCGTGGCCCATGACGCTGCCGTACTGCTCAGAGAGCCCGTGACACGTCTCAAGGCTCTCGTCGAACTGCGCAATCGCTACTTCAGCGGCGTCGATTTTCATACCCTGCTCGACCGCCTGGGGTTGTCTGGTTACACCACCGCGGACGGTCTGTTGGGGCCACCCGAGCAAGGGTCCCCGCAGGACGTTCCCGAGGTGAAGCGTGCCACCGGCGCGGCCGGGCGAAGGAATACGAACTCCTCCCGGATCGTCCGGGACGAGGCGCTGGCGGCAGGGGTCAAGAAGATCCACCACCACCGGTGCCAGATATGCGGGATCCAACTGCAGTACCGAGGCAATCCCTACAACCAGGCAGCCCACATCCGCGGGCTCGGGAAGCCGCACGATGGCCCCGACGAACTTCACAACCTGCTGTGTCTCTGTCCCAACCATCACGTGCTCTTCGACGGCCTGGAGATCTACGTCGACGAGGACGGCGTGGTGAGGGAGTCCCGAACCAACGAATCGATAGGTCCGCTCAACCGTCATCCCGACCACCCCGTCGACCAGGAGTATCTCCGCTACCATCGGACGCTCTGCACACTCAACAGCTGAGCACAGACGGACTCCATCCTCTGCAGGGCTCGTCCTTGTCGGGGTCCCTCGTGCCGTGGGGCGGCAACCGGTAATCGGTTGCCGCCCCACAGGCGTGTGACGTGCTGGCGTACGGCGTTCCGCGGATCAGACCGCCGCGATCGGGTACGTCGGGTACTCGACGCCCGAGACGTGCTGGACGACCCGGATGACCTGGCAGGAGTAGCCGAACTCGTTGTCGTACCACAGGTAGAGGATGGCGTTGTCGCCCTCGACCTTGGTGGCGCCGGCGTCGACGATCGACGCGTGGCGGGAGCCGATGAAGTCGTTCGACACCGCGTCGGGGGCGGTGGTGAAGTCGATCTGGCGCTTCAGCGACGAGGTCAGCGACACGTTGCGGAGGTAGTCGAGGACCTCCTCGCGGGTGGTCTCGCGGGCCAGCTGGAGGTTCAGGATGGCGATCGAGACGTCCGGCACGGGCACCCGGATGGAGCTGCCGGTGATCTTCGCCTTGAGGTCCGGCAGGGCCTTGGCGACGGCCGAGGCGGCACCGGTCTCGGTGATCACCATGTTCAGCGGTGCCGAGCGGCCGCGGCGGTCGGCCTTGTGGTAGTTGTCCAGCAGGTTCTGGTCGTTGGTGAACGAGTGGACGGTCTCCACGTGGCCGCGGAGCACGCCGTACTCGTCCTCCATCGCCTTCAGCGGCGGGACGATCGCGTTGGTGGTGCAGGAGGCACAGGAGATGACCTGCTCGTCCGGCTTGATGGTGTCGTGGTTGACGCCGTGCACGATGTTGGGCACGTCGCCCTTGCCCGGGGCCGTCAGGACGACCTTCTCGATGCCGGGGCGGAGGTGCTTCGAGAGGCCCTCGCGGTCCCGCCACTTGCCCGTGTTGTCGATGAGGATGGCATCCCGGATGCCGTACGCCGTGTAGTCGACCTCGGACGGGTCGTTGGCGTAGATCACCTTGATCTCGGTGCCGTTGGCGACGATGGTGCTGTTCGCCTCGTCGACGGTGATGGTGCCCTGGAACTGGCCGTGGATGGAGTCACGACGCAGCAGCGAGGCACGCTTCACGATGTCCTGGTCGCCACCGCCACGGACGACGATGGCACGCAGGCGCAGGCCGTTGCCGGAGCCGGCCTTCTCGATCAGCAGACGGGCGACCAGGCGGCCGATCCGGCCGAAGCCGTAGAGGACGACGTCACGCGGCGACTCGCGGCGCTCGATCTTGTTGGCACCCGTGGCGCCGGCGACGGCCTCGGCGGTGAACTGCTCCACCGAGAGGCCGCGGCTGTCGGCGCGGTAGGTGGCGGCGAGCATGCCGAGGTCGATCTGGGAGGGGCCGAGATCCAGCGTGGTCAGCGCCTGAAGGAACGGCAGCGTCTCGGTGACCGAGAGCTCCTCACCGGCGATCTGGCGGGCGAACCGGTGGGTCTTCAGGATGCTGACCACCGACTTGTTCACCAGGGAACGGCTGTACAGCAGGACGGTAACGTCCCGCTCCCGGTGCAGTCGGCCGATGATCGGGATCATCGACTCCGCGATCTCCTCGCGGTTCTTCCAGTCCGTGAACACGTCGTCGTTGACAGTCACAAGTCCATCTTTCGAGCTAGGAGGGTATTCACATGCTAACTGGGCCCCACCCCCCGAACCGAAGCGGTCCCGCCCTATCGCGCATGACAAGAATCACACGCGATCCCCCCCTGTCTGCCTGTCAGAACAAGGTGGGACAAAGCAAACAGGCCTCCATCCGAAGGGATGGGGGCCTGTTTGTGAATGATTGTTCGGCGGCGTCCTACTCTCCCACAGGGTCCCCCCTGCAGTACCATCGGCGCTGTGAGGCTTAGCTTCCGGGTTCGGAATGTAACCGGGCG